>HF986592.1:66615-69263 GCA_000431495.1 Firmicutes bacterium CAG:791 | reverse complement strand
TTGCGAGTGGAACTTCGTTTAGCAATTCACTACAAAATCTCCTTACTGTGTAAAACTGCGTAATTGCTTGCGGTTTCTCTGTATTGAAAGTACAATGTAATCTGCTTATTGGCCTGATGGCCGGCCTGATCGCAGATTTCATTTTCAGAGATCCGGGATCGGCAAAACCTTTGCATTGATGAATACAAGGAGTATGTTCATGTCTGATCTTCAGCTGCACCAGAAGCTGGAGCGCCGCATTCCGGTGGCTCCGCTTGAGCTTATCGTTCTTCCCTCTGCCGAGGCTCTGGGGAAAGAAGTCAATGATTATCTGGTATCCTTCCGGAAGCATTATGACAATGTTGCGAAGACGGATACCGCCTTTGAGGGCTATGTCCGCGACGATTACCGGATGCACGCGGAATGCGTTCGCTTCGGCACCGGCGAAGGCAAGGGCGTGATTGTGGATTCCTGCCGCGGCAAGGATATTTTCATTCTCACCGATGTTACCAATCACTCCCTGACCTATAAGATGAACGGCTTCATCAACCACATGTCACCTGACGATCATTTTCAGGATCTGAAGAGAATTGTGGCAGCCATCAACGGGAAGGCCTCCCGTATTTCTGTTATCATGCCCTTCCTGTACGAGGGCAGACAGCACAAGAGATCCGGACGCGAATCCCTTGACGCTGCGAACATGTTCCGTGAGCTGGTGGATCTCGGAGTCAAGAATTTTATCACCTTCGATGCTCACGATCCCAGAATCCAGAACGTGGCTCCGCTTGCGAATTTCGATAATTTTATTTCGCCCTATCAGTTCCTCCGGGCCATCATCCATGCGTTCCCGGACGTAATTCTGGACAAGGAGCATTTTGTCGTCATTTCCCCGGATGAGGGAGCTCTGGATCGCGCGGTTTATTTTGCCGGCGTCATCAGCGCAGATACCGGTATGTTCTATAAGCGTCGTGATTACTCCCGCATTGTAAACGGAAAGAACCCGATTGTTGCCCATGAGTTTCTGGGAAGCGACCTTGCCGGAAAGGATGTGATCGTCATGGACGATATGATTTCCTCCGGCGGCAGTATTCTGGATACCGCAAGACAGCTGAAGAAGATGAATGCGGGACGTGTCTTCCTCTGTGCAACCTTCGGCCTTTTCACCGACGGTCTGGAGGGCTTTGATAAGGCCTACGAGCAGGGAGATTTTGATCTCGTCATTACATCAAACCTTACCTGGCAGCCGGAAGAGCTTCAGGACAGGCCCTGGTTCTCCGCTGCCGGAATGGGCAAGTATCTGGCGAACATCATTGATTTCTTCAATCATGACGCCTCCATTTCCGACATGACGACATCGACCACCAAGATTCATGAGCTTCTTGCGAAATTCAATAAGAATGAGCAGACAGAATTTGAGAAGATGGAGCTGGAGAACACGGATTTCTGATTGATTTATGATTTGAGTTTCTGATTGGATTTATCTGTGATAAGGAAATGCATTCCGGATCCAGTGCACAGCTGCCCCATTCGCTCCCGACCGCCTGATGGCAACCACGTCGAAGCGAATGGGGCAGTTTTCTGATATCCGGTGAAGAAAACGATAATAATCGGCTGTCCGGCAAATGGTCTTCTGTTTGGAGTACGTAACCGCAGCCTCCGGGGTACCGCACCTTTCCGATCTGCGCAGCTTCACCTCAAAGAACACCAGCGTATCCTGGTCAAAACCGATAAGATCGATCTCTCCCTGCCTGCCGCTGCGGAAATTCCGTTCCAGAATCCGGACGCCGTGCTGCTCCAGAAACAGACCGGCGATCCGCTCTCCTGCGTTTCCCTCTGACCGCAAATTTCTCATACGTTTCCCTTTGTACTGCTCCGGTGATCGTAAATCCGATCAGCCATCTGAACCGGAATCCGAAACAAAATGCGTGATGAAGCTTCTTCTGTGAATCGGGCAGGGGCCGTATTTCTTCAGTGCTTCAATGTGTGCCCTGGTTCCGTATCCTTTATGCGCAGCAAAGCCGTATTCCGGATACTGAAGATCCGCTTCCTCCATGATCCGGTCCCTCGTCACCTTGGCAAGAATGGACGCCGCGGAAACGGACAGGCACTTCGCATCTCCCTTAATGACAGGAACCTGGGGAAGCTCCACCTCCGGAATGGTCACTGCATCATTGACCAATGCATCCGGCAGAACCTTCAGGCCGGCAATCGCTTTCCGCATCGCCTCGTAGGTTGCCTGAAGAATATTGATTTCATCAATTCGTTCCGGAGAAGACAGCCCCACGCAATAAGCGAGTGCCTCTTTGGTAATGATGTCATAAAGCTCCTCTCTCTTCCTGGCAGAGAGCTTCTTGGAGTCATTCAGATACAGAATGTCATGATCCGGAGGCAGAATACAGGCACCGGCTGCAACCGGTCCGGCAAGCGGACCTCGCCCTGCCTCATCGATGCCGCAGATGAGGAACCCTTCCGGCAGCATAATCCCGCCAAGAAGTATCCCCACCGCCTCCCTCTCAAAGGAGCGCATTCCCGCAACCCGTTCTCTCTCAAGCCGAAGCTTCTCTTCTCTCTTTGCCTGTGCTTCTTCTTTCTTCGTCAAATTGATACCTCGCCGAGTTCATCGTATCGTATCGCATTGTAAGACTTACCTGTCTGTCAGAAGGCCAAAT
>HF986592.1:61332-66533 GCA_000431495.1 Firmicutes bacterium CAG:791 | reverse complement strand
GCTTAATGTTGCCGACATCGGGATACCGGCTGTCCTCCGACACGTTTCGATTGTCTCCAAGAACAAAATACTCATCGTCCCCCAGCTGAATTTCCTCAGCAGCAAGACCCGCATACTCCATCCTTTCATAACCGTAGCTTTCCTTCAGAAGTTCGTCGTTGATAAAAATATTCCCCTGCTCATCGATGCGGACGCGCTCTCCGGGAAGTCCGATCACACGCTTGATAAAATAGGTATTCGCGGCGTACTGATAAGGAAAGATCACAATATCGAACCGCTCCGGATCCCGGAAATGATAGCTCAGCTTGTCAGCGATCAGCTGATCGCCGTCCTCCAGCGTAGGTACCATCGAAGTTCCGTTCACATCCGTTCTCTGCGCCACAAAGGTAATCAGAAACCATGACAGTGCAACGACTGCCGCAAACCAGATTACTGTGTGCAAGATTGTCTTTCCTGTGTTCTTCATCGTCTGTTCTCTTTCCGTGCCCTTTTGTTATTCTTCCGTCTCATTCGCCGCTTCCGGCAGCTCATCCAAGGTGATTCTTCCGATTCTCCCGGATCGGAAATCATCCAGAAGAAGATGCGCCGCACGCACCGGATCCGGCTCAGCGCCGCTTCTCAGAAGATTTCTTACCGCTGCAATCTGCACCAGAATTTCATGCAGCTCCCTGTCATTATACTCAGATTGCTCCGGAATCTCCACCGCATCCTTTGCATCATCAGAGACAAAATATCTGTCCCTCAACAGCGATGGATATCGACGAAGCAGAATTTCAAGAAGCCGTCTGGCAAGATCCTCCTCGTCCAGAATTTCATCGCGGATCGATCCGACCAGAGCAAGCCGCACACCGACATTCTGATCCTCAAATTTCGGCCAGAGAATTCCGGGGGTATCCAGAAGCTCCAGTCCCGCAAACGAAATCCACTGTTTGCCCTTCGTGACTCCGGGCTTATTTCCGGTTTTGGCACTGGACCTTCCGGAGAGAGAATTGATGAAGGTCGATTTTCCGACATTCGGAATTCCGCAGATCATGGCACGAACCGGACGGTTCCGGATTCCTCTCTTCTGATCACGTTCCTTTTTCTCTTTCGTGATCTTCGAAAGGGCCTTCATGATCTGTGTGTTTGCCTTTCTGGTTCTGGCATCCAGCGCAATCGCTTCGATCTTCTTTTCCGTAAAATAGTTCACATATTCCGCTGTCAGCTCCGGATCCGCAAGATCCGCCTTGCTGAGGATGATCATTCGCTGCTTCCCCTGTGCAAGCTGATCCACATCCGGATTGCGGCTGGAAAGCGGAACGCGGGCATCGAGAATCTCAATTACCAGATCCACCAGACGCACGTTTTCCTGCATCATCCGCTTTGCCTTTGTCATATGTCCGGGATACCACTGGTAATCCATTGTCATTCCTCTTTTCTTTCTGCCTGTTTGCTTATTCCACCCGATGAAGACGGGAGCCGTCTGCAGGAAGCGCAAGCCATACACTTCCGATGATATCTTCATCCTGAACGGTTCCGATTCCTGCCGACCGGGAATCCTCGCTGTCTTCCGGATTGTCTCCCATCACAAAATACTGGCTGTCCTCAAGAATTTCCATATCAGCCGCCAGCCCTGCCTCCGAGATGGAGGAATAGCCATCCGAATAGGAGCAGGGAATTCCATTCACAAGAAGAACTCCGTTCAGAATCTGTACCGAATCTCCGGGAATCGCCACCACCCGCTTTACCGAGGGATGCATCTTATCATCTCCTCCCGGATAAAAGGCGACAACATCGCCTCTCTGCGGAGTCGACATACGGTAAGCCAGCTTATTCACCAGAACATTCTGTCCCTGTACAATTCCCGGCTCCATGGAGCCGCCGAGAACACCGATCCGAAACCCGAAGCTGCGGAAACAGATGACCGCCAGGAACAATGCAATCACCGTATAGGAAACCCATAAAAGCGCCTCCGCGATTCGGCTTGTATTGACGGTATTCTTATCCTCGTAAAATGAAAGGCCGGATGAATAACGGCTGCGTTTCCGTTTTCTGCGCATAGTATTGTACCTTTGTGAAATATCTTTCTGAAAAAGAAAGGCCGCACTGTCTAACCAGTGCGGCCTTTCCGAAAGAATCCGTCTTTCCGGATAATCAGCGGATCTGCTCCTTAACCTTAGCCTTCTTGCCGCTTAAGGATCTCAGATAGTTCAGCTTCGCTCTTCTTACCTTACCATAACGAACCACTTCTACCTTCTCAACGTTGGGAGAATACAGCGGCCATGTCTTCTCGACGCCGATTCCGCTGGACTCCTTGCGAACGGTAAAGGTCTTCCGGCTTCCGCCGCCCTGGATCTTCAGAACAGTTCCCTCAAAAATCTGTACTCTGGAACGCTTTCCTTCCTCAATTCTGTTGTGAACACGAACGGTATCACCAACATTGAACTCGGATACTTCTCTCTTCTGGGCTGCTTCGATTTCGCTGATAATGCTCATTTTCTTTCTCCTTTTCCGGATGTTCTTATCCGTTCTCCCGCCTTTGCAAAGGCTTCGTGAAACGCTTCCTGCGGGCTTTCCTGATCCCGTTCGTTCCCCGGCAGAGGACCATCTCCTGACATATTGTTTCTTCTGCGCTAAAACACAGCGCCTGTTATAATACCATATTGCATTAGGACATGCAAGTTTTCTTCCGCTTCTTTTTCGGAGGCTCCTCCGGATGAGCACATTTCCATGCCTCATACAGATCCGGGCGGATGGCTTTGGTACGAAGCAGGGACTGCTCCAGTCTCCATGCATCGACCTTTGCATGATCTCCGGACAGCAGAATATCCGGGACCTTTCTCCCGTTCCATTCCTCCGGTCTGGAATACTGCGGATACTCCAGAAGTCCATCCTGGAAAGAATCGGTTTCCGCCGAAACCCCGTTGCCAAGAACACCGGGAACCAGCCTGGATACGGCATCTACAATCATCATTGCCGGGAGCTCACCTCCCGTCAGAACGAAATCACCGATGGAAACCGGATCCGTCACAATTTCCTCAATGACACGTTCATCAATTCCTTCGTAATGCCCGCACAGAAGAATCAGATCTTCTTCTTTCGAGAACTCCTCTGCCATTTTCTGGTCAAAGGTGCGGCCCACCGGTGTCAGATACACGACCCGGGTCCGTTTCTCCTTCCCGATCTTCTCCTCCACTGCCTTCCAGGCGTCATACACAGGCTGCGCCTGCATCAGAAGTCCTGCACCGCCTCCGTAGATGTAGTCATCGACCTTCCCGTGACGGTTGGTCGTATAGTCACGGATGTTAACCGCTTCCGCCTGTATCAGTTTCTGTGCCATTGCCCGGCCCAGAATGCTGGTGTTCAGGCCATTCATGACCATCTCCGGAAACAGCGTAAGAATGTGAAAATTCATTTCTTCTGTAAATCCCTGAGCCCGGGCAGAAGGTGAACCGTCATGACCTGCTCCTCCACACTGACTTCAAGAATGCAGTCACGAATGGCAGGAATCAGAATGCTCTCCTCGTCCTCCGTCCGAACTTCATACACATCATTGGCTCCGGTCTGCAGGACATCGGTCAGTGTTCCGAGAACACTTCCGTCCTCCTCCAGCACCTTCATTCCGATGAGATCCGGAATGTACCATCTTCCCTCGGGAAGAGGCATCGCATCTGCACGGTCAATCATCAGCGGAAGGTTCCGGTAAAGCCGTGCCTCCTCCGGGCTGTCGATTCCCGAAAGATGCAGGATCACAAACTTCCCCTGGAGACGCACCGCGCTCACCGTATGCTCCGAGGTGGTTCCCCGGAAGGTCAGAAACACCTTCTTCAACCGATGAAACCTTGCCGGATCATCGGTTGTCGGGAAAACCTTGACATCCCCGCGCACTCCATGCGTACTGGCAATGACGCCAACCTGAAAGCGATCCGTCATAACGCATCATCTTCCTTCAGTAAATCCGTGGAATCAATGTTTACATCAACTGCCACGTCTTCACGGGTCGCAGCCGCCTTGACAACAGCCCGGATTGCCTTGGCAATCCGTCCCTGACGTCCGATGACCTTTCCCATGTCCGCGGGAGCGACATACAAGTCAACCTTGATGACCTTTCCCTCGGTTCTTTCTCTGACCGCAACCTCGTCCGGGTGTTCCACGAGCGCCTTTGCGATCACTTCGACCAGTTCCTTCATCATCGAATCCCTCTTTCTCAGTTGTCAGACACTGTTTGCAAAGGATACGAATCAGTTGGCCTTCGCTGCGTTCTTCATCAGCTTCTTCACAACATCGGTCGGCTGTGCACCCTTCTTAACCCACTCATTTGCCTTCTCTGCATCGATGCGGATGGTTGCAGGCTCTGTGTTGGGATCATAATAGCCGATGGAATCAATGGTCTTTCCGTTACGAGGGCAGGAAGCCTCCTGAACAACGATACGATAAATCGGAACCTTCTTCTCACCGATTCTTGCAAGTCTGATCTTTACCATGATAATTTCCTCCTCAAAATAAAATATATATGAATAAATATCTATCTGACCTCTTCGCGCCGGTGCAGCCTGTACCGCTGCGGCTCTCCGTGTCATGCAACGCAGACAGATCTGCTGTCTGTAGTTACCCTGTTAACCGAACGGGAATCCACCGCGTCCTCCGCGGAAACCGCCCATTCCTCCAAATCCGCCCGGCATGCCGCCGAAGGGATTTCCGTGACGGCGCTTCTTCATGCCGCCCATCTTCTTCACCATATCCTGCATCTGACGGAACTGCTTGATGAAGCGGTTGACGTCCGCAATATCGTTTCCGGAGCCTCTGGCGATCCGGTACTTGCGCTGCGGTGTCAGAAGCTTTGGATTCGCACGCTCCTCCGGTGTCATGGATAAAACAATGGCTTCCATCCGTGCCATCTTCTTCTCATCGATGGCCCCGTCGAGCTGCTCCTTACTGATGCCCATTCCGGGGAGCATTCCCATCACGCTGGACAGGCCTCCCATCTTGCGCATCTGGTTCATGCTCTCAAGATAGTCATTGAAATCAAACTTCCCTTTGCCAAGCTTCGAAGCCATATCGCGGCTCTTCTGCTCATCCTCTTCCGTCTGATTCTCCTGTACCTTCTCAATCAGAGTCAGGACATCTCCCATTCCCAGGATGCGGGATGCCATGCGGTCCGGATAAAACTGCTCCAGATCGGAAAGCTTTTCTCCCATGCCGACATAGAGAATCGGCTTGCC
>HF986592.1:56613-61286 GCA_000431495.1 Firmicutes bacterium CAG:791 | reverse complement strand
AAGGCCCCCCCCCGCCTCTCGTATCGCCGTCCATCTTGGAAAGGATCACGCCGTCTACGCCGACCTTCTCATCAAAGGTCTTCGCCACATTGACAGCCTCCTGACCGGTCATCGCGTCCACAACCAGAATGGTCTGGTGAACGGTAACCGCTTCCTTGATCTGCTGGAGCTCCGCCATCATGTCATCATCAATCTGAAGACGTCCGGCGGTATCCAGAAACAGAACGTCGTTTCCGTTCTTCTCCGCATGTGCAAGAGCTGCCTTTGCAATGTCTACAGGGCTTTTGGAATCCCCCATTTCAAAAACAGGAACGCCAACCTTTTCTCCGTTTACCTGAAGCTGCCGGATTGCACCGGGACGATAAACGTCAAGTGCTGCCAGAAGGGGCTTCTTTCCCTTCAGCTTCAGCTTGCCTGCAAGCTTGGATGCGGTGGTTGTTTTACCGGAGCCCTGAAGACCTGCCATCATGATCACGGTGACCGATTTGCCCGGCTGAAACGCGATCTCCGTGGTTTCCGAGCCCATCAGGCGGATCATCTCTTCATTGACGATCTTGACAACCTGCTGTGCCGGGTTCAGCCCGTTCATCACCTCGGATCCGATTGCCCGCTCCTGAATGGATGCAACGAACTGCTTCACGACGCGGAAGTTGACGTCCGCCTCCAGAAGCGCCATCTTCACTTCCTTCAGCGCTTCCTGGACATCCTTCTCCGTCAGCTTGCCCTTCCCGCGAAGCTTGGAAAATGCCCGATTCAGTTTCTCCGATAAACTTTCAAATGCCATAGTCTGTATCCTGCAGCAGATCTGCTTCCCTTCCGGTTCTACAGTTCCGTGCGAATCTCCTGTGCAATCCTCCGGAGCTTTTCTGCCTCAGCGCAGTCCTGCAGCCTGTCCGCTTCCTCAAGAAGTCTCTCACAGCTTTTCTGAATTCTCCGGAATCGTTCGATCATTCCAAGACTCTTCTCATAGCCGCGCATCTGCGTCGTAGCCCTCCGGATCAGATCCGAAACGGCCTGCTTGCTGATATTCTTCTGCTCCGCAATTTCATTCAGTGAAAGATTCTGATAAACCACCAGCTCATACACCTCCTGCTGGTGCTTCGTAAGAAGCGGCCCGTAAAAGTCATATAACATTCCCTGCTCTACGATCTGCTCCATTCCCTCACCTTCTGTCCGCAGCCGATGTAACGCCGCATAACAACTTGTTTATCATACAAGGCAGGGAGGTAAGTGTCAAGTATTTTTTCTTGACACTTGCCCCCCTGCCGGAAGATCTTCACCAGGCTCTGCAGAAAGCCTGTTTATCACCCGACGGAAAGACTTACATCCAGTCCAACCTCGGTGGAAATGCCATGCACGGTGCCGCTTGTGGAATACTGCCACATGCTGAACTGATACGGAAAGTACAGTCCGGCTCCCGGATTGCTGATCCACTTGTCGTATTTTTCCAGATCTTCCATATTCAGCATCATCACAAAGGACGCCAGATTTCCGTAAATCATGGGCTGATACCCGGCTTCCTCCAGGCTCTCACAGAAGGAAAGCACATATCCGGTCCAGTCTGCCCTGCTCTGCCCCGCTGTCCGGTCGGTTTCCGCAGGGACGTTCACCCAGACAGCAACCGGATAGGTCAGCATACTGTGAACCGGCTCCAGATGCTGAATCAGGCGCTCTGCTTCCTCCTCCGCTTCTTCTTCCGAGGCTGCCCCGAGAACGTAATACACACCTGCATTGAGCCCCGCTTCATACGCGCCGCTGACATTATCCTTCAGCTTTTCATCCACAACAATCGATCCGGCTTCCTTCCCATCGACGTCAGAAGTAAGCCGGCCGCCGGCACACACCATGGCAAAGGCAATGTCATCTTCCGAAACCAGATTCCAGTCGATGTCGCCGTTTTTCTCCGATACCTCAACCCCGGATTGAAGGGTCACCTTGTCTTTTCCGGTGTACTGCAGCCTTCCGTCATCGCTGAGCGAAAAATCCTCAGACTGAAACGCATTCTTCGAGACAGAATGCAGAATCGGATAAAAATAATATTTTCCTCCGCTGACCACAACAAGGTCATTCGAGAACAATCCGCGGAGCATGGCAGCCGTGCTTCCCCCGGATTCCATATCCGACTGAATCTGCATCAGAATTTTGCGCCGCTCGGCTTCGCCCGCACCGCTTTTGGCCTGCTCCACCTTCTCCCTGACTTCATCCTCGGTGTAAAGAGTTTTTCGATCCCCCTCCACCGCCTCCAGACGGTCCGCCAGCTCGTTTTTCTCCTTCACGGCATTTCGGGTCTGCAGAAAAAACAGCACCGATCCTGCCAGCGCAAGAAGTGTCACACTGCACAGCAGTACAATATTTGCCATATACCAGAAATGTGCGCGGACGCGGTTCGTTTTCCCGCCTGCGTCTCCCTTCCTGTTATCTGCCTTTCTGCTGTTCCTGTCTCGTTTTTCCATCCTGCTCATGATGTCCGCACCGTATCCGGGCCCATAAAATCACCGGCCGTTTTTTGCATCCTGCATGGATGCAAAGAATGCCCAGGGATCCGTCTCATCTTCCTCTGCCGCCGCAGCCTCTTCCTTTTCCGGTTCCGGAACAGTCAAAGGCTCCGGACTGCTTTCCTCCCGGATCTCTTCGGAATCTTCTACCTCTCCGGAATCAAACAGTGCCTTTACAAATTCATCCGGATCAAAGCGCTGCAAATCCTCCAGATGCTCTCCGACGCCAATGAACTTTACCGGAATTCCAAGCTCTGACTGTACCGCGATGGCGATTCCGCCCTTGGAAGAGCCGTCCATCTTGGTCAGAACAATTCCGGTCAGATCCGTGACCTGAGAAAACTCTCTTGCCTGCTGCAATGCATTCTGCCCGGTCGCAGCATCCAGCACAACAAGGTTCTCCCTTTTTGCTTCCGGAAACTCCCGTGAGATGATCCGGCCGATCTTCTCCAGCTCGTTCATCAGATTCTTCTTGTTATGAAGGCGTCCCGCCGTATCACACAGCAGAATATCCGCGTGTCTTGCCTTCGCTGCGTTCACCGCATCGTAAACAACACTTGCAGGATCCGCTCCTTCTGCGCCCGCAATCATTTCAACACCGGCGCGCTCCGACCAGACCTTCAGCTGATCATAGGCTGCCGCGCGGAAGGTATCCGCCGCAGCAATCAGAACCTTTTTACCCCGCCTTTTATAAATATCCGCAAGCTTGCCGACCGAGGTCGTCTTGCCGACGCCGTTGACGCCGATCACAAGCACAACCGACGGACCGTTTTCAAAATCATACGCATGCTCATCCACCTGCATCTGACCGCGGATATCCTCAATCAGAAGATCCCGGCATTTGACCGGCTCCTTGATGTGAAGCTCCTTCACCTGCGTGCGGAGCTGCTCCAGAATCCGGTCCGTGGTCTGGACACCCATGTCACCCATGATCATGATCTCTTCCAGCTCCTCGTAGAAATCATCATCAATCGAAGTGTGTCCCAGGAAAACACGGTTCATCCCGGCAACAATATTGTCACGGGTCTTCGTCAGACCGCTTTTCAATCTGGCAAAAAAACCAACCTTTTTCTCTTCGTCTGCCATCCGAATTCTGTCCTTCCTGCCGCAGCCTGCGGCTTTTCTTTATGATGCCAGATCCTTCTCGTCAATCAGGCTGACAGAAACCAGGGTTGAAACTCCCTTTTCCTGCATGGTAATGCCGTACAGCCGGTCCGCCCGGTCCATCGTTCCGCGGCGGTGCGTGATCACAATAAACTGTGTATTGTCCGTGAGCTTACGCAGATAGTCCGCATACCGCACCACATTGTTCTCATCCAGTGCAGCCTCGATCTCATCGAGAAGACAAAACGGCGAAGGCTTCAGATTCTGAATCGCAAACAAAAGTGAAATTGCCGTAAGCGATTTCTCTCCGCCCGACATCTGCATCATATTGACGAGCTTCTTGCCCGGCGGCTGCGCGATCACACGAACACCTGCTTCCAGAATGTCCGCATCCTCCATCAGCTCCAGCTTACCGGAGCCGCCGCCGAACAGCTGCTTGAATACCTTGTCAAACTCCGTCTGAATTCTTGCAAACTGCGTCTTGAACTGCCTGCGCATCTGCACGTCCAGTTCCTCGATGATCTTCTCCAGCGACTGTGCTGCGGCAATCAGATCGTCATGCTGATTCTTCAGGAAGGTATACCGCTCCTTCACCTCCTGGTACTCCTGAATCGCATTGACGTTGACATTTCCCAGAGAACGAATCTGTTTCTTCAGCTCCTCCGCCCGGCTTCTCATTCCGGGAAGATCGGTCATGTCCTCGTTTCGCATTTCAGCCGCCTGTGAAGGCGTCAGCTCATATTCATTCCAAAGGTAGCTGATCTGCCGTTCGATCGCTTCCTCGGATTTCTTTTTCAATTCTCCCAGACGGAACACTTCCTTGTCCAGTCTGGTCTTTTCTTCCGAAAGCGCTTCACGCGCATTCAGGCTTTCCTTCTGTTTGCCGGAAAGCTCCGCCTTCTTCTTCTGGCTCTCCTCAAGCAAGGACTGCTTCTCTTCCAGATTGGCCCGAGCACTCTCTATGGTTTCCTTCAGCGTTTCGATGTTCTTCTTCTTATCTTCGATGGCCACCGTTCCCTGGCGGATGCTCTCCAGAATTTCATTCAGCTCCATGGACAGGCGGGGGGGGGGGGG
>HF986592.1:54264-56590 GCA_000431495.1 Firmicutes bacterium CAG:791 | reverse complement strand
CAGCTCGCTGTCCACACGTGCAAGCTCCTGCTCCTCAAATTCCTGCTTCTGGCGCTTCTTCTGGATCTCAACATCCCACTTCTGGACAACCGCCTGCTTCTCATCCTCGTGAAGCCGAAGCTCTGCCAGCTTTTTCGTCATTTCCTCAACGGACGCGTTGTTCTCTGCCTCCAGCTTCTCGGAATTTGCCAGCTCATCGCGGATTGCCGCTTCCTCAAGATCGAGGTCATGCTTCTTCTCTTCAATGGACGCATTCTCTTCCCGAAGAGCATCATAGCCTTCCGCCGATTCCTTCTTCCGTTCTTCCTCGGCATTGATGTTCATTCTCGCGGTATTCTGCTCGATGAACTTCGCCTGAAGCTGCACACGGATGGTTTCCTGCTCGGCCCGCATCCGGTTTCTCTCTTCCTTGCAGGAAGAAATGCTCTCCTCCAGCTTCTCCATGGAAGCCTTCAGTTCCTTTGTGCGCTTCTCCAGCTCCGTGATTTCACGGCGGCGTCCCAGCAGATTGGAGCTGCTGCGGAACATGCCTCCGCTGATCGCTCCGCCCGGCATGAACATTTCGCCCTCAAGGGTTACCATACGGATCTTCTGCTGATATTTCCTGGAAATTTCAACCGCATGATCGTACTGATCTACCACAAGAACCCTGCCAAGAAGCGAACGTGCCACATCCCGGTACTCCGGCGCCGTATGCACCAGCGTATCTGCGAGCCCTACGACGCCGCGCTCCTTGAGTGCTCCCATCATATTGAAGCCCTGACTGTTCCGAATGGCAGTAAGCGGAAGGAAGGTCGCACGTCCCGCCTTTTCTCTCTTCAGAAGGCCGATCATACGCTTGGCCGTAGCTTCATCGTTCGTCACAATGTTCTGGATGCTGCCGCCGAGTGCTGTCTCAATGGCTGTCTCGTACTTCGGCTCTGTCTTGACAAGATCCGCAACAACACCGATAAGACCGGGCTCGCGATCCTTCTGCTCCATGACACGCTTGACGCTGCCGCCAAAGCCCTCATAGCGCTCCGTCAGGTTCGCAAGAGCATCCAGCTTCGACTTCTCCTGATGATATTCCACCTCGGTGGAGCGAAGCCTTTCATCCGCCGCAGACAGTTCGCTCTTTTTCTCTGCAATCTTCTGTTCCAGAACCTTCTGGCGATCTCCAAGATCTGCCGCTTCACCGGCAACCTTCTCAAAGACGGAGCGAAGACGCTCCAGCTCACGGTCATGCTCCGCTTCATCGCTGGACGCACGGACCAGTCTGGAGGTCAGCTCTGATTTTCTGACTTCGATCTGTTCTCTGCGCGTTGTCATGGCAGCAAGCTTCGCCTTGATGGTTCCCCGATTTGCAATCGTATCCATCAAAGCAGAACGCTTCTCGTCAATGGCATCGCTTTGCTGTCTCTGCTCTTCCTGCAGCTCCTCCAGCTCCGTCTGTGCCGCCTTTCGGTTCCGGTCCAGTGCCGACATCTCCTCGTCGATACCGGATTTTCCTTCGGCAATCCGTGCCCGTTCCTTCTGCTTCTCGTCAATCTCGCCCCGGACCGATTCCTCGCGCGTATGGAAATGCTCAGCATTTCCGCTCATGGAGCGAATAGACTCCTCCGCCACCTTGACCTGGGTTTCCAGCTGATTGGAAACCACATTGCTGCGGGCGATCTCATTGCGGGCATTCTCGATCGTCTGATCCAGCTCCTCCAGCTCTCCTCCGAGCTGCTCGTAGGAATTCTTCGTCTCCTCGTATTCCTCAGACGTACGATTCAGATCGTCCTGTGCAATGCCGAGCTTCTCCTTCAGATCTTCGAGCTGGGACATGGTCTCCCCGTTCTGCATCAGGAAGAGATTGACATCCAGATTCTTCAGTTCTTCATGCGCTTTCAGATAAATCTGAGCCTTTTCGGACTGCTTCTCCAAAGGACCGACCTGGCGCTCCAGCTCTGTCAGAATGTCATTGACACGGATCAGATTCGACTTTTCATTTTCAAGCTTCTTGACGGACAGCTCCTTACGGCGCTTGAATTTTACAATTCCTGCAGCCTCGTCAAACAGCTCCCGTCGGTCCTCCGGCTTGTCGGAAAGGATCTTCTCGATCTGACCCTGTCCGATGATGGAATAGCCTTCCTTGCCGATACCGGTATCATAAAACAGCTCCTGTACATCGCGCAGGCGCACCTGCACATTGTTCAGGAGATATTCACTCTCGCCGCTCCGGTAAAGTCTTCTCGCGACCGTCACTTCCTGATAGTCTACAGGGAGCTTATGATCCGAGTTGTCGAAGGTAATGGCTACATATGCACTGGACAGCGGTTTCCGCAGCTCGGTTCCCGCAAAA
>HF986592.1:45202-54203 GCA_000431495.1 Firmicutes bacterium CAG:791 | reverse complement strand
AGATGCTTGACCCTCTGCTCTCCGAGCACCCAGCGCACCGCATCGGCAACATTGGATTTCCCGGAGCCGTTCGGTCCCACAATCGCCGTAAAGCCGTTATGGAATTCCAGCTTGATTTTGTTTGCAAAAGACTTAAAGCCCTGAATCTCAATACTTTTTAAATACATTCGTCACCTTGTAGCAAAAAATCCCGGTTATCTTCACACCGTTTTCTTCTGTGCACTGTCTACAAGCACGGCATAAGCAGCTGCCTGCTCTGCCGCCTTCTTGGAACGCCCGGTTCCGCGGGCCTTCTCCTCTCCGGCAATCAGAACACCTGCGGTGTAGGTTTTATCGTGGCAGGGCCCGTCCTCGTTCAGAATTTCATAGGATACCGTCTTGCCCGACTTCTGGCACCGTTCCTGAAGAATGGACTTCGCATCGTAGAACAGAAGCTTCCCCTCCAGATCGGAGAGCACGTACTTCAGAATAAAATTGCGAGGTACCGTCACATCCCTGCTGTCCAGATACATGGCACCGATCACCGCCTCCATGACATCGGAGGTAATGGAATCCTTGCCGCGACCGCCTCCTGCCTCCTCGCCCTTTCCAAGGCGGATAAAGCGCTCCAGATCAATATCTCTGGCGCAGAATGCCAGCGCCGGCTCACAGACAAGGGAGGCCCGGATCTTTGTCAGCTCGCCCTCCCGCTTCTTCGGATATTTCTCATACAGGAATTCACTGGAAACCATCTCCAGAACTGCATCGCCCAGAAATTCCAGCCGCTCATAATCCTCGTATCTGCGAATACGCTGCTCATTGGCATAGGAGGTATGCGTCAGGGCACACTCAAGCAGATACCGGTCCTGAAAAGTATATCCGATCTTGCTTTCCAGTTCACCGGTATCCGGTCTCACCATTTCCGTCATCCGTTTCTGTCTCCGTTCAATCCAAATCTCCGGTAGCCTTCCGGATCAGCTCCAGTGCCTCGCCAACCGTCGAAATGCTCTCTGCCTTCTCCTGCGGAACCTTGATTCCGTATTCTTCCTCAATGCCCATCAGAATCTGATACAGATCCAGTGAATCCGCACCCAGATCATCCGTAAAGGTTGTGTCGGCTGTGATCTCATTCGGGTCCACATTCAGCACATCCGCAATAATGGTTTTCAGCTTGTTCATATCCTCATTCATGTTCTTAGATCCCCCTTATATTTAAGTAATCGATTATTCCTGGCTGCTCTTTGTCCGGTCAACCAGATGCATCCTGTCCTTGAACTGCTCGTTGATTCCCGCCTGCTGGAAAGTCACGCACTGCTCGATCGAGTGCTGAATCTCAATTGCCTTTGAATTTCCATGGGTCTTCACAACAAGTCCCCGAAGTCCCAGAAGCGGTGCACCGCCATAGGTGCTGACGCTGAACTTCTTCAGCACAGATTTCAGTGAAGGCTTGATGAGGAGTCCTCCGATCTTGCCTGCCAGGCTCGACATCAGGGCTCCCTTGATCTCACCAAGAAGTGTGGAAGCCACGCCCTCATACATCTTCAGAATCGCATTTCCGGTAAACGCATCACAGACAACCACATCTGCTGCGCCGGCCGGAATATCTCTGGCTTCGATATTGCCGACAAAATGAATGTTGTCCAGTGCCTTCAGAAGCGGATAGGTTTCCTTTACCAGTGCATTGCCCTTCTCCTCCTCAGCGCCGATATTAAACAGCGCAACACGAGGATTCCGGATTCCGATTACGTTCTCCATGTAAATGGAACCCATCTGCGCAAACTGCACGAGCTGAGATGCTCTCGCATCGACATTCGCGCCGCAGTCAATCAGAAGAACAGGGCCCTTTGCCGTCGGCAGAAGCGGCGCAAGCGGCGGTCTCTCAATTCCCTTGATCCTGCCGACAATGATCTGCCCTCCGACCAGCGTAGCTCCCGAGGATCCGGCTGTCACAAAGGCATCCGCTTCTCCGTCGTGCACCATCTTCATGCCGCGCACAATGGAGGAATCTCTCTTCGTCCGGATCGCATTGACCGGAGGCTCTGCCATCTCAATCACCTCTGTGGTAGGAATGACTTCGACGCGATCCTCCGGATAGCTGTATCTGGCCAGCTCCGTTCGAACCGCCGTCTCATCTCCCAGAAGCAGAACCCGGACCTGACTGTTCGCATTGACCGCGCAGACTGCTCCCTTTACGATTTCCAAAGGAGCATTGTCGCCTCCCATGGCATCTACTGCTACTCTTACATACTCAGCCATATTCACCAGCCTTTTTCCGTTCTTAATTATTCAGCAGATGTTCCCTGACATACAGCTCTTTTCACAAAAAGCCACAATGCTGAACATTACTACATGATACAAAAGATGACTGCAGTTTGCAACAAACACGAGAAAACCCGGTACAGCCTTGGCCATACCGGGTCGAAGTTTCGATGTACAAACATCAAGCCTCTGTCTTAATGATCTCTTTCTTATTGTAAGAACCGCAGTTCTTGCAGACTCTGTGAGGCATCATTAATGCGCCGCACTTGCTGCACTTAACAAGAGTCGGAGCCGACATTTTCCAGTTAGCTCTTCTCTTATCTCTGTGGCTTCTGGAAGACTTGTTCTTAGGGCAAATTGACATCAGTACCACCTCCTTACTCTTCGTAATTCTTCGAACACGCAAAACAGATTATATGGTGATGCAAAGTACTTGTCAAGCACTTTCTGTCCGATCACCGGTTCTCTTCCGCATTTTATGCCTGTCCGTTTACCAGCTCGTAAGTCTCTTTTGCAATCGCGAGCTCCTCGTTGGTCGGGAATACCATAACCTTTACTCTGGAGCCGGGCCTGGAGATTTCTGCAATTTTTCCTCTCGTGGATGCGTTCTTCTCTTCGTCAAACTCAATTCCGAGATATCCGAGATAATGATAAACCAGTGCTCTCGCTTCCCAGTCATTCTCTCCGACACCTGCCGTGAAGCAGATCACATCTACGCCGTTCATTGCTGCAACATAAGCGCCGACATATTTTGCCACGCGGTAAGCCCATGCTTCCAGCGCAATCTCAGCCTTCTTGTTGCCTTCATGCTTCGCCTTCCAAAGATCACGGAAGTCAGAAGAAAGATCCCCGGACAGAGCATATACACCGGATTCCTTGTTCAGAATCTGATCCACCTCATATGCACTGATTTCTTCCTTGCCTGCAATATAGTCCACCACTGCAGGATCCAGATCTCCGGAACGTGTTCCCATGATCAGACCCTCAAGCGGAGTCAGACCCATGGAGGTATCTACGCACTTGCCATACTGTACCGCAGAGACGGATGCACCGTTTCCAAGGTGGCAGACGATGGTCTTAAGATCCTCCGGCTTCTTGCCGAGATACTTCGCAACCTCTTTGGAAACGAAGGAGTGAGAGGTGCCATGGAAGCCATAGCGGCGAATCTTATACTTATCATAGTACTTCCACGGAATTGCATACATATATGCCTTGGCCGGCATGGTCTGATGGAATGCAGTATCAAAAACCGCAACCATCGGCGTGTCAGGCATCAGCGCCTTGCAGGCAAGAATTCCGGTCAGGTTCGCCGGGTTGTGCAGGGGAGCCAGATCCGAAACCTCACGGATTGCATCAATGACATCCTCATCGATGATCACAGACCGGGTAAACTTCTCTCCTCCGTGAACAATGCGGTGTCCGACTGCGCCGATCTCCTTCAGCGATTTGATCACGCCGGTTCCTGCATCGGTCAGAGCATCCAGCACCAGGCTGATTGCCTTCTTATGGTCCTCAATCTGAGTCTCTGTCTTAATCTTGCCGCTCTTTACGCGGAGATTTTCATAGGTAATCACACCATCAATACCGATACGCTCGCAGATTCCCTTCGCAATGCACTCGCTGGTCTCCGTATCAATAACCTGAAATTTAAGTGAAGAGCTTCCGCAGTTGATTACAAGAATATTCATGACTGTTCCTTTCCGAGGCAGATGGCTGTGCCAATCTGAACCCTTAACTTATCTCTGAGCCTGTGCCTGAACGGCAGTCAGAGCTACGACACCGACAATATCCTGCCAGAAGCATCCGCGGGACAGGTCGTTAACTGGCTTTGCAATTCCCTGCAGCATCGGTCCGTATGCATCCGCCTTGGCAAGACGCTGAACCAGCTTGTATGCATTGTTGCCGCAGTCCAGATTCGGGAAAACAAGGATATTGGCATGTCCTGCAACCTCGCTTCCGGGAGCCTTGGAGGCCGCTACCTCGGGAACGATTGCAGCATCCACCTGGAGCTCTCCGTCGCAGACCATGTCCGGATACTGCTCATGTGCAATATTGACTGCATTTACTACCTTGTCTACCAGCGGGTGCTTCGCAGAGCCCTTTGTGGAGTGCGAAATAAATGCAACCTTCGGATCATCTGCAACCAGCTGCAGATAGCTCTTGTAGGAAGCATTGGCAATATCTGCCAGCTGCTCGGAGGTCGGATCCTGATTCAGTCCGGAATCCGCAAAAATAAACGTTCCGTGATGTCCGTACTCGCAGTTCGGTACGTCCAGAATGAAGAAGCCCGAAACCTCATTGGCATCCGGAGCGGTGCGAAGAATCTGAAGAGCCGGACGAAGTGTGTTTGCCGTGGAGTGGCAGGCGCCGGAAACCAGACCGTCTGCCTCGTTGTTCTTCACCATCAGAACACCGAACGTTGTGTAGTCCTTCAGGATGGTTTCTCTTGCCTTTTCCGGAGTCATTCCCTTGTTCTTTCGGAGCTCATACAGGAGATTTGCATACTCATCAAGCTTCTCGCCGCAGTTCTGAGGGTCAACGATAACGGCATCGCTGACATGTACGCCGTACTCCTTAGCGTCTGCATAGATCTGATCCGGATTTCCAAGAAGGATCAGCTTCGCAAGCTTCTTGCTCAGGATCTCTGCCGCCGCACGGATGGTACGTTCATCCTCTGCCTCCGGCAGTACAATGGTCTTCAGATCCTTCTTGGCGCGTTCCTTAATTCCATCAATAAACGACATCTTCTTCATCCTCCTCATGAATCATCATGCAACGCTTATAATCATCATAAAAACATCACTTTCGGAAGGGACATTTCCATGCCCCTCCCCTTGAAAGCGTTTACATTATATCGTTCTGCCATAGGCCGTGCAACATGAAACTGTGACAATAAATTAACAATTCCGAAAACTTATCCATTTCGAAACATTTCTGCACTTTCATGCACAAAAAAGCATTTTTTCATACAAAAAATCCCGGAAGAATCTCCATTCAGAGATCTCCCCGGGACTTTCCCAGACTGCCGGAGAAGGGACTCGAACCCTCACTCCCTCGCAGAAAACAGATTTTGAGTCTGTCGCGTCTACCATTCCGCCACTCCGGCATACACAGTCCGCGGAAGTGCTGATGCGCACGCAGCGAACTGTTAAAGTATATCACCTGCAAAGCTTCGGTGCAAACTCTGTTTGATCAAAAGTTGCAAAATAATCCCTCAGAGTCTCTGCCCGCCGGATTTCCTGCACAGAGCCGTCTTCCTTCAGAAGAAGCTCGGCGCTCCAGAGTCTTCCGTTATAATTGTAGCCCATGGAGAAGCCGTGAGCTCCGGTGTCATGGATGAACAGGATATCTCCCATTTCAATCTCCGGAAGTGCGCGGTCCACGGCGAATTTATCATTGTTCTCGCACAAGGAGCCGACCACATCATAGGTATGATCGCAAAGCTCTTTCTCTTTTCCGAGAACCGTGATGTGATGATAAGCGCCGTACATGGCAGGACGCATCAGATTGGCAGCGCAGGCATCCACACCGATGTATTCCTTATAGATGTGCTTCTCGTGAATCGCCGTTGTCACAAGTGCGCCGTAAGGAGCCATTATATAGCGTCCCATCTCGGTATAAATCGCACAGTCGCCCATTCCGGCAGGTACCAGAATCTCATCATAAACCTGATGTACCCCCTCGCCGATCTTCCGGATGTCATTCGGTGTCTCCTCGGGCCGGTACGCCACGCCGACACCTCCGGACAGATTGATGAAGGCAAAATGAATGTCAAGCTCCTTATGTGCCTCAGCTGCGAGCTCAAACAGCTCTCCCGCAAGCTTCGGATAATATTCATTGGAAACCGTGTTAGAGGCAAGAAACGCGTGAATTCCAAAATTCTTCACGCCGTGCGCCTTCAGCTGCCGATAGGCATCAAAAAGCTGCTCCTTCGTCATGCCATACTTGGAATCTCCGGGATTGTCCATGATTCCGTTGCTCATCCGGAATACACCGCCCGGATTGTAGCGGCAGCTCATGGTCTCCGGGAAGGTATCTCCGAAAAGCTTCTCCAGCGTTGCAATGTGCGTAATGTCATCCAGATTGATGATGGCACCGAGCTCTCTTGCAAGCACATACTCACTGTCCGGCGTCTCGTTCGAGGAAAACATGATTTTGTCTCCCGAAGCCCCGACGGCATCCGACAGTACAAGCTCTGCCTCCGAAGAGCAGTCAAAGCCAAAACCGTAATCCTGCATAATCTGCATCAGATAGGGGTTGGGCGTTGCTTTCACGGCAAAATATTCGCAAAAGCCCGGATTCCATGAAAAAGCCTCCTGTACTGCCCTGCAGTTTTCCCGGATTCCCTTCTCATCGTAAATATGAAATGGGGTCGGATGTCCGGAGATGATCTCCATCGCCTTTTCTTTGGTAATAAACGGTGTTTTTTCCATATCTCTCCTCTCTCATACATCCGGAATCTGCCAGTCAATCGGCGTCTGTCCGTGCTCCTGTAAAAACGCATTGCATCTGGAAAAATGGCGGCAGCCGAAGAAGCCGCGGTAAGCAGACAAAGGACTCGGATGAGGTGCCTTCAGAATCAGGTGCTTCGGATTCGTAAGCATCGGAATCTTCGCCTGAGCCTGCGAGCCCCACAGCATATAGACAATCGGCCGGTCCTGCTCGTTCACGGCCCTCAGGATCGCATCCGTAAACTCTTCCCATCCCTTTCCATGGTGAGAGTTCGCTGCATGTGCGCGCACCGTCAGAACCGTATTCAGCATCAGAACTCCCTGCTCCGCCCAATGAACAAGATACCCGTTGTTCGGCATGTGGCATCCCACATCATCGTGAAGCTCGCGGTAGATGTTGATCAGCGAAGGCGGAATCACAGGCTGCTCCGGCAGAACGGAAAAGCACAGGCCATGGGCCTGCTTCGGCTCATGATACGGATCCTGTCCCAGAATCACGACCTTCACATGTTCCAGAGGCGTCAGGTGAAGTGCATTGAAAATATCCTGCGCCGGCGGATAAATGGTCTGCGTCTGATACTCTTTGCTGACAAATGAATACAATGATTTATAATACGGCTTCTTAAATTCGTCCTGCAGGACCGGAAGCCAGTCATTTGCGATTGCTGACATGTTCAGATCTCTTTCAATGCTTCCAGAAGGAAGTTCCAGGTTCTCTCCGTGGAGGCAATCGAGAGCTTCTCATCCGGTGTATGAATTCCTTCCATATCCGGTCCGATGGACACGCAGTCCAGCTCACCGATCGCTGCAGCGATCAATCCGCACTCAAGGCCTCCGTGAATCACGGAAATGACCGGCTTTTTGCCGGCAAGACGTTCGTAAATTGCAGAAAGCTCATCGCACAGAGGAGAAGAAGCCGCTCTCTCCCACGCCGGATATGCGCCCTTCACCTCGGTCGTTCCGCCGAGAAGCTCCACCAGAGTCTCTACCTTCTTCTGGAGATACTTCTTCTGGGAATTGACGCTCGAGCGAACCAGATAAACCGCTGTAATCTTATCCTCGGAGGAATTCAGAATTCCCAGATTCAGAGACGTCTGCGGAAGATCACGGTCAACCGGATCCCGCTCAATCAGGCCGTTTGGTGTCAGCATCAGAAAATCAATGATTTTCTTCGTATCCGCCTTTCCAAGCACCTTCACCGGAAGCTCGGTTGCGTCCTCCCAGCTTACACGGAACGTAATTCCGCCATCCGTCAGTCGGTATTCCTCAGAAATCTGATCCATCTGCTTCTCTACAACGCGAAGCGCAGCCTTCTGATCTACATCAGAATCCACAAGAATCTTTGCACAGCAGTTCCTCGGAATTGCGTTGTCCTTTGAGCCGCCCTCAATGGAAAGAAGACGAACGGATATTTTTCCTGCCAGCTTATACAGCACGCGCCCCATCAGAATATCCGCATTGGCGCGCCCCATATGGATGCATCCGCCGGAATGTCCGCCGAGGAGACCGCTGATCTCAATCTGCATGATCATGCCGCAGTGCTCCTTGCGGACAATCGGGAAGGTGCAGTGCTCTTCCGCACCGCCTGCACAGCCGACAGTGAAAATACCCTCATCCTCCGAGTCCAGATTGATCATGCGGCGGCCCTTCAGCTCGGAGACATCCAGAGCCTCCGCTCCAAGGAGACCAACCTCCTCATTCACCGTAAATACACATTCAAGCGGAGGATGCGCAATGGTATCGTCCTCCAGAAGGGCAAGCATCATGGCAACGGCAATTCCATCGTCTCCGCCAAGCGTCGTTCCCTCCGCATATAAAATATCTCCCTCCTTCTTCAGCTGAATATGCTGCTTCAGAAGATCCAGCGGGCAGTCATCGCTCTTCTCAAGAACCATGTCAATATGGCCCTGGAGAATCACCGGGCGATCGCTGGAAGCACCCTCGGCCGCATCCTTCCAGATGATGACATTTCCTGCTTTATCCTGTGTATAAGCAAGCTTTCTGTCCTTTGCAAAGGACACCAGCCAGTCGCTCAGCTCCTGCACATGAAAAGAGCCATGCGGTATTTTGCAGATCTCTTCAAAAAAATGCAGCACCAGCTTCGGCTGTGCATCGCCGCAAACCTCATTGCGAATCAACGAATCATCCATCATGTATAATCTCCCTTCTACCGTCTCACCGGCACGTGATTCTCCCACAGATATTGTTTTACCTCAGAAATTTCAAGTTCCTTGAAATGAAACAAAGAAGCAGCAAGTGCTGCATCTGCGCCGCCCTGTGTCAGAGCCTCCAGAAAATGCTCCTTCGTTCCG
>HF986592.1:43660-45140 GCA_000431495.1 Firmicutes bacterium CAG:791 | reverse complement strand
GCATCGGAAATCATCCGTGTCAGCAAAATGTCATAGCCCGCCTTTGTGCCGTCACAGTCCATGCTCGTAAGAAGAATCTCTCCGGCGCCAAGCGCCTCAGCCCTCCTTGCCCATTCCAGAGCATCCATCCCGGTATCCACGCGTCCTCCGGCCACATACACCGTCCAGCCATCCTCCGGCTCCCAGGCTCTTCCCTTCTCCGGCACGCGGCGTCTGGCATCAATGGCTACCGTAATGCACTGACTGCCGAACTTCTCTGCTCCTTCGGAAATCAGCTCCGGCCTCCGGATCGCCGCCGAATTGACGGAAATCTTATCCGCACCCTCACGAAGAATTGCCTTCATGTCCTCGGTCGTACGGATTCCTCCGCCTACCGTAAACGGAATGAAGACCCTCTCGGCCACGCGCCGCACCATCTCAGTCACTGTGCTTCTCGCATCGCTGGTTGCCGTAATATCAAGAAAAACCAGTTCATCCGCACCGGCTCTGGAATAGGCCTCTCCCGCTTCCACCGGGTCTCCGGCATCCCGAAGCTGTACGAAATTAATACCCTTGACAACTCTCCCGTCCTTTACGTCCAGACAAGGAATAATTCTCTTTGTCAGCATCTTATCGTACCTCCAGGAAATTCTTCAGGATCTGCATTCCAACCTTCTCGGATTTCTCCGGATGAAACTGGCACGCAAATACATTGCCGCTTTCCACGCTGGCATCAAAGGAGACGCCGTATTCCGACCTTGCCTTCACAATGGAAGGATCCTTCGCCTGAAGATAATAGGAATGTACATAATAAACGTGCGACCCCTCCGGAATTCCCTGAAACAGTCTTCCCGGCCGGTTTTCTGACGCATCGGAATCCGAATCTCCGGAAAACTGCTCCGGATATGTCAGCGCATTCCAGCCAATCTCGGGGACCTTAAGAAAAGCGTCCGGAGACCCGTTGTCTCTGCGGAACGAATCCGGCTGCTTTGCGGGAAAACGGACAATTCTTCCCTTCAGAATGGAAAGCCCCTTTACGCCCGGACTCTCCTCACTTTCTTCAAAAAGGATCTGAAGTCCCAAACAGATTCCAAGGAAAGGAACGCCGCTGTCACAGACGGTACGGATGATCTCCTCCAGCCCCTTCCTGCGGATGCAGGCCATGGCATCGCCAAAGGCTCCGACCCCCGGCAGGATCACGTGATCCGCCGCCAGAATATCGCTCGCACTGCTTGTGAGACAGGTCTTCTGTCCCAGTGCCTTCATTGCATTCTCCACGCTCCGGATATTCCCGGCACCGTAATCAATCACCGCTGTGCTCATTTTGTCTCCAGTTCAAACCAGAATTCTACACCGTTGTCATAATTGCACACGCCGTAGTCCTGATGCATCAGCTCCATAATTGCCTTCACAATCGAAAGACCGACACCGGAACCGCCGTATGCTCTGGTTCGCGCCTTGTCCACCTTGTAGAACTTCTCCCAGATTCTCGGAAGAGCCT
>HF986592.1:40469-43635 GCA_000431495.1 Firmicutes bacterium CAG:791 | reverse complement strand
GGAAGAGCCTCCTCCGGAATCGGAACGCCGGAATTAAAGACACAAACCCGGACTTTATTTTCCTTTTGTTCAAAGTGGATGTCAATCTTTTTCTCACCATCGCAGTGATTCACTGCATTGGTAAAGTAATTCTGGAACACTTCCTCCGCATAAAACTGGTCTGCCCACACGTAAACAGGACCGTCACTCCGGACGTTGATCTCGATTCCCTTCTCCTTTGCCAGAAGTCCTCCCGTACGGACGTAGCCGCGGACAAGCTCGGTGATGTCAAAATTCTCGTAATTCACCTCATTGTTCTGTCCGAACTCCAGGTGCGTCAGCGACAGGAACTGCTGAACCATGTGGTTCATCTTGCCTGCCTCATCCACAATCACACCGCAGTAGTAATCGCGATCCTCCGGGTTCTCTGCCATCCCATCCTGCAGGCCTTCTGCATAGCCCTGAATCAGGGCAATCGGTGTCTTCAGCTCATGCGTCACATCGGAAATGAATTCCCTCTGCATCGCCTCCGTTTTGTCACGGCGTTCGATATCCTGCTGAAGCTTCGCATTGGCATTTTTCAGCTCGGAAATGGTCTCCTCCAGCGTCTGCGACAGATCATTCAGATTCTCCCCGAGGATCTGGATTTCATTCCGGTCGTGCCCGTGATATTTTGCCGAGAAATCGAGCCTGCGCATCTGGCGCGAAAGCTCCGTCATCTGAATGATCGGTCTGGTGATTCTTCCGGAGAGGAGCATGGCAACCAGAAGACCAAGGACAATCACGCTTCCTCCCACGAGAAGAATGAAACGGTTCGCAATCATTGCATTCGCGCGGATCGAATCCATTGCCGTACGGAAAAGATAGTAGGAGCCGTTGGAAAGCATCCCCCAACGCTCCATATACTGCGTGCCTGTCCCCTTGTCCAGAACAATCTGGACGCGGGTGTTGTCGCCATCCTGCAGTCTTTTCACAATGTAATAATCCGGAGCCTGACGATCCTCCTGCCAGAGCTGCACCTCGTGCTCATCAAAATCATCCGGAAGCTCATTGGTATTCTCCAGAATGTTGTCCCACATACGCTGGAGCATGGTGTCCATGTCTGTCGCCATCGCGCGGACCGTTTTGGACTCCTCGTCAATGACCAGAATGTTGATGTTGTTCCGGTTTGAAATCTGGATCAGCTCATTGCCAAAGGCAATGGACTCAATGGAGTTGGAGGATGCCGCTGTGTTGAGGCGCTCATAGGTCTCCTCCAGCGTATCCTGCTTCTCCTGGTTGTAATACCTCTCCAGGAAAACATTGTTTGTCAGAAACATAACCGCGACCGCCCCGGCCATCAGCGCAAAAAAGAGTGCGGCAAACTCCAGGCGAAGCGAGCGGAACGGTTTGTCCCTTTCCATATCAGTTCTGTCCGCCATCGGAAACCTCCGGGCTGAACTTGTATCCCAGTCCCCAGACGGTCTTGATCAGATCGCCCTTCTCTCCCATCTTGCTCCGCAGCTTCTTGACATGCGTGTCAATGGTTCTGGCATCTCCGTAATAATCATAATTCCAGACATGATTGAGAATCTGTTCACGGGAAAGGGCCCGTCCGCTGTTTTCAAGAAAATAGGTGAGCAGCTCAAACTCTTTGGCGGAAAGCTCGATCGGCTGCCCGTCTACGGTCACCTGATGAGCAGCCTTGTCAATGACAATGCCGCTGTTCTGAAGCCGCTCGTCGTTCTTCCCGCAGCCGCCTCTCTCGAGAAGAGCTTCCACTCTGGCCACCAGAATCTTCGGACTGAAGGGCTTCCGCACATAATCATCCACGCCAAGATCAAATCCAAGAAGCTCATCCTGCTCCTCCGATTTCGCTGTCAGCATGATAATCGGAACCTTGGAGGTTTTCCGGATCTGCCTCGTCACGCCATAGCCGTCGAGTCCCGGCATCATCACGTCCAGGATAATCAAAGCGATGTCCGGCTGCTGTTCAAAAATATCCACCGCCTCCAGACCGTCTCCCGCCTCCAGCACCTCATATCCGGCACGAATCAGAAAGTCGTGCACCAGCTTGCGCATTCTCGCTTCATCATCCACAACAAGAATCTTCTGCATCGTCAACACCTCCCGGCTGTCGGCCGCCTTTGCCGGCATCGCTGCCTCCCTGTAAAGAAATCTCTTCGAATCATACTTCCTTCCGGATCACCGTCAGAACCTTTGCGCTCCGTCCCTCCAGCTTACAGTATGCGGCTTTGCAAAGCTGTGGCTCTTCATGAATCCAAGCCTTGTCCGGAGCAGCCGTATCAATACAAAGTCCCCAGGCAAGTCCTTCCGGCAGCGCCGGCAGACGAAGGGAAATGCTCTCCCAATAAGGATTGAGCATCAGATATACCACATCGTCCTCCTGCTTCTTCGGATCAAAGCCTGCGTACAGCACGTTCATCGTCCTCGTCTGAGGCGTGATCTGCGTGTACTCCGGATCTCCGCCGTTGACCGAGATATCCGGAAAACCGCAATGAGCATTATCCAGCTTTCTGCTGATGCAGCGGTGCTTCTTCCGGAACGCGATCACAGACTTGCAGAAATCAAAATAATCCTTGTTCTTATTCAGCAGCTTCCAGTCAAGCCAGGAAATTTCATTATCCTGACAATAGCCGTTGTTGTTGCCGAACTGCGTGTTTCCGAATTCGTCTCCCGCAAGGATCATCGGGGTTCCGCGGCTGCACATCAGCGTGGTCACGGCATTTCGCATCATCTGAAAGCGCAGACTCATAATCGCGGGATCGTCTGTCTCACCCTCTGCGCCGCAGTTCCAGGAGCGGTTGTCGTTGGAGCCATCCGTATTGTCCCAGCCGTTCGCCTCATTGTGCTTGTTGTTATAGGAATACAGATCATACAGGGTGAATCCGTCGTGACAGTTCAGGAAATTCACCGAGCTGGTATATCCCATGTAAACGCCGTAGTACAGGTCCATCGACCCCGTGATTCTCCGGCTCGCCTCCGGTGCATTCCAGAAATTTCCCTTCAGAAAATCCCGGATACAGTCACGGTATTTTCCATTCCACTCCGCCCAGCGGTTGTACGCAGGGAACGATCCCACCTGATACATCCCGCCTGCATCCCAGGATTCTGCAATCAGCTTGACGTTTCCGAGGATCGGATCAAAGGCAAGCTTCTTCAAAAGCGGCGGATCCTCCATCGGAGT
>HF986592.1:20887-40430 GCA_000431495.1 Firmicutes bacterium CAG:791 | reverse complement strand
TGCCGCTCTTCCGAGAATGCTCGCAAGGTCGAAGCGGAATCCATCCACATGGTAATTGGTCACCCAGTAGCGAAGACATTCCACAATAAAGCCCTGTACAATCGGGTGATTGCAGTTCATGGTATTGCCGCAGCCGGAGAAGTTGTAGTACTTCGCATCCGGCGTCAGCATGTAATAGATGTTGTTGTCGATGCCCTTAAAGGAAATGAACGGGCCGCCCTCTCCGCCTTCCGCGGTATGGTTGAAGACCACGTCCAGAATCACTTCGATTCCGTTCTGCTTCAGAAGCTGGATCATCTCCTTCAGCTCCCGGCCCTCACGGTTGTACTCTGCAGAAGCGGCATAGCTGGTGTTCGGGGCAAAAAAGGCCACCGTGTTGTAGCCCCAGTATTCGTACAGCCGCTTCCCCTCATACGTATGACCGTTTGCGACCTCGTCGAATTCAAAGATCGGCAGCAGCTCCACCGCCGTGACACCGAGCTCCTTCAGATAAGGAATCTTCTCAATGATTCCCGCAAAGGTTCCGGGATACGTAACACCGCTGGAGGGATCCTTGGTAAAGCCGCGAACATGGAGCTCGTAAATCACAGAATCCTCCATCTTCGTATTGGGAAACTGCGATGTGTCCCAGACAAAATTGTTCTTCACCACGCGGGCATGGTAGACGCCGGATTTGCTCTTATCATCGCCCCACTGCCGCTGTCCGGCCACCGCTCTTGCATAGGGATCCAGAAGCTCCTTCGTCTTATCGAACAAAAGTCCCTTTTCCGGATTCCAGGGGCCGTCAATGCGATAGCTGTACTCGAAATCCTCCACATTCAGCCCGAAGACAATGATCGACCACACCTTGCCAATCCGATAGCTCTCCGGAATCGGAAGAATAGCAAAAGGCGTTGTCGCCTTTCTGTGATATAAGAGCAGCTCGCAGCTGGTCCCCCCGAGCGAAGAAATGGTAAAGCACACGCCGCCCGGAATTTCATTGGCTCCGTTTTCCGTATAATTACCGGGGCGCACCTTGAAGCCTGCGATCTCATCTGTTGGCTTCCAGGCTGTCATGGCCGCATCGCCGAGCGTCCGATATTCCGCGTCTACCAGCTCTCTGTCCTCATCGCGCAGCTTTTCTGCCTTTGACCGGACAATCAGCTCCTGCACAGCATCATTCAACTTCATAAACAAATACTCCCTGTAGAAAATAGTCTGTTTTATGATACCATCTCACGCGGCAAAAACAAAGGGAGTCATGTCCATTCGGACATGACTCCCTCGCTGTTCTCTTTGAAACGAATTATGCAGGATATGCGCCGTTCTTAGTGTCTGCCTTGGTCAGATCCACACCGGTCTTCTGTGCCGTTCTCCATTTGAAGAAATCGGTAGCAACCTGCGGGAACGAAGCGTAGGAAAGAACATCCTCTTCGCTCTCTGCGCCATGCTCTCTTGCTTCCTTCTCGAACTTCTCCATGGAAGCCGGGATCAGGTCTGCAGGTCTGCAGGTAATTCTCTCCTCGTCTCCGATGACCTTCTTGACAACTTCCGGATCCATCGGCTTGATGGTCTGGCCATACATGCCGCGAACCAGATCCTTGGTCTGAGCGGTGCACATCTTGTAGCGCTCGCCCATCAGGACATTCATGACAGCCTGTGTGCCGACGATCTGAGAGGAAGGAGTAACAAGCGGCGGCTCGCCAAGGTCCTTACGTACGCGCGGAACCTCTTCCAGAACCTCATTCAGCTTGTCAGCCTTGCCCTGCTCGGACAGCTGCTTGATCATGTTGGAAAGCATGCCTCCAGGTACCTGATACAGCATGGTACGGATGTTAACACCCAGAACCTTGGTGCTGAGAAGGCCGTTCTCGATGCACTCCTCACGATAAGGTGTGAAGTAATCGGAGATCTCCTTCAGAAGCTTCTGATCAAGACCGGTATCGTAAGGTGTTCCGCGGAATGCCTCAACCATAACGTCGGTAGAAGGCTGAGATGTACCAAGTGCAAACGGAGTGGTTGCGCAGTCGATGATGTCAACGCCTGCCTCAGCTGCCTTCAGATAGGTCATGGAAGCAACACCGGAGGTGTAATGCGTATGCAGATCGATCGGAAGGGAGGATCCCTTCTTCAGAGCGGTAACCAGATCATATGCCTCGAAAGGACGAAGAAGTCCGGACATATCCTTGATGCAGATGGAGTCAGCGCCCATCTCCTCGATCTGGCGTGCAATGTTCTCCCAGTACTCCAGAGTATACGCATCGCCCAGTGTGTAAACCAGCGCGATCTGTGCGTGTGCGCCGGCTTCCTTGGTTGCCTTTACAGCCGTCTGCAGATTGCGAAGGTCATTCAGGCAGTCAAAAATACGGATACGGTCGATACCATTCTCAACCGACTTCTTTACGAAGCGGTCAACAACATCATCCGCATAGTGAGAATATCCGAGGATATTCTGGCCGCGAAGCAGCATCTGGGTAGGAGTGTTCTTGAAGTGGCTCTTCAGAACACGAAGTCTCTCCCACGGATCCTCGTGAAGGAAACGAAGGCAGGAATCGAAGGTAGCGCCGCCCCAGCACTCTACTGCAGCATAGCCAACCTTGTCCATCGTATCAACGATGGGAAGCATCTCTTCAATGGGCATTCTGGTTGCGATCAGTGACTGACCGGCATCACGCAGAACGGTCTCCATAATCTTTACTTTTGCCATTGTAATCTCCTTAAATTAATAAAATCTTCATCAGATTCCGAATACAGCCATGAACACACCGGCAACGACTGCAGTACCGATAACGCCTGCTACGTTGGGGCCCATTGCATGCATCAGCAGGAAGTTGGAAGGATCTTCCTTCGCGCCTTCCTTCTGGGAAACACGCGCTGCCATAGGAACGGCAGATACACCTGCGGAGCCGATCAGAGGATTGATCTTGCCGTGAGTTGCAACCTTCATCAGCTGTCCGAATACAACGCCGGCAGCCGTACCGACTGCAAAGGCAATCAGACCAAGAGCAACGATCTTAAGTGTTGTTACGTTCAGGAACGCCTCAGCAGAGGTTGTAGCACCAACCGAAGTACCGAGCAGAATAACAACGATGTACATCATTGCGTTCGATGCTGTCTCCTGAAGCTGACGAACCACACCGCACTCGCGGAAGAGGTTTCCGAGCATCAGCATACCGATCAGAGGAGCGGTCGTAGGCAGCAGCATGCAGACCACGATGGTAACCACGATCGGGAACAGAATCTTCTCCAGTTTGGATACCGGGCGAAGCTGCTCCATACGGATCTGACGATCCTTCTTGGAGGTCAGGAGCCGCATGATCGGAGGCTGAATGATCGGAACCAGGGACATGTAGGAATATGCCGCAACGGCAATGGGTCCCATCAGTTCCGTCTGTCCCAGCTTCGAGCAAAGGAAGATGGAAGTCGGGCCGTCTGCACCGCCGATGATGGAGATTGCAGCAGCTGCCTTTCCGTTAAATCCAAGTGCAATAGCGCCGAAGTATGCTGCAAAGATACCGAACTGTGCAGCTGCTCCCAGAAGGAAGCTCTTCGGGTTGGCAATCAGCGGACCGAAGTCCGTCATGGCGCCGACACCCATAAAGATCAGGGACGGAAGGATTGCCCATTCATCCAGAATGTAGAAGTAGTACAAAAGTCCGCCGTTCGCTGTCTCCGTGGGCGCTACGATGATATCCGGATAGATATTTACGAGCAGCATGCCGAAGGCAATCGGTACCAGCAGAAGGGGCTCGAAATCATGAGCAATTGCCAGGTAAAGAAATACGCAGGCAACAGCGATCATGAGGATGTTTCCCCAGCTCAGATTCATGAAGGCGGTCTGATGGACTAAGTTTGTTAATGTTCTTACAATATATTCCATAACTTGTTAAGACCTCCTAATGTAAGCTATTGTGTCGTCGCTTTCCAATAACTTAGTTCAGAGTAGCCAGAACAGCGCCTGCCTCTACGGCATCGCCTACTGCGCAGTCGATGGATGCAACAGTTCCGTCCTGAGGAGCAACCATCGGGATCTCCATCTTCATCGCTTCAACGATGACAACAGCGTCGCCCTTCTTGACCGCAGCGCCAACCTGCTTCTCGATCTTGAAGACCTTTCCTGCTGCGCCAGCCTCGATCTTAACAGCGCCTGCGCCTGCAGAAGCTGCCTTCTTCGGTGCTGCTGCGGGAGCTGCTGCCTTCGGAGCTGCTGCAGCCTTCGGTGCTGCGGGAGCTGCAACTGCGCCTGCACCGGTCTCTTCTACGGTTACATCATAAGCTGTGCCATTGACAGTAATGGTATAGTTCTTCATTTTGTCCTTTCCTGCCGCTTCTTATTGGCGGCAATCAATGATCATTCTGATTCTCTGACAAAAATACAGGGAACTTCCTGCAGCTTATCAGAATCTACTGCGTGCCTTGCGGATGGAACGTACCACAAAACCATCCGTTGTTGTCTGTCCCTCGCTTGCCGCAACAGCTGCAGCGATAACAGCAATCAGTTCATTGTCATCTGTGACTTCTTCCGCAACCTCTGCTGCGGGAGCAGCAGCCGGAGCCTCTGCCGCCTGAATGGCAGCAGCCTTCTTTTTCTTATTAGCCTGAGACTTACCGATCAGTGCAAAAGCAGAAATGATAAGACTCAGAAGAATCAGAATGACAAATGTGGTGCCCATGCCGAGGATGGTATTCAGGCCTGCCTGCTCCATCAGCTCACCGAGTGTGTAGCGGACATTGGTTGCCACATTCGAAGGAGTACCGGTTTTCACGCCAACGGTAATCACGACATCGGCATCGTGGTTCGATCCATCCACTCCGATGTTGATCAGATAGTTTCCGTCGGAATCCAGTACAGCCTGCTCATTGTTGAAGCCCTGAACCTCTCCGATGTCCTCCAGGGAATTCTCATAGGAATCGAGCGCCGGTCCGAATACCGCATCATCGCTGTATTCTTCGATTGTGCCGCCGCGGACAATGGAGTCCATGCTGCCCACGAGCTGTTCTCCGTAGGAGATAATCGACTGCTCGGTGGCCGCATCTGTCAGAGGTGTGCCGCTCAGCGTATTGACCTTGGCCGATCCGCAGGCGGTAAGAGCAAAGACACAGGTGATGACTGCAAATACAGAAGCTAATTTCTTCATCTTATACGTGTCTCCTCTCAATTAAACGGTCATATGCTTCTTGGCAGGAAGATCCTCTCTCTTGGTATAGAGCATTTCCAGTGCGCCGATCAGATACTTGCGCAGATCCGCAGGCTCAACGATCTGATCCACATAGCCGTGAGCAGCTGCGCTGTCGATGCTGTTCTGAAGCTCATTGTACTTGCTGGCCGTCTCTGCAACCTCAGCGGAATCCTTTCCTGCAGCAATGATCTGTGCAGCAAGATTTCCATCCATCATGCCGATCCGGGCATCCGGAAGAGCCATGGTGATGTCAGCGCCAAGAGCCTTGGAATTCATGACGGTGTATGCGCTGCCGAAAGCATCGCCGACTACAACGTTCACCTTCGGAACCGTTGCACCTGCAAAAGCAGCTGCAAGCTTTGCCGCATTCTTCGCGATCTTCTTCTCTGCGCACTCGCAGGTGCAGAAGCCGCTGACATTGGTCAGGGTCACAACCGGAATCTCAAATGCATCGCAGAAGTTTACGAAATCCGCAGCCTTCTCGGTTCCGGCAACGGTCAGAACCGGTTTGAACTCTGCTGCAGTCTCGCCCTTCTCGTCATAGGAAGCGGTGCGGTTTGCAATCAGTCCGACGGTCTCGCCGTTGAGCTTGATGAAACCGGTAGCCATTTCCTTTGCATACTCTGCTCTGGTCTCAACGAAGAGATTGCCATCGCTCAGATCTGCAGCTGCTACCGCAGGATCTGCGATGCCGGCAGCTACATTTGCACTTGCGCGGTTCAGATCGTCCTCGCACTCCTCTGCAGCCTCGTCCTCGTTGTTGGAAGGAAGAATGGATACCAGTGCGCGAATCTTCGCGAGGACCTCTTCCTCTGTGCCATGTGCATCCACTGCGCCTGCCTCAGCCTTGAAGCCTGCAGCAGCAGTGTCCTTCTTATCCTCGGAATTGCCGGCCAGTGCGTTCGGGCTGTTGACAAAAAGCTTCGCATCATCTGCCATAAATGCAAAATCTGCCATGCCTGCAGCAACGGCAAGTCCGCCGCCGCAATTACCGAATACCGCTGCGATCTGGGGAATCACGCCGGATGCCTCAGCTTCCTTCGCATAGATGGATGCGAATGCATTCAGTGCATCCGTTCCTTCCTGAAGACGAAGTCCTGCGGAATCCAGGAGTCCGATGATCGGAGCACCTGTCTTGAGTGCAAGATCATACAGTCCGGTGATCTTCTTTGCATGCATCTCACCGATCGATCCGCCCAGCACAGAAGAATCCTGGCTGTAAACGAATACGAGACTGCCATCAATGGTGCCATATCCGGTGATAACGCCGTCAGACGGAGTCTGCTCGGGCTTTACATTGAAATTAGTCGATCTCGCAGTTACGAGAGCGCCAACTTCAACAAAGCTGTTATCATCGAGTAAGGCATTGATTCTCTCACTCGCTTTTGAAGAACTGCTCATACTTTGAACCTCCATGTGATTTATGTCGTTGAAACGCGGACCGTCTCATACCCTTGCAGGCATACTACGATCCACGTTACTGCGCTAGTTGGTATTGTAACATAAGGATTTGCAAAAACGAACATGTAATGTGAAAATTTTGACGAAGCTTTTCCGTCCGGATGCCGTAAATCAGATTCCAAGGCGGTCATCTACCTCCGCCTCCGCTTCTTCCTTGAACTCTTCCACCTGAACCGTGTTGATGGAAGGAAGCTCTGTCAGATTCTTCACGCCGAAGGATCGGAGGAACTGCTCCGTGGTGCCAAACAGAATCGGTCTGCCGGGTGCATCCTTTCTTCCAAGCTCCTTGATGAGATCATATTCCAAGAGCTTATTGATCGCATAATCGCAGGAAACGCCGCGGATTCCTTCTACCTCCACCTTGGTAATCGGCTGCTTGTACGCAATAATCGAAAGCGTTTCCATCACAGAATCCGACAATGTAATTTTCTTCGGGACCTTTGCAATCCGGATCAGGTTCTCATACTGCTCCGGCTTTGTCGACATCTGCACCGCATCGTCAAACTGCTGAATCATAATTCCCCGGGAGGGCGCATCATAACGCTTTTTCAATTTCGCTATCAGCTTCCGGATTCTGGCAGCGCTGATATCCAGCGCTTTGGAAATTGCGCTGATTTCCACCGACTCCCCCATGGTAAACAGGATCGCCTCAATCGCCGCGAGTACCTTCTCATCCGATTCCTCACGGCTTCCGGCCTGTTCTCCCGAAAGTTCTGCATTTGCTCCGGAAAGCCCGCTGTTTTCCTCCGGAAGCTCCGTATTTTCCTTCGGGAGCGATGTTTCAAATTCTTCCATACTCACTGTTCCCTTCTGCCTGTCTTTCTGCTCGTTCTTCTGCCGTTATGAAAACTCTCCGGTCAGGCCGGCTTCCGCAGAAATATCCTTTGTTACATGAATAGAGATGCTGCCGAACAGCTCCTCCTGCTCGATCTGAATGTTTCCTGTCTTCATCAGCTCCAGAACCACAAGAAACGTGACGATCACCTCATCACGGGATCCCTGCTCCTCCAGAAGCGTCCGGAAATCCGTATCGCGGTGTGTGTTCAGATAAGCCTTGATGTAGAGCTCCTTGGCGGTCAGATCCACCTCTTCCTTCTCAATTCTTCCGAACTGAGAACGCACCGGGTCCACCCTGTATTTCTGACGCTTCAGGATATCCTGGAAAATATCATTCAGCTTCGCAAGCGTAGTGTCTCCGAGAAGCTCATCGTAATTCACCGGCGGCACATAGCTGCGAACCTCCTTCGGAAGATTCTTCTTCCGGTAAAGCGTCTGCCCCGCGCCGTCCGACATTTCACGAAGCTCCGATGACATATACTTATACATCTTGTATTCCAGAAGCTTCTGTACAAGCTCGGCCCTCGGATCCTCCTCCTCGCCCTCTTCATTCACTTCCTTCGGAAGAAGCATGCAGCACTTAATGTCCAGAAGCGTTGCCGCCATCACGAGAAATTCACTCATGACATCCATGTCTTCCTCTTCCATCTGCCGCACATACTCCATGTACTGATCGGTGATGTCCGCAATCGGAATGTCATAGATGTCGACCTTGTTCTTATCAATCAAATGAAGCAGAAGGTCCAGCGGCCCCTCAAACTTCTCCAGTTTAAATTCCAGTTCCATTCTTACCTTTCCTGTTGGAAAAAATCAGCATCGGCTAAGTTCGAGTAGAGCAGTCGGGAAATCCGCGCAGGCGGTTTCCCGGATGCGCGAGCGGCGTTTTTTCCGCCGCTCGGGATAGGAGAACTCAGCATCGGCTGAGTTCGAGTAGAGATACCTCCCCCGGATTCATAAACCGCAGATGCAGGGAATGTGTCCCTGTGCCGCAGCTCAGAACCATCGCGGCCTCCGTTCCGTCTTCTCTTCGAATCCGGTACTCCCCTCCTGTATAATCCGGGAAAAAGTGCCAGTCCGGAGACAAAAGTCCCGGTCCCTTCGGTCCCAGTCGGATGATCCCTCCATGGATATGCCCGGACAGCACCAGGTCTGCTCCCCAGTCCGCATAGACCGGAAAGAATTTCGGATTGTGAGCGAGCACCAGACAGAACCTGTCCGGATCCGGATCTCCGAGGTTCTCCTCCACCTGCTCTTTGCAAAGATGGTACGGAAGAAATTTCCGGAAGGTTTCACTGTCAAGATCCAGGCCATACAGCCGGATTCCTCCGTGAAGAACGACCGATCTGTTGTGCACGCGGATTGCGCCGAGGCGCTCCGCCTCTTCGTGATATTCCACGTACTGCCGGAGGTATCTTCCCTCCAGCCGTTCACTGGCAAGCTGTGCCTCGTGATTTCCTTCTGCAAAATAGACCGGAAACTCTTTCGCAAGCTTTTCGATCAGGTCAAGAGGAACCTCCTTCCAGCCCGGTTTATCGTATGCGGCATCCTTCGCGACAATCATGTCGCCGCCGATCATGACCGCATCCGGGTTCAGACTGCGAATTGCGCGAAGAAGAGGACCGTTTGGCCCGTCCGGATCGTTTTTCTTCCCATAGACCTGACTGTGCAGATCCGAAAGGAACACAATTCTTGTATTCTCACGGATTTTCGAAGAAGAGATTTGATAGTGCCGGACCACAAATCGATGTCCGTCCCGCCAGGATACGGCAAGGCCCGCTGTCACAAGAGCTCCCGCAGCAGCTGCGGCTGCAGCATTTGTTTTCTTCATGTTGCATCCTTTCTGATCCTGAACGTCTTAGAACCCGGCATATACAAATTTCACCGGAGCATATCCCGGCCCGTAAACGCCAAGAAGTACGATGGCGCAGACACAGGCAAGGACAAGCAGCCACTCCCTCCAGAAGCACCCCTGATCGATTCTCTCACGAAGGCCGAGGCCATCGCCTCCAAGATGCGGATCATGCCGTTCATGATACCGGTCCACCACAATCATCAGCACCGTCATTCCGGTCACAATGAGTACATTCCACGTATTGAACTCCGCATACGTATTGTTGATCTCATTGTAAAGAGCATGCGGGTTCCACTGTGCATGCGTCACCATTCTGGCAAGAATTTCCATCGCGGTCCCAAAATCCTTCGCCACGTCGAAAACATAGCCGATAAACACAAGGAGAAACGTTCGGAGAATCTGAAAAATCCGGAAGCCTGCCGCTCCCTCGCGGATACGAAGTACTCTTTTCCATGCAGGGAAAAAGGGCTCCAGCATCATGGAAAGGAAAATGATCCGCCGTTCCACAGGCCAAAGGCCACATATTTTCCCCCTGCGCCGTGCCAGATTCCGACAATCAGGAAAACCACAATGCAGGACAACGCAGCCGGAAGAACCTTTCCTGCATGCTTTCCGAAGCCGGTTTTCCCGAATCTCGTTGCAGCCACCTTTTTTCCGGTGCCGGCAAACAAGGGTGTCAATGCAAGCGGATAAAACACATATTTCTTCATCCAGGCACCGAGCGTGATGTGCCATCGCCTCCAGTAATCGTTGATGGAGGTTGCCAGATACGGCTGCCGGAAGTTTTCAGGAAGATCAATCCCAAGAATCTGTGCAATTCCGCGAGAAATGTCAATTCCGCCTGCAAAATCCGCATAAAGCTGAATGGCATACAGCAAAACGGCCACGGCTGCCATGGAGCCCGAATACTTTGCATAGGAATCCGTCACAAGATAGATGTCTTTGACCAGGCGGTCCGCCAGAACCATCTTGCGGAGATACCCCCACAAAATGAGCTCCAGTCCATGCTTGATCCTTGTCCATTCCGGACGGTGCTCCGCAAACAGCTGCTCTGCCACAGGATCCCAGAAGCCGATCGGCCCCTGAATAATCTGAGGGAAGAAGCTGACAAACAGTGCCGTCTTCCAGAAGCTCTTCTCTGCCTTCACGTTTCCGTTGCAGACATCAATCAGGTACCCCGTCGCCTGAAAGGTATAAAAGGAAATCCCGATCGGAACCAGAAGCGATAGCTGCTTCTCCCCATCGGAAGCTGCCCGGATCCAATCCGGAATATACTTGAAAAAGGCAAGAATTCCGAAATTCAGCAGCAAAACGGCCCACAGAATTCTGTGCTTGCGTTTCGTGAAGACCCTTCGGATCACCTTTTTTTCCTCACGCCCCAGCTTCTTCTCTCCGCTTAAGGCCTGATGCTGCAGATCTGCCTGCTTCTGAATAAGGCGTGCCCCAAGATAAACGGTCCAGGAAGTGACCAGAAGGAAAAAGAAATACCTTTCTCCCGCACAGAGCAGATAAAACATCCAGCTGGCAGCAAGAAGCACCGTCCACTGGCAGGATCGGAATTTCCGAAACACAACAGGAAAGAGAAAATACGCAAGACAGGCCGCCGTCACATAAATCAGAAAGAGAAACGATACGTAGTTCATCCGGCATCCTCCTTCCGCGTCGATGCAGCTTCCGCTTCAAAGCCTCCGCTCTCCTCCATCTGATGCAGAATTTCCAGAGTCTCCGGGCTCTCAAACAGCTCCTTTCCGTTCGAGCCTTCCCCCTGAAGCTTCTCGTAGTAGTCCAGAAGCATTTTCGTATACCTGGCAGTATGCTCCCACTGCTCCTTCTCCCTGCCGGAAAGCACCCGGGGTTCCACACCGTGCTCCAGGAGATACTCTGAAAACCACTTCGTAAATTTCCTCATTCCGCTCACATTCAGATGATTGGCGTCATAAAAATCCGTCTGATTATCAATGCCGACCTCCGCCTTTTTCTTCTCGAAATTCAGAAACGGAAAGCCATACTCCCCGATGATCTGTCCGATCCGGTTGGTCCGGCCGAAAATCATCTGCATTCTGGCATTGTTCTCCTCAAACAGATGCGGCGTGCGGACAAAAAGAATCTTCGTCTTCGGGTATTTCTTCACACAGTAAGACAGGAAACTTCTGAGCGCCTTTTCGTAGGCAGGATCCAGCTCCTGCGTCGCCTTACTCTCTTCATAATCCGGAATCAGCTTCCCTGTCGGAACCTTTCCGGTCAGTGTCTCAAAGCCCCGAAGCGTCAGAACGCCGTTATTGTCCGCTCCGAAATGAAGATTGTCCCGAATCGTGGCAGCAGCGCTGCGGATTCCTCCCGGCTGGTTGGAATGATAAGCATAAAGCGGAACCAGGAGCCCAAGCGCTTCCCCGTATCTCCCGGTCTCCTTCAGATACGTCCGGATCATTTGAAGACGGGTCCCGGAAAACAGCGGCAGATGCAGGGCCATCCTCTCCACTGCCGTCTGATACATGTGATACTGTTCCTCCTCCGAGGAGCTGTAAAGGGCACCATTGACCTCGATCACCACCACATCAGGGTTCTGAAGCCGCATGGTCTCATCCAGCTGTGCGCGCCATACCTGAACCGCATCTCCGTTGATGGTAAACGGATAGCTCGTAATTCCATAGTCCTCATATGCCAGCCCGGAGCAATAGGCACGGCTGATATCACTTGCTCCGATCAGCACAACGTCCAGCGAGTCCTCCGGTTCCCGGTAAAATCCGATGATCCGGTCCTCATCATAATTCCGGTGGATATAGAGCGTCTTCCATGCGATCGAGAGCACCGCAAGCACTGCCGCCAGAAGAGACAGCACCTTCAGTCCCCTGATCACCCATATTCTGTTTCCGGTCCGATTCTTCAATATGCTTCTCCTGCCGGTTTGTCCGTCTGCTTCCATGACCACTCCGGCGCAATCTGAATTGCCCATAAGCCAGTATAGTTTATCACACCTGGCATTCAGTCGCCATATATGCAGTTGCCAAGAAAAGACAAAGCACAAGAAAAGCCCCTGACACTCTCGTGTCAGGGGCCACTGCTGTCTTGATTACAGGTACAGCCGTCTCGCCATCTTCCGATCAGCGATTAGTTGTACTTCCTCTTTCTTGCAGCTTCGGACTTCTTCTTACGCTTTACGCTGGGCTTCTCGTAGTGTTCTCTCTTACGGATTTCCTGCTGGATGCCCGCCTTTGCGCAGCTTCTCTTGAAACGACGCAGAGCGCTGTCCAAAGTCTCATTCTCTTTTACGATAACGCTAGACATTTCTTCTACCCTCCCTTCAGTCCCTTTCAGATGGAAAGCTCTCCGGCATCACAGGAAACATATTAAAAATACATCTCATCCGATCTCAGAAACCTCTCATCTGGCTGATGGGTTTTTCTGTGTTTTATGAATCTCTCAAAAAGACACAAACCAGATTATACGCAAGCATGCTTCTTTTGTAAAGGACTTTTTGCGAAAGCCCTTTTACGAAAGCTGTCCTTCCAGAACCTTTTCGGCTTCTTCCAGTGCCTTGCCGATTCCTGCAGGGTTCTTGCCGCCGGCCTGCGCCATGTTCGGACGACCGCCGCCGCCACCGCCGACTTCCTTCGCGATGCCCTTAACAAGATTTCCGGCATGAGCACCCTTCTTCATTGCTTTCTCGGATGCCATGGCAACCAGATTGACCTTGCCGTCCTTGTCGGAAATCAAAACCACAACGCCTCCGGAAAGCTTTGCCTTCAGATCATCACCGAGGCTGCGCAGCTCATTCATGTCAACACCCGGAACGTGAGCACAAAGGAACGGAATACCCTTGATTTCCTTTACATTGTCCATGACATTGCCAAGAGAAGCCTGTGCTTCCTTCGCCTTCATGGATTCATTCTCGGATTTCACTTCCTTCAGTTCCTTCTGCAGAGCACGGATTCTCTCCGAAAGTGTGGCAGGCGTAGCCTTGACAAGCTCTGCCGCCTCATTCAGCTCTGCTTCCAGCCCTTCATAATACTTCCGGACATTGTCTCCCGTTAGTGCTTCGATTCTCCGGACTCCGGCAGCAACACCGTTCTCGGAAAGGATCTTAAACGAGCCGATCGTGATCGTATTCGAGACATGCGTACCTCCGCACAGCTCTACCGACCAGTCTCCCATCTTCACCACGCGGACGCTGTCGCCGTATTTCTCTCCGAAAAGAGCCATTGCGCCGGTCTTCTTCGCGTCCTCAAGCGTCATCACCTCTGTGACAACCGGAAGGCTTTCCGCGATCTTCTCGTTGACAAGATCTTCGACTTTCTTCAGCTCCTCCCTCGTCATTGCCTGGAAATGAGAGAAGTCAAAACGGGTACGGTCTGCATCCTGATAGGAGCCTGCCTGCTCCACATGAGTGCCCAGAACCTCACGGAGTGCTCTCTGAAGAAGGTGCGTTGCAGAATGGTTTCTGCAGGTTGCCATACGATTCTTCTCATCGACCCGAAGGGTAACCTGATCGCCCAGCTTGAACATTCCGGAGACCACATGACCGATGTGCGCAATCTTGCCGCCGGCCACATGCTCTGTTGCTTCCACCTCGAAGACAACCGCTCCCTTTCCAAGAGCTGCCTCCTTCGCCATTTCCTCCGAAGAAGCCTTGATGCCGCCTGCTTCGGAATAACCGGTGGAGAGAACAATCAGGCCCTTATCGCCAGCCTGGCCGCCCATCGTTCCGTAGAAGGGAGTCTCCTTTGTGATGATTGCACCGTACTGCCCGTCGGACAGTGCATCGGCAACGCTGTCTTCCTCACCGTCTGCCTCCTCCGATGCAGCGCTCTTCTGAGCTGCAAGAGAAGGAAGGGATGCCATGGCGATGATCTCAGATTCTGCAGTCAGCTGATCATATCCGACAAAAGCAGATGTCAGAGAAGGATCCATCTCCTCATATACCGTAGCTGCCGCTCCCATATAGGTAGCCGCCTTGCCGGACCGCTCACGGTCAGAACGAGCCTGCTCTCTCTGCTTCTTCATTGCAGCATTGAAGCCGTCCTCATCTACCGTAAAGCCCTTTTCCTCCAGAATTTCCTTCGTGTTATCCAGCGGGAACCCATAGGTGTCATAAAGCTTGAACGCGTCCTCTCCGGAAAGCTCCTTATTTCCGGCCTTTTCGAGCTCCTGCTCCATCTGAGCCAGAATATCCATTCCCTGCTCATAGGTCTTCTCAAACTTCTCTTCCTCGGCACGGACTACATTGAGAATGAAATCTCTCTTCTCCTCCAACTCCGGATAACCGTCCTTCGAGGTTTCGATGACGTTCTCCGCAAGAGTCGGCAGGAAGGAGCCCTGAATGCCAAGCTTTCTTCCGTGACGAACCGCGCGGCGGATGATTCTGCGAAGGACATAGCCTCTTCCGTTGTTGGAGGGCATAATGCCATCCGAAATCATGAAGGTCATTGCGCGGGCATGATCCGTGCAGATACGAACCGAAACATCACTGTCATAGCTGCCAGGCTGCTCATATCCGATGCCGCCTGCCAGGCTGCAGATCAGATCACGCAGGGATTTCAGCGTATCAACGTCGAAGATGGATCCCACGTCCTGAACGGCAACCGCCAGACGCTCAAGGCCCATGCCGGTATCAATGTTCTTCTGAACAAGATCCGTGTAATTGCCGTTTCCATCATTGTTGAACTGGGAAAATACGATATTCCAGACCTCCATGAAGCGGTCGCCCTCGCCGCCCATGACATCCTCCGGTCCGTTTCCGTACTTCTCTCCGCGGTCATAGTAAATCTCCGAGCAGGGACCGCAGGGGCCGGAGCCATGCTCCCAGAAATTGTCCGCCTTGCCGAACTTGTAAATATGATCGGCCGGAATGTGCATGTCATTCAGCCAGATATTGTAAGCCTCTTCATCGTCCACATAGACAGAAGGATACAGACGCTCCGGATCCAGTCCGACGCGCTCGGTCAGGAACTCCCATGCCCACGGAATGGCTTCCTTCTTGAAATAATCACCGAAGGAGAAGTTTCCCAGCATTTCAAAATAAGTGCCGTGGCGAGCTGTTTTTCCAACATTCTCCAGATCGCCGGTGCGGATGCACTTCTGGCAGGTGGTAACCCGTCTTCTCGGGGGAATCTCCTGACCGGTAAACCAGGGCTTCATCGGAGCCATACCGGAATTGATGATCAGGAGCGATGTATCATTGTGAGGAACCAGCGAGAAGCTGTTCAGTCTGAGGCATCCCTTCTCTTCAAAGAATGCCAGGAACAGCTCACGCAGTTCGTTTACGCCTCTGTACTGCATTACTCAGTTTCCTTTCTCCATGTTATATTCAACGGTCCATGCCGTTGCCGGATTTGCCGGCCGGCTCAGAAATCAAACTTCTCATCGAACCAGTTCTTCAGCTCCGCAATCGGAACGCGAACCTGCTCCATCGTGTCACGGTCACGGATCGTAACCGCCTGGTCGTTCTCGGAATCGAAATCGTAGCAGATGCAGTACGGTGTTCCGATTTCATCCTCACGGCGGTATCTCTTGCCGATTGCTCCGCGGTCATCAAAATCGCAGTTGTAGCGTTTGGACAGCTCTGCAAAAACCTTCTGTGCGGGCTCGAAGAGCTTTTTGGACAGCGGAAGAACCGCAATCTTTACGGGCGCAATGGCCGGATGGAAGTGCATGACGTTACGTACGGTCCCGTCCGGAAGCTCCTCCTCATCGTAGGCTTCGCAGATGAACGCAAGGGTCACACGGTCGCAGCCAAGTGACGGCTCGACAACATAAGGAATGTAACGCTCCCCGCTCTCCTCATCGAAGTAGGTAAGATCCTCGCCGGAGACCTTCTGGTGCTGCGACAGGTCATAATCCGTGCGGTCCGCAATGCCCCACAGCTCGCCCCAGTCACCAAAGGGGAAGGTATATTCGATGTCCGAGGTAGCCTTGGAATAGAACGAAAGCTCTTCCTTGTCATGATCACGGAAACGAAGGTGCTCCTCCTTGATTCCCAGGGAGAGCAGCCAGTTCCAGCAGAAGTTCTTCCAGTACTGGAACCACTCCAGATCGGTATCAGGCTTGCAGAAGAATTCCATCTCCATCTGCTCGAACTCACGGGTACGGAAGGTGAAGTTTCCGGGAGTAATCTCATTGCGGAAGGACTTGCCGATCTGGCAGATACCAAACGGCAGATGCTTTCTCGCCGTGCGCTGTACATTCTTAAAGTTGACAAAAATACCCTGTGCCGTTTCCGGACGAAGGTAGATGGTGTTGGTGGAATCCTCCGTTACCCCCTGGAAGGTCTTGAACATCAGATTGAACTGACGGATGTCGGTCCAGTGGAACTGACCGCAGGACGGGCAGGGAACCTTGAACTTATTGATAAAGCTCATCATTTCATCGTTGGACCATCCGTCAACCGATCCGTCCAGCGTCAGTTCGTGCTCATGTGCATAGCTCTCAATCAGCTGATCCGCACGGAAACGCTCTCCGCAGGCCTTGCAGTCCATCATAGGATCCGAGAAGCCCGCCAGATGTCCGGATGCAACCCAGGTCTTGGGGTTCATCAGAATCGCGCAGTCCACGCCGACATTGGTCGGGGACTCCTGCACAAACTTTCTCCACCATGCCTTCTTTACGTTGTTCTTCAGCTCAACGCCGAGATTACCGTAATCCCAGGTATTCGACAGACCGCCATAGATCTGAGAACCGGGATAAATGAATCCGCGCGCATTGCAGAGCGCAACAACCTTGTCCATTGTCTTTTCCATGTGCCTACTCCTTGATCCTTCTGCTTCTGCAGATGATATATTGATTCCCTGATGGCCGCCTCCCGCAAAGAACTGATGCGGCGGCTTCCCCAGAGTCCCTACCGTGTATAACTAATCCGAGTCTGCGAAATGCCGGTGCTCCGGCCCGCTACTTCAGTATAACAATCGCAGGCTCGTCCTTGCTGATGACATCCACCGGCGATGCATGCGTCTCATCCGTAACGCCAAGATTCGGTGTCGCATACAGAATTCCGCGCGGCGTCACCACGTTCACCTGTTCGGAAAGAATGATGACCTCATTCTCCAGCAGATGATCCAGCGTCGCCTGATTCAGAATTCTGGACGAATCTGCATGGCTCACCGCGGACATGATGGATTCAAAATCATAGCCGCTGTCTTCGGCATCCTTCACCGTTCCGACAAACAGATCGGTGTCGTTGAAGCTCCTGTAATCCTCTGCGCTCTTATAGGTAAGAACCAGCTTGGCCATCTGATCCTTCACCTGCAGAGAATTCTGAACAACGCTCCTGCTGCCGTTTTCGGCATTATAAGCGTCCACGGCATCGCGGACCGTTTTCTTCAGCTCATTTGCATCGTAATAATCCTCGGCAAAGGATTCCACGCTCGTGATCCGGATGCTTCCGTTCTTGCAGAATTCCGCCGTTGACTCCGCATAGTCCTCCGGGCCAAGAGCTCTTGTCACCGCCCGGACAGCAAGAATCATTCCCGCAACAATAACAGCCGCAGCAAGAAGAACCGCAAGCTTCACCGCCTGCTCCTTCTGCTTTCTCTTTCGAAGCTTCCGATTCCGTTTTTTCTTCTGCGCCATCTGTCTCACCTCGTCAGACATATGCTAAACAGATACACTTTATACTTTTTTTATTCTCTTCGCAACCTTCTGCTGTCAGCTCCCGCTTAAACTTCCATCACTTCCAGAATCTCAAGGCTTCGGAATGTGTGTCGTTCAAACGCAAACTCCATGCATCGCCCGGCAAGCTCCGCCAGCTCCTTCTGTGCAGGCTCATCCAGAGAAAACGAATACAGCTTCGCAATCTTCGACCTCTCAATGTGATGAAGCGCCGCCATAACCGCCGGAAGATACTTCTGCGGATTCGGTTCCCGCATTTCTCCCTCAATCACGACGGTCTTCAGCTCGAACACAGAGCGCACCAGCCTCGAAGGAAACTTTTCGGATTCCAGAGCACGCAGCGTCTGATACAAAAGGAGAAGGAGCTGCGCCTCGTCGTTGTTTTCCCTCGTGCAGTATTCCAGCACCTCACAGAAATACTGTCCCTCCAGCGAAGCCTCAATATGTGTGCGGAACCAGGGAAAATAATTCTGCACCGAGGCCTCCACCAGCGTATAGGAGTCCCGCCCGGCATACAGCCGGAATGTACCGAACACAAACAGGTCCGTCGCTGCCACGAGCTGTGAATTCGGACGCCGTGCGCCCCTGGCAAACGCAGATATTTTCCCCCGCTCTCTTGTCAGCAGAACCACTCTCCTGTCATACTCGCCGATTGGCTGCACACCGATCACCATGGCCGTTACTTCAATATAAGGTCTTTTGAATTCAAGCTCCGCCATTCCCGTTTTTCTCAGAATTAAAGATTCTTCTCATTGTAGCCGTAGGTTTTCAGCGCATTCTGGTCATCCTTCCAGCCCTTGCGAACCTTCACCCAGAGCCGCAGATTCACCCGGCAGCCGATCATATTCTCGATATCAATCCGGGCAGCCGTTCCGATTTTCTTCAGCATGGCGCCGCCGGCTCCGATGATGATGCCCTTGTGGCTCTCCCGTTCGCAGATGATGTCTGCGTCAACGTCGCAGATCCTCTCCGGGGAGGATGCCTTGCTGCGGTACTTCATGCGGTTGATCTGCACCGCGATTCCATGCGGAACCTCTTCGTTAATATAGCGGAGGGCCTTCTCCCGGATCATCTCGGAAGCAATCTCGCGCTCTGTCTGTGTTGTGACCTCCTCCGGATCGTAGAAGGGTTCGCCCTCCGGAAGCCTGTCCCAGATCGTCCTTCGAAGATCCTCAAGTCCGGTTCTCTGCCTGGAGCTGACCGGAATCAGATCCGCAAGCTCCTGCCCGGTTTCCTTCTTCCACGCCTTCGCATAATTCTCAAGGACCGGAAGAATCTGCGCCTTCTTCACCGAGTCTGTCTTCGTGACGCACAGAATCACCGGCTTCCCGGCACCTGCCACCTTTTTCAGGACAGCCAGATCCTCCTCCTTCAGATTCGCTCTTGGCTCGACCAGCCACAGAATCAGGTCCACCTCCTTCAGCGTAGAATCGGCAGCGTGCAGCATGTATTCGCCAAGGCGGTCCTTCGCCTGATTGATTCCAGGAGTATCCAGAAACACAACCTGTCCGTTCTCATCGCTGTAGATCGTCCGGATCTGATTCCGCGTCGTCTGCGGCTTATAGGAAGTAATTGCGATCTTCTGTCCGATCAGTGTGTTCATCAATGTGGATTTTCCGACATTCGGGCGGCC
>HF986592.1:8734-20850 GCA_000431495.1 Firmicutes bacterium CAG:791 | reverse complement strand
CACAATCGCCGCAAAACCAGCTTTTGCCATATTTTCATCCTTTCCGGCAGTTACGTCAGAGGCTCCAGGGTATCGAACAACGTCTCCTCTTCCTTCAGCTTCTTCGCAGAGCCCACCACGCACAGAACGCCGTCATCCAGAAACGCTTCAATGTACGCGCTCATCTCCCGAATCTCTTCCTGCGTGCAGGAAAGGACCTGCTGCCGCTCTCTCTGCAAATCCTCAGCAGTAATTCCGGTCAGCTCACAGGTCTTGGAGAAACGGCCAAGCATGCTCGGCGTCATCGGACGGTCCATCGTACTCACAGCCCCGATAACATATTTCGTCATTTCCTGCTCATCTGCTTCAAACCCTCCGATGTATGCCGCAGCCTCTTCGAAGGCCTGAACGGTTTCCTTCAGCTTCGGATCACGGTAGGAAACAAAATAAGAAATTCCATCCCGGCCAAAGCCGCTCATGCAGCCATAGGCCCCGCCGAATACACGGACCTTATTCCAAAGGTAATCGTAGCCAAGAATCACCTTCAGAACACGAAGCTCTCCGCGGAAGGGAAGTCCTCTTCTCCGGAAATCCCCTGCCCGGCAGACGAACTGCACCTGCCCGGCCGTCGTGAAGCCCTCGCTCTTCTTCAATGAAGGCTTTGCGGTTCCTGTTCGCATTGCAGGAAGGAAGGTATTCCTTGCCACTCCCTCCAGCTTCGATGCAAATTTCTCCAGCACCGGCAGTGCCTTCGGAATGCAGTCCTTTTCCGCGGTAAGATCTGCAAAAAAGCGCTCCTTCCGCACTACAGCAGAAACAACCCTCCGCATCATTTCCGGGAGTTTTTCCTTCTCCTCCTCAAAGTGAAGACAAAGATCGTCCAGGAACCGGTAAGCTCCGATTCCCGCAAGGTCGTCCATGATCCGGGACGATTCCGAAAGATTCGCCGCAGACCGCATCACAGCGGTGGCGTGTCCGGAAGAAGGAAGCTCCGCCTTCATGGAGGCCCTCTCCTCCTCCAGAATCTCGCGGATCCTTTCCGTATCCGAAAAGTCCGTATGAAGAAGAATCTCCTCCGCCAGTTCAAGCGCCTTCTCCAGATTCGAATCCATTGTTTTCAGCGACAGCTCAAACAAAATCCGGTACTTCGACGGATCCCTGCTGTCATTCATATTCGAAATCGTCGGGAGAATCCCTCCCGTTTCGATGCTGATTTCGTGATCCAGCTCCTGATAGGAATACCTCTCCGTGCTCATGGCTCCAAGGAGAACCTTGAAGATTCCGACATACCGGAAAAGCTCCGGCGCAAGACCTGTCACATCAAAGGAAAGATCCAGATAATCGATGCCGTTTGTCGGCGCAGGATGCGCAAGAAGTGAAAGCTCCTTCCCGCCAAGCCGTTCCGTCGAAGGCTTCTTCGCCTCTGTCTTCAGATCCGACCGCGAAAGCACCGGAATGCTGCGGACCGCTTCTTCGGTATCCGGCGTATTCTGCCAGGTCCTGAGCTCCTCTTCCTTTCTTCGAAGCTTCTCCAGCTCCTCCTCGGAAAGAGACGCGGCAAAAGCAGCAAGCTTCTCCTTCTGCTGCTCCTCCATCCGCTCCGTAAGCCCCTTTTCCGGAAGCAGGAGCACCGTGCTCGTATGCGTGTTGTCCAGAAGGTATCTGCGAATCAGCTTTTCAAAATACCCGGTATGGATTTCCTTCTTCAGCTCCTCCAGAAGACCGCTGATATCCAGATTGGTCCAGACGGAGGCCTCATCGTAAAGCCAGGTATCCAGAAGATCCAGTCCGTAAATCAGTCCCTTGGGATACGAGCCGAAATCCGCCTCCCGGTAATGGAATTCGAAGTCATTGATCCCCGCAAGAAGCGCTCTCGGATCGATTCCGTTCTCCGACAGATCCTCCAGTGTTTCGCGGATGGTACGTTCGAACTCCTCCTTCTGCTCCGGCTCGGCATATTTTGCCGCAATCGTGTAGTACGGCTCATAGACGCCGCACTCATAAAGCGACTCCACATTCTGCCCGATGCCCTTTTCGCGAAGAGCCTCCTTCACCGGAGCGCCTTCTGCGTCGCAGAGCACATAATCCAGCACCTTGAAGGCAAGGATCACCTTCGGATTCCCGTGGATCGGGAGTGCTGCATTCCAGGAAAGAAACGTCTTTTCGTGTTCGTCATCCTCCTTCAGAATGCTGTAGCTCTTCCGGACCTCCGCCGGCTTTTCAAAAGGCTTCTGCGGGTGAACGGAGGAATCAACCGCCAGCACCTCATAGTGCGCAAGGTACTGCTCATCCAGAAACCGCAGCCGCTCTGCGACATCCAGATCCCCGTAAAGAAAGATGTAGGAGTTGGACGGATGATAGTACTTCCTGTGGAAGTCCAGATACTGCTCATAGGTAAGCTCCGGAATCACCTTCGGATCGCCGCCCGAGACAATCGAATACGTGGTATCCGGATACAGGGAAGCCAGAATCTCATCATTCAGCACATCATCCGGGGAAGACATCACGCCCTTCATCTCATTGTAAACAACACCGTTGATCAGAATCTCCGGTGTCTTCCCACGATCGGAGGGATCCTCCTTCACCTCGTAATGCCAGCCCTCCTGCCGGAAAATATTCTCATTGGTATAGATGTTCGGATGGAATACAGCGTCCAGATACACGTGCATCAGATTGGCAAAATCCTTCTCATTGGTGGAGGCCACCGGATACACCGTCTTGTCCGGGTACGTCATTGCGTTCAGAAAAGTATTCAGAGATCCCTTCACAACCTCAATGAACGGATCCTTGACCGGAAAATCCCGCGACCCGCACAGAACCGTATGCTCAATGATATGAGCAACTCCCGTCGAATCCGTCGGCGGTGTGCGGAACGCAATGTAAAAGACCTTGTTGCTGTCCTCGTTCGGCAAAAGCGCGATTCTCGCCCCGCTCTTCTTATGCCGCAGCACATAGCTGTCGCTTCCGATGTCCTTCAGAAAACGATGCTCCAGGATCTCGTATGTCCCAAGCGCACGAATCTGCGCCTCTGTATCGTTGTGCATGAAATCATGTACCCCCTGTGTGTTCAATGGAATCTGCTGCCATCACGAATTTAAAAAAAGCGAGCAGGTTCAACTGCTCGCTAGGAAGCTCTGGATTAGAGGGGAATCGAACCCCTGTCCAAAAACCCATCCCGTGTCCTTCTACTATCATAGTTCGTTGCTTGCGCCCGAAGGCTTCTCCCGCACGAAGAAGGAAAACGAACACGCCTTCTTTTGCAGCAGCCGCTGATACACCCACAGAGCTGCGGCATGCTCTGCGTCGTTTCCTGTTATGATGACGCCGTATCTGACGAGAACAGGTGCAAGTCAGGCGACGCTGGTGCGATTAGGCAGCCAGAGCTACTTCGTTAGAATTAGCGTTTATATTTAGGTTTGCCGTTTGACGGACGGCTCCGGATAGCTTCTCCACCTTCAAGATCCCTGTCGAAACCTTTACTAACCCGGATTAGCGATATTATTCTAGCATTTCCGCGTGTATTGAGCAAGCATTCCGCCATCACCCTCTGTAAACATCCTTGAAATCGCGTTCCGCCTCCCTGCGTGCATCCTTCCTTTTCAGATCCTCGCGCTTATCATAGGTATGCTTGCCTCTTGCCAGGCCGATCTCCACCTTGCACCTTCCTCCCTTAAGATAGACCGAGAGCGGAACGATCGTATACCCCTTCTGGGCCACAGACTGATCCAGCTTCATAATCTGCGCCTTGTGGAGCAGGAGCTTTCTCCTGCGAAGCGGATCCTTGTTGAAAATATTGCCCTTCTCATAGGGGCTGATGTTCATCCCCTCCACGAAGGCTTCTCCGTGATCGATCGAGACATACGCCTCCTTGACGCTGCACTTTCCCTGGCGGATGGACTTGATCTCCGTCCCATACAGCTCAATGCCGCACTCATATTTTTCTTCGATAAAATAGTCATGATACGCCTTTTTGTTATTGGCGATCAGCTTCATGCTCTCCTGCATTGCTCCACCTTATTTCTTCCTGCGTCCGCCTCCGCGGTGCGCCTTCCGATGCTTCCTGTCCTTTTTCGGCGCAGGAATCTCTCCCTTTGCGGTCAGCCTCTTCAAGGTTTTCCTGTGCTCAGGCTGCTCCTTTTTGTCTGGCTTTTCGGAATTTTTCTCCTCGTAAAGCTCGAAGTCAATCGTCCTTGCCATGGTATCCACAGAAGCCACTGTAACACGAACCGGCTGACCAAGCGAATAAAACCTTCCGCTCCGTTCCCCGACAAGCCTTGCACTTCTCTCGTCATACTCATAATAATCATCACGCAGAGAGCGGACCGGCACCAGACCCTCCACGGTATTCGGAAGCTGCACATAAATTCCCCAGCCCGTCACACCGCTGACGGTTCCCTCGAAATCCTCTCCAAGGTGTCCCTTCATGTACTCGCACATCTTCTGCTTGTTGGTTTCACGCTCCGCCTCATCCGCGCGGTGCTCCATCTCCGAACACTGCCTGCAAACCTGCGGCAGGATCTGATCGTAATGCTCCCGTCTCTTCTCGCTCAGCTTCCCGTGCAGATACTCCTTAATAATACGATGAATCTGAAGATCCGGGTAGCGCCGGATGGGAGACGTAAAATGACAATAATACCGAAGCGCAAGTCCGAAGTGCCCGCCGCAGGTTGTGGTGTACATGGCTCTCTGCATGCTGCGAAGCGTCATCACACTGATGACAGCCTCCTCCGGTTTTCCCTTAAGCCCGGCAAGCAGGGTCTGCAGTTCCTTCGGGTGCACGTCGCCGTGGTTCCAGCGAAGCTGATAGCCGTAGACACGGACAAAATCCGAAAGCCGCTCCATTTTCTCCTCCTCCGGTACGCCGTGCGTGCGGTATACAAAAGGAAGTCCCAGCCAGTAAAAATGCTCGGCGACCGTTTCATTGGCCGCAACCATGAAGTTCTCGATCATCATGGTCGCTTCGTTCCGTTCATAGGGCACGATCTCCTTCACCCTGCCCTGTTCATCCAGATGAATCTTGCATTCCGGAAACTCAAAGTCAATGGCGCCGTCCGCAGTTCTCTTTTTCGACAAAATACCGGACAGGCGTCTGCCTCTTCGAAGCATCACCGCCAGTGCGTGTGCCCTTGTCTTCGCCCCGCGATGAATTCCCTGCAGCGCAAGCTGTTGCAGAATTTCCGATTCGTCCTTCTCCGTAAAAAGCTTCATGACACCCGGATAGGAAAGCTTCGCGTCCGATCGGATGATCGATTCCACAACCCTTGCATCCACCACATTTCCCGCCTTGTCCATCTGCATGATACAGCTCAGGGCAAAACGATCCTCTCCCGGATTCAGCGAGCAGATACCGTTCGAAAGCTCATGCGGCAGCATCGGAATGACGCGGTCCACAAGATAATTGGAGGTTGCTCTCTTCAAGGCCTCCTGGTCCAGTGCGGTGTTCTCGAAAACATACTGGGAAACATCCGCAATATGAACGCCAAGCTCCCACGCCGCAGTTCCGCTTCCCTCCGGCGCAAGCCTTCGGATCGAAATCGCATCGTCGATGTCCTTCGTGTCCGGACCATCAATCGTAACCGTCGGAACATCCCGGAAATCCTCCCGGAATTTCAGAATCTCCTCCGATACCCGGATCTCCTGCGGAATCTTCCGGACCTGCTTCATCACGTCCTCCGGGAACTCCTGCGGAAGATTGTACGCACGAAGGATGGATAAAATATCGACTCCCGGATCATCCATATGACCCAGAATCTCCGTGACCTTTCCCTCCAGCATAGCCCCGTGTCCTCCGTGACCATGCAGGCTTTTCGAAGAGCTCCGCCTTGCCGCAGCTCTTCCCTCTCCGTAATCCGTAAGGAAAACCACAACCTTGTGCCCGTTTACCGCGCCCATGCTGCAGCCCTCCGGAATCCGGACATCCGCAGGAATCTTCCTGTTATCCGGAATCACGCTTCCGCTGCCGCCCTTTCCATAAAAAGTACCGACAAGTGAGGTCGTATTCCTTGCAACAATCCGGACAACCTCTGCCTCCTGCCTTCTTCCGTCCTTTCCATCCGGAATCACATTGCCGTCAAAGGAGGGCAGCAGACGAACCTCGACAAGATCCCCGTCCAGAGCGGTCCCCGTCAGTCCCTCCGGGATGAACAGATCCTTCTCCAGATCCTCCGTCTTGACAAAGCCAAAACCCTTTGCATTTGCAAGGAAGGTCCCCTGCATCAATATTTCTTTTCTTATTTTCTTCATAATCAAACATTTCTCCTGTCCGAAAAAAGAACGAGGTGCCCCTGACAATCAGGAGCACCTCATCTTGGACTTATCTTACTCTGTCTGTTCCATCAGAACAGGTTCATATTCAGGAGAACAGCCAGCACAAAGAAAATCACGCAAAGGACAACAGTAGCCTTTACCAGATGTCCCTCTACGGAACGTCCTTTGTTCTTCCCCCAATAAGTATCTGCGGCTCCCGCAATGGTGCCGAGTCCCTGGGACTTGCCTTCCTGCATCAGAACAATTACTGTCAGAATCAAACTGACAACAATCAGAACAATGGTTAAAATCCAACGAATTATACTCATCTTGACTTCCTGACCTTAATTCTATAATTTAAATCATGTACAGGTGAGAAATACAGCGGCATAAGCGCCCTGCATTCACATACAAGGCAGATTATAACAAAGGAAGCATATCGTGGCAAGCAAAATATCCAAACCGTCTTTTTTCAAAATTTCCAGACAGTTCTTCTTCGAATTTCTCGGTGCCTGCGGCATCTCTTTTCTTCTGATGCTGCTTCTGACAAGGTCTTCGTTCTTATATCCTTATAACAACTGGGATGATTCCAACAGCTATTTTTCAATGGGAAAATCCATGTTTCACGGCATTCTCATCTACCGCGACATCTTTGACCAGAAGGGCCCCTACCTCTATTTTCTCTATGGCCTGTGTTCCCTGGTGTCCGGAACCACCTTCCGCGGTGTGTTCCTCATGGAAATCCTCCTCGGCGCTGCGGATCTTCTCCTGATTGGCAGGATTCTGAAGCTTTTCTGCAGGCCGCAGACCGCAGCCTTTCTCTCTCCGATTCTTCTTGCCTGCATGTGTGCATCCAAAAGCTTCTACTGGGGCGGCTGCGCAGAGGAAATCTGCCTGCCGTTTCTTCTGTTTCCCCTGTATGTGCTTCTGCGCACGCTGCAGCATAGCCGCCGGGCGGAATTTTCCCCGAGAGATGTTTTCCTCTCAGGCCTCTGCTGCGGCTTTGTATTCTGCGTGAAATTCACCCTGATGGGATTTTTCCTTGGCTTTGCTCTTTCCGTCATTCTGACCTGCCGGAGCTTCCGCGAGTTTGCAAGACTCGCCGGATGGTTTCTTCTCGGAACACTTCTCCCCTTTGTTCCCTGGATGATCTACTTCGGAATCACCGGCGGACTGGACGACTGGTACCGCGTATACATTTACACCAATGTGTTCCTGTACTCGGATTTCGGTGCCAACTCGCATGGTGCCTCCGCTTCGCAGAAAATCTACGATCTTGCCAAGCTCTTGTACTGGCTCATTCTGGACAACCTCCAGTATTTTATCTTTGTGATTGCAGGACTACTCTGGATGCTCCTTCGAAAGGGAGCCTCCTTCGCAGAACGGATCGCTCCCGCCCTGATGTTCGCGCTTACCTTCCTCTTTATCTATATCGGCGGAGCACACCTTCCCTACTACGCCTTTCCTCTCACGGCCTTTGCTGTCACCGGAATGGCAGGAGCAGGCGTCCTTCTTGACAGGATCGCCGTAAGAGTTGTCTTGCAGAAAAGCACTCCTGCGGATGGAGCCCGAAAGGCCGACAGTTCCCGGAGAACCTCCGAAAATATCATGCTTGTTACGGCCGGCATCCTCCTCTCTCTTGTGATCAGCTATGCCGTCATCTTCCGCTGCAGCTGGAATATGGACTACCTTGGGACCCCGAAGGATCAGATTTTCCTGACAAGCTTCACAGAGGACATCAACAAGGACCGGGAAGCCGAAATCGTCGACAAAGATCACACAACGCTTCTCAACATCGGCTGCCTCGACAGCGGTCTTTACACAACAACCGGAATCTATCCGACCTGCTACTGGTTCCAGACACAAACGCTCCCGGGAGGTGAGGTGGACCGCAAGCAGCTCTCCTACATTCTGGAGGGCCGCACCGACTACATCGTCGCCCGCGACTCCTATCCGGAAGCAATTTTCGAGCATTACGAGCAGATCGATGAGTTTCATCAGACGCTTCAGCCGCAGGATTTTACCTATTATTTGTTCCGGAAGAAAACAGAAATTCATTGACACATGAAGTTCTGCCCGTTATTATAGTGGCTGTATGTGCACGGAACTGTCCGTGTCCGGATTCCTGTGCGCATCGAGATCCAAATAAAACACGTGTTTCGTTATATGGAGGTAATGTACAAATGGCAAACATCAAATCTGCCAAGAAGAGAATTCTCACAAGTGCCAAGAAGGCTGAGGCTAACAAGGCTGTCAAGACCGGCGTTAAGACCGCTGTCAAGAAGGTTCGCACCGCTGTAGAGGCTGGCGACAAGACTGCAGCTGCAGAGGCACTGACCGCAGCAACTTCCGCAATCGGAAAGGCTGAGAGCAAGGGAGTATTTCACAAGAATACTGCTTCCCGCAAGGTTTCCCGCCTGGCTGCTGCTGTCAACAAGATGGACTAATCTCCCATCCGGATGCTCCTTTTCACATTTGCACCGCGGCTGGTGTGAGAAATACGAGCTGACAGAACACAGAACAAGAACCCCGCTTCGTTTGATCAGCGAAGCGGGGTTTTTGTTATACATGAAAAAAATGAAGCTGCCCTCAGGCAGCTTCGATTGTCTTATCCTGCGAAATTGATCACCGGCTCTTCCGGCTGCGCGCAAGGCTCCACCCTCGAAGCCTCCAGCACAATTCCTTCTCCTTCGTACTGTTCGAAATTCTCGCGGCAAATCTTCGCCGTGATCTCCACCCAGGTTTTCTCTGTCAGCTCTTCTGCCTTCTCATAGCGGCACGCATAGCCAAGGAACTGCATATCCTCCGCGCAGCACGTCATTGCCATGCGGCCCGGAACAAAGTATCCCTTCGGGAAATCGTCCGGCTTTGCCACCATCGCGCGGAAGCGGATGGTCTTTCCTTCGTAGCGGTCCATATGCTCCATCGCATCCAGATACCAGATGCCATAATTCATGCCCTCAAGGTCAATGATGTCCTGATTGATGTCAAACGGGAGATCCTCCTCCGTGGTCAGATCAATCTCTCCTTCCTTGTCCTCGAAGATCAGATCTGCTTCCGGGCAGACTGCTCTCACGTTTCTCTTATATTTGATCAGTGTATCCTCATCCATGTCATCGCAGCGATTGAACATGATCAGCTCCGAACCGCGAAGCTCCTCAAACAGCAGGGATCTCATCGCCAGATTCGAGAAATACATTCCGAAGGTAGAAGCATCAATGCAGGAAATCTGCTGCTCCAACATCCAGGCATGAGGGAGCTTGAACTTGCGGAAATCCCACATGCCGTTCCACTCGATCAGAACACGCCCCGGATGGTACTTCGCATTCAGCGCCATCAACGCTGCCGGCGTAAAGTCCTCCGGATTCTCAATCCGCTCCAGATCCGTTCTTGTCTGCTTCAGGAGCTTTTCCCCGAATTCCACCTCGCCCTCTTCACACAGAATCAGAAGCGTACGATCCTTGGACTGAAAGTAAGGCTGGCCGATGGTATAGCTGTAAAAAGAGGATTTTCCGGAATCCAGAAAACCATTGATGACATAAACCGGAATTTTTTCCATAATCATTCTCCTGCCTGTATCTTACTGCCTGCATCCGTATCTTACTGCCCGTTTCCGTTCCTGCGCTTGAACAGCTTCTCCAGATTGTCCTGATGCAGTCCGGAGCCGATGACGCAAATTTTGCCGGTCACATCCGCTGCACCGGAGCGAACCTGCGGTTCTCCCGGGACATAGTCAAAATGAACCCAGGTTCCGTCCGCAGAGGGAAGCATTCCCTTGGAACGAAGGACGAAGCCATAGGTGTCTGCATCCTCAAGAGCCTCAAGCATGCGCTCCACCTCCTCGGCAGAGTACTTCTGAGGTGTCTCCATTCCCCAGCTCTCAAAGACCTCGTCTGCATCGTGCTCGTGATCATGGCAGCAGTGGTGCTCATGCTCCTCATGCTCATGATCATGGCAGCAGTGGTGCTCGTGGTCGTGGCAGCAGTGGTGCTCGTGCTCCTCTTCCTCGTGGTCCTCATCGTGATCGTGGTGATGATGAGCGCGGTACACGGTGTTTCCATCCTCGTCTGTAAACTTCTCTGCATGCTCATCATGATGGTGATGATGGTGGTGATGCTCCTCTTCTGCAGCCATAACCTCAGCCAGGATTTCACTCTGAAGATCCTCGCCGCCTTCGATTGTCTCGAGAACCTTCTTGCCGTCAAGCTCTGCCAGCGGCGTCGTGATGATGGTTGCCTTCTGATTGTGCTCACGGATCAATGCGACCGCTTCGTCAATTTTCTCCTGGGATACCTTATCCGTTCTGGTAAGGAGTACGGTTCCCGCATTCTCAATCTGATTGACAAAGAACTCTCCGAAGTTCTTGAAATACACTCTGGCCTTCGCGGCATCCACGACAGTAACCGCACTTCCAACCTTCATGTCCGGAATCTCCTCTGCGGTCTTCTCAATGGCGCGCATCACATCATCGAGCTTTCCGACACCGGAGGGCTCGATCAGAATCCGCTCCGGCTGATAGGTCTCCATCACCTGCTTCAGAGAGGCATTGAAGTCGCCTACCAGTGAACAGCAAATGCAGCCGGAATTCATCTCGCGGATCTCAATGCCCGCTTCCTTCAGAAATCCGCCGTCGATTCCGATTTCGCCGAATTCGTTCTCAATCAGAACCACTCTGGTTCCTGCCAGCGCATCCTTAATCAGCTTCTTAATCAGTGTTGTTTTTCCGGCTCCCAGGAATCCGGAGACGATATCTACCTTTGTCATCGTGATCATTCCTTTCCTCTGACCTCTTCATGTCAGATATCCGTTTATTCATTCATGCCTGCATTTACAAAAGCGCTTTCATGGCTTCCATCACCGTACTCGCCGGTATGCATGCACATTTTCCATCCTCAGTTCCCTGCACAATCATGCCAAGGTAATTCCCGGACTTCCCGTACAGACCGCCTCCGGACATGCCGTTTTCTCCTCCGATGTCAGAAAGCATCAGCTCTTCCCCGATTCCATCCTCTGAAAACCGTGTATTCAGAAGCGTTCCGGAAACCAGGTCGCTGTGATTCTCTCCCTTCAGCGCATAGACCGGATCCTCTTCGGCAAGCCGGTCCAAGAGATCGCGGGAGTAATACACCTCCAGCTCCTCTTCAAAAAGGCACTGCACAAAAGCCAGATCGGTCTCTGCATCAGAGGAAAGAACCGTTCCCATTTTCTTTGTGCCATCCGGAAGAAGGATCTCCGCCTCTTTGCTCTCTCCGACAACATGTGCAGCCGTTGCAATGGTCAGCGTAAACTTCTCATCTTTCGTGGAGTGCTTTCTGGCGTCCAATATGGTGCCGGAGCCGGAAACGCCGCCTGCGTGAAGAACCACCTCATATCCGGACAGTGCCTTATGCAGCTCGTCCGGCTCCAGGGTATACATCCGGTCAATGGTCCCGTTCTTCAGAAGGAGGCCTCGAATCAGAAACATCGCAGCAATGACGGCAAGTACAATCGCCGTCATCGCCTTTTTATTCTTAATCTTATGATTGTAGATATTCATCCTATTCTTTCTTACAGCAGGAGCACCTCTGTCAGGCATAACAATTCTCAGAGCAAATCTGCCCGAATCCGGCAGACCTGCTCTGAGATCATTTCCATCCAAAAAAACAATATAAGCAGAGCGATAAGCCGGGTTCTGTCGTTGGACGATCATCTTTCTAGGACTGCCGTTGCCGGCAGCCTCAAGCGACGCACCTGGAAACGGATCGGGCCAATCCATGGTTTCCGTTTCGGTCTTGCTTCGGATAGGGTTTGCATGGCTCCGCACATTGCTGCACGGACGGTAGTCTCTTACACTGCCTTTTCACCCTTACCTCTCTCCAAAGAGAAAGGCGGTATGTCTCTGTTGCACTGTC
>HF986592.1:0-8705 GCA_000431495.1 Firmicutes bacterium CAG:791 | reverse complement strand
CTGTCCCGGGAGTCGCCTCCGCCGGCCGTTAACCGGTATCCTGCCCTGTGAAGCCCGGACTTTCCTCACCCCTGTCAAAGACAGGGCCGCGATCGTCTGCTCTGCTTACAAGCTACTAACTTAACACAATTGTTCTCAAAAATCCAGACGGCAGCTTAGACGGCAGCTTTTCCGCCTGCGCCCGCAAAGTCTGCGGCAGGGTCCTGCCGCATGCGCTTCGCCGCCTTACAGCTCGAAACACCCGCCGCCCACAAACTCGCGGCAGATGGAATTGGCGGGCAGCGCCGCCGTATCCACGCCAACGAAATATTCCAGGAACTTCAGGAGGCGTTTTGCCTCGTAATACTCCGGGGACTCCATCGAAACCGAATACAGCTGAGGCTCCGCGAACTGCTTGAGCACGGCCTGCTCATAGATGAGGACGGAGTTGAAGACCGCGTCTACATTCTGCTGATAGGGGAAAATATATTTTTCCTCCCCCTCGCGCACCTTCTTCCACAGCGCGATGGTGCCCTGCGCATCGTAGCCGCGGGTTCTCGCATCACGGACAATTCTTCGAAGAAGCCTGGTATCCGAGGAGGGAATCCGGTTGTGCTCGTCGATGTTCAGGGAGGTCAGCGCAGAAATATAGATTTTGAACTTGTTCTTCGCAGGAATCCCCTCCGACGTCTTCGGATTCAGACCGTGAATGCCTTCGATGATCAGAATGTCATCGGGGCCCATGGAAATCGGCGCATCCTTGTAGCGTCTCTTTCCGGCCTTGAAATCAAAGGTCGGAAGCTCCACCTCTTCTCCGCTCAGGAGATCCGTCATGTTGTCATTGAACAGCTCAAGATCCAGAGCCTCCAGACATTCGTAGTCATAATTGCCGTCGATGTCAATCGGGGTGCGCTCCCTCGGAACAAACCAGTTGTCCATCGACAGAATGTGCGGACGAAGCCCGAAGGAACGAAGCTGAATGGCAAGACGGTGGGCAAAGGTTGTTTTGCCCGAGGAGGAAGGGCCTGCGACCAGCACGACCTTGACATCCTCATGGTCTGCAATGTCCTCCGCGATGTCGCCGATTCTGCGCTCCTGAAGGGCCTCCTGAACGAGAATCATATCCGAAATGTTGCCCTTGCAGATCTGCGTATTCAGATCTCCGACCGTGGAAATATCAACCAGATTCCCCCACTCCGTAGAGAGCATCAGCTGCTCATACAGGTTGTCCTCCTCCCGGAACGGCGTAAGCTCTCCCGGCGTCTCGTGCCCCGGAAGATTCATGAGGATCCCCTCTCGGTAGGCGCTCACCTCAAACTGCCGCACATAGTCCGTGGACGGCATCATATAACCGTAGAAGTAATCATAGTAGCCTTCCAGGCAGTAAACATTGACGGTGGAGCTTCTCCGGAAGTGGAAGAGCTGCACCTTGTCCTGCATGCCCTGGCGGTTAAACAACGCAATGGCATCATCGAGCGGATAGGTCTTCTTCGTGATCGCACTGCCGCGATCGCGCATCTTCTCCATCTCCCTCTGGACCTTTTCGGCAAATTCATCCGGAACCAGAATGTTTCCGCTCTCCGACACGGTAAAGCCCTGCTCCTCTTCCTCCGGTGTCAGATTCCCGTGAAGCGTGCAGAAATAAGCATTGCCGAGTGTAAATTCCACCTTTACGCGAAGCGGATCCTCTCTCCCCGTCAGCTCCGCCACCGCCTTCACCAGCATCAGGGTCGCCGTCCGTACATAAGCCAGATATCCCGCGGAATTTCTGGTTGTAATCACAGAAACCCCCCCGTCCCGGTCGAGCTTTTTGTTCAGCTCGCGCATTTTCCGGTTAAAATAGACGAGCGCAATCTCATTGTGATACTTCGGCTGGAACTCGCTTACGATCTTCTCGAACGTGGTTCCCTTTTCATACTGCCTCTGCTGTCCGTCTACAAATACTGTCGGCATGTTTTCCTCCCTTCCGGCTAAGCTTTTCCCCTTAAATAACTGTAAATGCTTCCTTTTCCGGCGCGCAGATCACCGTAAGATACGGCATCTCTCTCTTCAGATAATCGCGCATATAAGGCACGAACATCTTCTCCACGCCGTAATGCCCCGCATCAATCAGCGAAATGCCCTTTTCCACGGCGTCCAGTCCCACATGATGGGTAATGTCTCCCGTAATCAGAACATCCGCTCCGCGCTCGATGGCGGCGTCCACCTCATCCTTCCCGGAGCCCGGCAGAATTGCCGTCATGACAACCGGTGACTCCGGATCGCCGTACACACGAACCTCCGGAATCCGGAACACATCCTTCACGTACTGCGCGCATTCCCGCAGTGTCATGTGCTCCGGAAGCTCTCCGATTCGCCCAAGCCCCTCATGGGAAATCGAATCCTCGTAGGTCACCTCCAGCACATCCGGATTCAGAAGATGCAGCTCCTCCGCTGCCTCAGCTGCCATCCCCATGACATCAAAATTCGTATGCATGGCATAGAGTGCCATATCCGCCTGCAGAATCCGCAGAACGCGCTTCCCGATAAAGTCCTGGTCCGTCACATGCTTTAACCCGGAAAATAACAGCGGGTGATGTGTCAGGATCAGATCCGCCTTCTGCCTTGCCGCGTCCTCGATAACGTCCGAGGTCGCATCCACTGCAAGATATACCGCAGACACCTCCTTATCCGCGCGCCCCGCCTGAAGCCCCGGGTTGTCCCAGTCCATGGCAAAGGACTTCGGGCAAAATTCCTCGAGCTCCGTCATGATTTCCGTCAAACGCATCGCCGTCACACTCCCCCTTTTCTCTTATTCAGCTGCCGTACTGCAAACAAAGTCTGCAGAATTCCGATTTCACCCCAAAGCTCAGACAGCCGCTGCCTGGCATTGCTGCTGCCTTCCTCCCCGTTCGCCCCCGCCGCGGCCTGCGAAACACCCTCCGCAACCTTCAGCCTGGAGTGAAGCGTCTGCGTCAGATACTCCTGAAAGCAGGGCTCTTTGCCTTCTTCCAGAAAGCGATGCAGAATGCACGGTCCGTAGCGCTCCTCCGTCAGCCTGTGAAAGCCGGGATCACGCAGGATCCGGCAAAGTTCCTTCCCGGAAACCATAGCCTGTTTCAGATCTTCCTCGGAAAGCCCCTCGATCCGCTCCGCAAGTGCCTGCCAGTCGGGGCGCTCCTGCATCGAATCTGCCTCCTTCACAGGTTTTGCAGATGTCATATCCTGCTCCGGACGAAGGCCATCCGGGCACAAAACCTTCATCACGGTGTAATATTTTCCCTCGTCCTCAAAAAAGCTCTCATCCGAAATCCGGCAGCCGTTCGCAAACAGCCATTCCCGCACCAGATAAATTTCCGACTGCGGCGACAGAATCAGCTCCCGGAAGGACAGAGCCTTTTCCGGCTCCGCCTCCAGAAGCGTCCGCATCAGAATCCCGCCCATTCCGGCGCAGATCATGCAATCCGCTTCTCCCGCCTGATAGGCCGCAAGACCGTCGGATTTACGGATATCGCAGCGCTCCGTGAGCTCTGTCAGCTCCAGATTGGATCTGGCAGAGGCCAGCGGCCCGTCCGCCACATCCATCGCAAGCGCATGCGGAATTTTGCCCTCCTGAAGAAGACGGATGTCTGCATAAGCGTGGTCGCATCCGACGTCACAGATGCGGGCTCCCGGCGTCACCATATCGCAGATTGCCTGAAGACGTTTTGAAAGTGTAAGCAAATTTTGTCTCTCCCGAATGTGCAGGTAAATGATTATGTCTCTCAATGAGGACCATCTCGAATTTGCTCCGCAAATCCTCATTGTTAATCCAGATAATCCTTCAGCTTTCTGGATCTGGACGGATGACGAAGCTTGCGGAGCGCCTTCGCCTCAATCTGACGGATGCGCTCACGGGTTACGTTAAACTCGCGGCCAACCTCTTCCAGTGTGCGCGCGCGGCCGTCATCCAGCCCGAAGCGAAGCCGCAGAACCTTCTGCTCTCTCTCCGTCAGGGTTCCGAGAACCTCCTGCAGCTGCTCCTTCAGAAGCGTATAGGCTGCCGCCTCCGCGGGAACCGGGACGTTGTCATCCTGAATGAAGTCGCCAAGATGGGAATCCTCCTCCTCACCGATCGGCGTCTCCAGAGATACCGGCTCCTGAGAAATCTTAATGATCTCACGCACCCTCTCGACCGGAATGTTCATGCGGTCCGCAATCTCCTCCGGCGTAGGTTCGCGGCCAAGCTCCTGCAGGAGCTGTCTGGAAATACGAACCAGCTTGTTGATGGTCTCCACCATGTGAACCGGAATACGAATCGTTCTTGCCTGATCGGCAATGGCTCTTGTGATCGCCTGACGGATCCACCAGGTTGCATAGGTAGAAAACTTAAAGCCCTTGCGGAAGTCGAATTTCTCTACTGCCTTGATCAGGCCAAGATTTCCCTCCTGAATGAGGTCAAGGAACAGCATACCGCGGCCAACGTAACGCTTTGCAATCGAGACCACCAGTCTTAGGTTTGCTTCCGCAAGCTTCTTCCTGGCTTCCTCGCCGTCCGCAACCACTTCCTTCAGCTCCTGCTTGTTCCGCCCAAGAAGGAACGGCTTCTTCTCATCCGCCTCTTCCCTCTGCTCCTCGTTGAGAAGATATTTCCAGAACTCATCCTCCGTGGTCACCCGTTCGGTATCCCCATCCGCAACATCCGCAAAAATCGTATCCAGCATCTTCTGCGCGATGTCGCCGTTCTCCATGCGCTTTGCGATGGCAACCTCTTCGTCCGCGGTAAGAAGCGGAACCTTGCCGATCTCCTTTAAGTACATCCGGACCGGATCCTCAATGTTGATGGCATCGCCTACGCCATGCGCATCGAGGTCATCCTCGCCGTCCATCTCCTCCTGCTCGATCATCTCGAGCTCTTCGTTCGGAACCTCGTCGTCATCCACGTGATCGTCATCGTCCAGATCCGGCACGTCGTCCTGATCCTCCTCAAGGTTCAGAACATCGATCCCCTTCGACTCCAGGTATGCAGTGATCAGGTCATACTTCTCATCCTCAAGGTCCATATCCTGGAAGGTCTTGAGAACCTCCTGGTAATCCAGCACATCGCCCTTTTTCTTCGCCTGCTTGACAAGCTTCTCAAGACGCGTCTGAAATTCATCCGCATCCTCTGCATTTTCCTCCGCAACCACGGACTTGGCGGATTTCTTTGCTCCGCCTTTGGCTGTGGGCTTCTTCGCAGGCTTTTCCTCTGCCTGGACAAGCTCCTTGTTTTCTGTCAGTTCATCTGCTTTCTTCTTCGCCATAATATCCTCCCTGCCGCTTCACGGCGGCATTCTTTTATCATCACTCCAGCCATCTCTCTGGTCTTATTGCTTCATTTGGTCCGGATCAATCCTTATACGCCCGGACGGCACCACTCTACGACTCACTTCCCGATATCAGCAGAACCAGCGGAATCCTCTGAAGCGCCGTAAGGTCCCTCCTGGCCTTCATCAGCTTCCCGAGGGCCGCCGCATCGGTCATATTCGCCGACAGCCGGTCGATCGAATTGCGTTTGACCGAGCAGAGCACATCCCGCAGAAGCTTCTGGACCTCCTCCTCGCCGATTCCGGGAAGCCTTGTCTCAAATAAAGCCGCCGCCTGCCGCTGCTCCTCCTCATCCTCGAACATCGCAATCACCACCGAGGGCGATGCATGCGGCCGTACGCCGTTTCCGGAAGCCTGCGCGAGCTTGTCTCCCGCTTCCTTCTCCAGAATGGCAAAATACTTCTCTGCCGCCTGCCGCGGTACCCCCTCCGAGAAATCCTCCGCGGAAATGTAATCTCGAATCTGCGGATACAAGCCCGGATCGTCCGATACGCAGGTAAGAAGGAGGCACTCATTCCGGATTTTTGCCCGCTCCAGCGCCGATATACGCTTATCCGCCGTCGGGTCCTTGGGCCGCACAGCCGGGGAAGCTGCTGCCTGCGGATAGGCTCCTGCAAAACGGTCCTCCCGCCTTGCATCGTTCTGCTCTTCCTGCCCCGTCAGAACTCTTCCGTAGGAGGCAACCTCCCGCCGCAGCATTCCTTCGTCGATAAAGTACTTCTGCGACATGGCCTTTACATACGAATCCCGCTCGATCTCATCCGCAAAGCCGCACAGGCGCTTTGCAATCTCGTGATAAAACTCCGACCTGGAGGCAGGATCTTCCATCCGATAGTTCTTCTCAATCTGCCGGATCTGATAGAAAAACGAGTTTTCCGCCTGATCCAGGCGCTTCTGAAACTCCTCCGGCCCGAGATTCTTCATAAACTCATCCGGATCCTTATATGGCTCCAGGTTCACGACCTTTCCGGTGAGCCCCGCCGCATGCAGGATTCCGATGTTGCGCATCGCTGCCTTGACGCCCGCGCCGTCCGAATCATAGGACAAAAGAACCTGCTTCACATAACGCTTTAAAACCGCGGCCTGCCCGTCCGTGAACGACGTCCCAAGGGATGCAACCGCCTGCGTAAAGCCCGCCTGATGCATCGCGATGACATCCATGTAGCCCTCACAGAGGATAAAATAGCCGCATTTTGTCTTCTTCGCGATGTTGAGTCCGTACAGATTTCTCGACTTGTCAAAAACCGGCGTCTCCGGAGAGTTCAGATATTTCGGCTTTCCGTCTCCCATGACTCTGCCGCCGAAGCCGATCACACGGTTCGTCACATCCATGATCGGGAAAATCACACGGTTCCAGAACTTATCATGAAGTCCCCTCTTCTCGTCATAGGCGGCAATGCCGGAGAGCAGAATGTTCTCATCAGAAAAGCCCTTCGACCTCAGATGCGAAACCATATCCGAACTGGAGCCGTCCGCAAAGCCAAGCCCGAAGGCGCTCATCGTCTGCGGAGACAGCTTCCTCTCCTCGAAATACGCAAGTCCCTTTTTCCCCTTCGGCGACCGGAGAAGCTTGAAATAATACGTGGCAGCCTCCTTGTTGATCGCAAGAAGCTCTGCTCTCTGATCATTTCGCTTCCTTGCCTCCTCCGAGTAATTCGCTTCGGGAAGCTTGATGCCCGCCCGGTCTGCCAGAACCTTCAGGGCCTCCTGAAAGCTGTAATTCTCATATTTCATGAGAAAGGTCAGGACGTTCCCGCCCTCGCCGCAGCCAAAGCAATGAAAAACCTGTTTGCCCGGGTGCACCGAAAACGAAGGCGTCTTCTCATTATGAAACGGACACAGCCCCATAAAGCTGGCACCGCTTTTTTTCAAATGCACATGGGAGCCGATCACATCGACGATGTCATTCGCCGCAATCACCTGCTCCACAATTTCTTCCGGATAATACATTTCCTTCTTCTTTCCTGCCTCCGGTGCCCCAGCGCGCAGTTTTTCCTTCTGAGCCGCTTCATCCTGCAGGCGTCGTTCCTTTTGATGGTGCTTCATCCTGCAGGCGTTTTCCGCCTACTGCCAGCACTTCGGCACGTAGATGTCCTCGTATTTTGCTATCGCAAAACGGTCTGTCATCGAAGAAATATAGTCGCACACAATCCGTTCCCGTGAATCTCCGAATTTCTCCATGCGATCCTTCAGATACTCCGGCAGACGTTCCACATGCTCGTAATAATAACGAAACAGCTGCTCCACAATCCCCATGGCCTTGGCTTCTTCTCCCTTGGCCTTCGGATTCGTGTAGACGTTCTCGAACATGAAATCCCGGAACTGGCCATATGCCTTCTCGACCGCCTCCGACATCTCAAGAACAGGTCGTCCCATCGAATTGGAGATGATGTCATGCACGTAGGTGTCCAGGCGCTCCTCCATGGTATGCCCGAGAACCTTTGCGATCTCTTCCGGCACATCGTCGTCCGAAAGAATGCCTCCCCGGATCGCATCATCCATGTCATGGTGGAAGTATGCAATCTTATCCGAATAACGGACAATCCTTCCCTCCAGTGTCGCAGGCCTTCCTGCCGTCTGGTGGTTGGCAAAGCCGTTCAGGACCTCCCATGTCAGATTCAGCCCCTGCCCGTCCTTCTCCAGAACCTCTACAAGCCGCACCGACTGCTGCGCATGGTCAAAGCCCTCCGGACACAGACGGTTCAGCACCCGCTCGCCGGCATGCCCAAACGGCGTATGTCCAAGATCATGCCCAAGCGCAATTGCCTCCGTCAGGTCCTCGTTGAGCCGCAGCGCCTTGGCGATCGTTCTCGCATTCTGAGAGACCTCCAGCGTATGCGTCATCCTCGTCCGGTAATGATCACCGTCCGGTGTGATGAACACCTGCGTCTTATCCTTCAGTCTTCGGAACGACTTGGAATGCAGAATCCGGTCCCGGTCTCTCTGAAACACCGGCCGCAAATCATCCTCAGGCTCCTCCCGTCTCCTGCCCCTCGACTTCGCCGAAAAGGCCGCCCACGGCGCAAGAATCTCCTTCTCGCGCTCCTCAAGCTGCTCGCGGATCAAAAGCGTGTTCTGCGTCCCCGTCTCCATCATTCCTGCCTCCTGCCGCATCGCGGCCCGTAAGCTCCGCAAAGCCGGCCAATAGCCGGCGCTATTTGCACACAGTCACATATATATTTAATATTCTACGCCGAAAGCGGATTTCCTTTTTTCTTTTTTCATTTTTCTAGGTTTTCCGCTGCGGCATGCATCCTTATTCGAGGAAATGTTTGATCAGGGATGATTTTCTGCCGTGGAGTTCATCCCTATTCGATGAAATGCTTCTGCAGGGATGATTTTCTGCCGTAGAGTTCATCCCTGTTCGAGGAAATGTTTCTGCAGGGATGATTTTCCGCCGC
>HF986591.1:24449-31072 GCA_000431495.1 Firmicutes bacterium CAG:791 | reverse complement strand
CCCGGCTGCATGCGCTCCGACACGTGAATGAGTCTCCCGCCGCAGGTGATGCCATCCTCCAGAAATTTCGCAGCGCTGATTTCATGTCCCGTCACACGGACGCAGTTCTTCAAAACCAGATTGACCAGGCCGCCAGCCGTCCGGTCCAGATCCTCCGGCAGCAGCGTGTAGGATAATACCTTGTCCATGCTCAGTACACCGTGAGGTCATGAATCCATTTGCCGCGGCGTACCAGCACAAAGCCAGCGGCCACCTTCAGAATTTCAACTGCCTGTACCGCCAGGTACAGCGGCAGAATGGGAAGTGCCGTGAAGTGGATCAGAGCCGTCGCGAGCGGAAGAGATACCGCCCACACAAAGCCGCAGTCGAAGAAGAACGTAATCCACGTCTTTCCTCCGGAGCGCAGCGTGAAATACGATGCATTTTCATAAGCATACAGAGGCATGCAGACTGCGCTGATCCGGATCAGGCCGGCTGCAAACTCCCGCACCGTTTCCGTTGTGTTGTAAATCAGCGGGAAGAACGGAGCGACAAGGAAAAGCCCGGTTCCGCTGATGAGGCACAGAAAGACGGAAAATGCCGCAAGGCGGTAGGCATCGTCCTTCACCTCCTTCAGCCGTCCTGCTCCAAGCTCCTGGCCGAGCAGAATGGAAATGGCTTCTCCCATCGCAATGAAGGCGATATTGAAAACGTTGCAGATGGTGCTTGAAATATTGAAGGCCGCGACGACATCGAGTCCCCGAAGAGAATACTGCTGCGACATCACCGTATTTCCAAGAGACCAGAGCGTCTCATTCAGAAGGAGCGGGAACGCCCTTATGACAATACGAAGTGCCAGATCCCCCGGCACATAGAAGCCCCGGAACAGTCCTTCCATGTAGCGGTTCTTCTCCAGATGCCGGAGAAGCCACACGAGCACGAACAGAAATTCCACGAATCTTGAGATGTTGGTTGCAATTGCCGCGCCGACAACTCCGAGTACGGGAGCTCCGAATTTTCCGTAAATCAGGATATAGTTTCCGACGAGGTTGACAAGAACGGCAACCACGCCTGCCTTCATCGGCACAATCGTCTCGCCCGTCTCGCGCAGTGTTCCGGAGAGCACCTGCGTTGCGGCAAAGGGAACCATTCCAACCAGCATAACCTGCAGATATCCCTCCGCAGCCGCCATGGTGGCCGCAGCATCTCCTGCCGCGCTGTCTCCCTTCAGCCACATGCCGATCAGACTGCTTCCGCCATTGAAGAACAGGATCGTCGCGCCTGCCGTCAGCACCAGTGCCATCACGATTTTGATTCGCATCGTATAGCGAAGGCCCTTTTCATCGCCCTTCCCCGCAAACTGGGCCGTAAAAATTCCGATGCCCGCCAGACCTCCGAAAACCATCAGGTTGTAAACAAACATCAGCTGATTGACAATGGCAACGCCGGACATCTGGTCGGTTCCCACCTGTCCCACCATGATGTTGTCCAGCATGCCGACAAAATTCGTAATTCCGTTCTGAATCATAATCGGAACCGCTACCATAAGAACGCGGTGGTAGAAATCCTTCGTTCCGATCAGTTTGCTCTTCTTCATAACAAATACACTCCCCTTGTTTCTATGAAAAATACGATTTCTGCTGCTTTATTTCTTTTTCCTCTTTCGATCCCTTTTCGGCTTCCGGTAACGATAATAAATGTTGCGCACGACAAGGAACATGCTGGCGCCAAGCGCAAACACAAAGCCGGCCGCCCCCAGCACCGGAATTCCCATCACCTTCGGCTTCATGTCGGTCGTGCAGATGATTGCCGAGGCCATAAGAAGCGCTGCGATGCACACACCGATGACAAGATTTCGCACAAGCGCATACGCGACTACCGTAAATTCGTCCTGAGCTCCCAGAATAATGTTCACCTTCGATCTGCCATTCAGAAACTCATTCAGAGAATCCGCCGTAAGAGAGGGGATCTCAGCTCCCTTTCTCGCCGTGCGATACAGAAGACGGCCGCTCTTCTCCAGCTCCTTTTTCCAGTCAAGCTGGCGGAACGAATCCTCCGTAAACCTGGTGACTGCAATCTGGAACATGTTGATGTCCGGACTGATCTGCGCAAGCACTCCCTCCACATGCGCAAGCCCCCGGCAGAGCATGGTGACGCCGTGCGGGAGACTGATCCCGTTCTCCTTCATGATCTCCATGAGATCTGCAAGAACCTGCGCGATATCGATGCCGCCCATTGCGGCGGAGCCATAATCATCCAGAAATTTCCGAAGGTCCTCCCAGAGCTTCGCCCGATCCGGCTTCCCGCGAAATTCGCCGATCTCAAGGACCGCATTTTCCACCATGCTGATGTCATGCAGTGCGATTCCCTGCACGCCCTTGACCATGACGCGGCGGTCCTTCTCCGAAAGCCGTCCCATCATGCCCATGTCAATCCAGACGATCCTGCCGCCGCTGACCTTTACGTTTCCGGGATGAGGATCCGCATGGAAAAAGCCGTCATCCATCACCTGCTTGATGAAATTGTTGACGTACTTCGTCCCGATCTCATGAAGATCGTAGCCGCCCTCCGTCAGAGCTTCCCGGTCATTGATGGCTACGCCTTCCACATATTCCATCACAAGAACACGGCTCGTCGTATATTCGTGGTAGAGTCTCGGGCAGGTCACATAGGCGATGCCCTTGTTGTTCCTGGCAAACTCCTCCATGTTGGCGGCTTCCTTCAGGAAATCCATCTCCTCCTGGGCAACGCTCCAGAGCTCATCCAGAACCATGTTCAGATCCACCAGATTCTTCAGGTCGCCGACAGGGGGCATCAGACGAACCAGCCTGTGCAGCAGACTGATGTCTCTTGCCATGACATCATAGATGCCCTTTCTCTGCACCTTGACGACAACGTCCTCACCGGTTTTCAGCACAGCCTTGTGCACCTGCGCGATGGACGCAGACCCGAGCGGCGTCGGATCAATGGAGGCAAAAACCTCGCGCCAGCTCTGGCGATAGGAGCGGTTGATGACCTCCTCCACCATCTCAAACGGCATTGGTGCAACCTCAGAATTCAGCTTCATCAGTTCGTCGCAGTAGCGCTTCGGGAGAATGTCCGAGTGGAGGGACATGATCTGACCAAGCTTGATATAGGTCGGCCCCAGTTCCTCCAGAATGACCCGAAGCTTTTCCGGCGAAATCCCTCTCGTAATCTTGTTCTTCGACAGCACCTGCCGGATTTCCTTCATTCTGGAGCGGTTGTCCGCGGCTTCCTCCGCTTTCTTCCTGCTCTGCTCTTCCTGTTTCATTGTTTCTGCGTTCTGAGGCATATGCACGTACCCTTTCCTCAAGCTGCCGAAAAAAAGAGCCGCAGACCATTCTGCGGCTCTTTCCGAAATCTGTGCGGATTCTGCGGCAGCTTATTCCGCCGTCTCCTCCGGCTTCTCTGCCATCTCTTCCTCAGCCTTTGCGATCTGAGCCTTCAGCTTCTCAAGATCCTCTGCGGAAAGTCCGGCAACAAGATCGGAGATGTTCTTCTCCTTCTTCTGAGCCTCGACCTGTTTCTTCTTCTCCTCTGCGTTATGCTTCAGCTCCTGATTCAGAGCCTTTCCCTGCTCCACAGTGAGCTCGCCCTTCCTGACAAGATCACCAAGAATCTCACCCGACTTCTCTACCGACGTAGCCGCAGCACCAATTCCAAGCAGAAAGAATTTCTTAATTCCGTCTCCGAGTTCCATAACGTACCTCCCATGATGACTTTTCTGTCTACTGAATGATGATCCCCAACCGTTCAGCAGCTCTTGGACTGTGCTGAACAATTACATTATAACACCCATGATCTTCGGCAGGAAGATGATACCTCCAATGATTGCCGACATAATTGCCGCAATCAGAACCGCACCTGCTGCCGCATCCTTGGCCTTCTTCGCAAGGGGTCTGCGCTCTCTGGTCACAAGGTCCACCACGGCCTCCACCGCTGTGTTCACGCATTCAAGACCCATCACCATCCCGAACAGGATCAGACAGACGATCCACTCCGCCTTCGAAATATGCAGAAGGCAGCCAAGCAGGATGACAAGAACCACCGCCGCGCAGTGAATCTGCATGTTCCTCTCCCTCCGGATCGTGTTATAGATTCCCTCAAACGCATAGCCAAAGCTCTTATAAAGCGGTGCCTTCCGTTCTCTCTTATCCTTCCTGTCCTTCATTGCAATCCCCCTTGTAAAATCCCCCTGTTAAAAACTCCTGTTAAAAGACTCCTCTTAAAAGACTTCTCTATGCCTCCGGAAGCTTCACCTCATGCTCCGTCCGAACGCCCCTCGCAAAGGCATCCGCAGCTTCAAAGCAGCCCTCCACCATGTGGCCAACCGCCTGCGTGGTATAGAAGGCAGTGTGCGGGCTCAGAATGACATTCGGGAAGGAGCGAAGAAGCGCCATATCCCTGTTTGCGATCACATCGCCAATCCGGTTGTAATAATAGAGTCCGTCCTCCTTCTCCAGTACATCCAGTGCTGCGCCGCCGACCTTTCCGCTCTCCAGTGCCTCCACCAGTGCATCGGTGTCAATGAGCTTTCCTCTTGCCGTGTTGACAATCCGGACACCGTCCTTCATCCGTGCAAAGGCCTCCCTGTTCAGAAGGTGGTAGTTCTCCTCCGTCGCGTTGGTGTGAAGCGTGATGACATCCGATTTTTCAAAAAGCTCCTCGAGGGATACATACTCAGCATATTTCTTCACCGCTTCATTCTGATAGGGATCGTAGCACAGAATCTTGCAGCCAAAGCCGGAAAGATGCTCGATGACCGTTCTTCCGATTTTACCCGTTCCGATGACGCCGACGGTCTGGAAGCTGATGTCCTCCCCGATCTTCTCCTTCAGAGAATAGTCCTGCAGCTCGGCCCGCTTCAGGATGCTGACAATTCTTCGCTGCAGCATCATCGCCAGCATAATGGCATAGTTGGCAACACCTGAAGGCGGATAGCTGACGTTGGAAACGCGCATGCCGCATTCCCTGGCCTTTGCAAGGTCCACATGGTCATAGCCGATGGACCGGCAGAGGATATACTTCACTCCGATGGACGCAAATCTCTCCACCATTGCTGCCGACATGTCGCAGGGGGTCATGCTGACAGCATCAGCCCCCTTTGCCAGAAGATAGTTCTCTTCATCCGGATAATCCGTCGTAAAATCAAATTCGATCCCGTACTTCTCTGCATACTCGCGCGCAAACGAAAGCTCATCGAATTTTCTCAATGCGTAAAAATAAATTTTCATTCCGTCATTCCCTCCTGTAGTAATTTCCGCCGGTCACCGGCAGCTTCTTTTTATTCCCTTGTACCTCGTGATCATACCACGTTCTGATGCCAAAGGAATGCTTTTCCTCTTCCTGTGGTAAAATAACCGTATGGATACAACACCGGAAAATCAGAACATCAGAAAAGAGCACTCATAACGAGTTGCCTTCTGAAAGGAGGATGCGGATGACACCCGAAATTCAATCATTATATAAGCTCTGGCTGGACCGCCTGGACTCTGCGGATCCGATGCATGAGGAGCTTGCTTCCATCGAGGGAGACGAGGCGGCGATCACAGACCGCTTCTATCAGGAAATTGTTTTTGGAACCGCTGGACTTCGCGGCATCTGCGGCGCAGGAACCAACCGCATGAACACACTCACCGTTGGACGCGCCACGCAGGGCATCGCCAACTACATTCTTCACTCCGGCGAGGAGATTTCCCGCGGCGTAGTCATCGCCTATGACTGCCGCTATCACTCCAGAGAATTTTCCGAGCTGAGTGCACAGATTCTCACAGGAAACGGCATCCGGGTGTTCCTGTTTCCTTCTCTTCGCCCGACGCCCGAGTTGTCCTATGCCATCCGGAAGCTCGGCGCCGTTGCAGGCATCAACATGACGGCCAGCCACAACCCGAAGGAATACAACGGCTACAAGGTCTACTGGGCAGACGGCGCGCAGATTTCCGGCGCCGTGTCTGACGGCATGCTCGCAGAAATTCAGAAGCTTGACCTGTTCGATTCCTTCGGCAGCCTTTCTCTGGAGGAGGCAAAGGAAAAGGGGCTTCTTACCATGCTCGGCGAGCCGATGGACCGGGACTACCTGGACTACGTAAAATCCATGGCCCAGCGCCCGGATTCTGAGCTCGACAAGACCGTTCCCGTTGTCTATACACCGCTCAACGGAGCAGGGAGCCTGCCCTTCTCGCAGGTTATGGCAGAGCGCGGCTTTACAAGCTTCCTTCTCGTTCCGGAGCAGACGGAGCCGGATCCGGAATTTACCACAGTCGGCTATCCGAATCCGGAGGATCCGAAGGCCTTCCGTCTTGCCGAGGAGCTTGGGAAAAAGACCGGTGCCGAGGTTCTCATTGCAACAGATCCGGACAGCGACCGCATGGCGATCGAAATCCCGGACGGAAAGGGCGGCTATCTCCCCTTAAACGGCAATCAGACCGGTGCCCTTCTCATTGCTTACATGGCAGAAAGCCAGAAGGCAGCGGGCAGACTTCCCGCGAAAGCCGCAATGATCAAATCCATTGTGACCGGAGATTTCGGACGTGTCATCTGTGAAGCTTACGGCATTCATGTCTTCGAGGCACTGACGGGCTTTAAGAATATCTGCGGCCGCATCCCGCAGCTTGAAGAGGAAG
>HF986591.1:22394-24419 GCA_000431495.1 Firmicutes bacterium CAG:791 | reverse complement strand
TCCTATTTCTTCGGCTACGAAGAGAGCATCGGCTGTGCTCCCGGCGAGCAGGTTCGCGACAAGGACGGAATCCTTGCCGGAATGCTGATTGCAGAGATGGCGGCCTGGTACCGCAAACAGGGCCTCACACTCGCAGATGCGCTGGAGCAGCTCTATCAAAGGTACGGATATTTTGCAGAGAATCAGATTTCCATTGTTCTGAAGGGGCAGGAGGGCGCAGCCCGCATCGGGCGCATCATGGACGCCTTCCGCGCAGGAAAGCCACAGAGCTTCGGACGCTTCTGCGTCGCGGAAACCATCGACTATCTGCACGGTTATCAGGACATCCCCGCAAGCAATGTCCTTCGGTTTTCGATGACAGACGGCAGCTGGTTTGCTCTCCGCCCGTCCGGAACAGAGCCCAAGATCAAGTTCTATTACTACGCAGTAAATTCCGACCCGGCGGTTTCCGCAAAGGCGGTCCGGGATATGATTCAGGCCGTCACGGAAATGATTGATGCCGTGAAATAAAAAATCGGGATTCCCTCCAGGCGAATACCCATATGACTGGTATCCGTTTGGAGGGGATCCCTTTTCTGTTTCCGAAATATTTACTGCAGCCTGTCCTTCCTTCCGGAGCACCCTCTGTCCGAAATCTGTATCAGCTTCTCTGCAATTCTCCTGCTTCCGAGCCCATCTGTCAGTGCATGCATGCGGGCGGATTCCTGCTGTCTCAGAAGCAGAGCCTCGCCCGCGCTGCGCTTCCGTGCTTCCGCTGCGCCGTGCTCCGAAAGCCACGAAGCCACGTTTTTTTCCAACTCTGCCAGAACCTCCTGGCTCCGGATATCGCCCAGATAAGTGACCGCGCCTGCCGCTGCCATCTGCTTCGCAAAAAGCTCCTGATTGTCCGACATGGAAAAAGCAAGCGTCGGCACTCCGGCCGCACAGAGCTCATACAAGGTTGTCCCTGCTGCCGAAATTGCAAGATCACAGCCAAGCAAAAGCTCCGCAACCTTCTCCACACGAGGATACCCCGGTGCCATCACTGCCGTTTCCGGCACGCACTGCACCAGTTTCTGAAGGCGCTTTGCCATGCCATAGGGATCCGTTCCACCCGTGGAAATCAGAATTTTCCTTACAGAAGGCCGGACTGCCGGCTTCAGATCCGCAAACTGTTCCCGAAGAGGCGCATATTTCGGTCCCAGAAGCCGGAAGGACGCTTTTTGATAGAAGCTTTCCAGGCTCTCCGCGTCCGGATCATAATTGATCACAAGATCCACCGCCGGATCAAAGGCTCTTTCATCATCGAGAAAGGCAAGCCCCGGTGCCGGATTCTCCGCTCCCTGCTTTTCCTTCAAGGCAGCTGCAAGAGTGCTCCGAAGCTGTTCGAACCAGTCTCCGGAAACCGCATACGAATCCACCAGAATCCAATCCGGCTGCTCCCTTTCCGCCAGCTTTGCAAGAAGCGGAAGCTCTTCGTCCGGCTTCCCGTAGGAAAGTCCCAGAACGGACACCTCCCATTCATCCGGGTTTCCGGAAAGCCTCTGCAGCCAGCTTCTGCTCTCCTCCTCCGCAAGAACAAAGCGCACCCTCGCGCCAAGCCTTCGAAGCTCACCCGCGATGGACAGCGTGCGGGCCAAATGTCCGGATGCGATCTCTTCATTTGCGTCCGCGCGGATCCAAATTCTCATTGTCTGCTCTCTCTTCCCTGCCGGTCACCGGCAGCTTACGAAACAAAATCTCCTTCACGAAGCGGCTCTCCGCGCTCCAGGCGGTGCGCCGCTCTTTTACCGAGGATCTCGTCAATACGGGCAGGCGAAAGTCCGTCCCCCGGCCGGATGGACCGGATATTGTCGGACGTCAGAAGCTCTCCCTCCGCCACATCCTTTACCACAAACAGAGAACGGACACCGCTATGCTCCTCCTCCTGCTGCGGCGTCAGATGATAATCCGATACGCCAAGTGCCTTCTCCACACAGCGGATGTCACGAACCATCGCCGCAAATTCCTCCGGCTCCATGGAAAATGCGCCGTCCGGACCGCCGC
>HF986591.1:13752-22366 GCA_000431495.1 Firmicutes bacterium CAG:791 | reverse complement strand
TCCTCCTGAGTGTCATGTGCTTCTCCACCATGCAGGCTCCAAGAGCCACCGCTGCCACCGGAACCGCAGAGCCCATCGTATGATCGGACAGGCCGCACAGCGTTCCGTAGGTCTTCCCGAGCTCCGGCATCATTCTGAGATTGACATCCTCATACGGTGTCGGGTACGCAGACACGCATTTAAGGAGGAGAATCTGCTGGTTTCCTTCCTCACGGCAGGCCTGCACCGCAGCCTCGATTTCTTCCTTATGCGCCACGCCTGTCGCCAGAATCACCGGCTTCATCGTTCGCGCGCACTGGCGGATCAACGGAATGTCCGTGATTTCATACGACGCAATCTTATACGCCGGCATCTTCATCTCTTCCATAAATTCCACCGCAGTGGGATCAAACGGAGAGGAAAAACAGGCCATTCCAAGCTTCTCCGCTTCCTCCTTCAGCCTCGGCTGCCAGTCCCATGGCGTATACGCCTCCTCATACAGGCCGTGCAGCGTCTGCCCGTCCCAGAGCGTTCCGCCCGTAATGCGGAAATAAGGCTTATCGCTCTCTATGGTGATCGTATCCGCCGTGTAGGTCTGGAGCTTCAGCGCATCCGCGCCGGCCTCTGCCGCCGCATGCACGATCTCCACAGCTCTGTGAAAATCCTGCAGGTGGTTGGCGGACATCTCCGCCACAATATAGGTCTTCTCTCCCGGTCCTATTTTTCTCCCGTCAATTGCAAGCTGTTCCATTTCGTTTTCCTCGTATCTGTTCCCTTGCAGGTGCTTTTCCCTGCATCCATTACGTCCAATGATTCCCTGCAAGAAACTCGTCGTTTGTCCATGGCTCCCGCGCCGTATAGAGAGTTCCATTCTCTTTTTTTACCAGCACAGCCGGAAAATAGTGGATGAAAAGAGGCGTCAGACAGATGGTGTATCCGCCGGCAAGGTCATAGATCACAAGGTCCCCTTCCTTCAGCTCCGGCGCATTTTCCTCCTCAAACAGGCGGTCATACTCCATGCAGGTTGCTCCGCAGATCATCTGCGAGGGAAGCGTTTTTCTTGCTCCTGCCTTCCCGTCGCCTGCTGTCTTATATTCCAGATGATGCGGGTACCATCTTCTCGTCACCTGCGGATTCAGGTTCACGCGGCTCCCGTCCGTCACCACGTACACGTGCTCTCCGATCCGTTTCACATCGCGCACGGAGGTCACAAAGGTAAAAGAAGATGACACCATCGAAACTCCCGGCTCCAGGATCAGTTCTGTTTTCTCCGGGTCAAAATACTTCTTCAATTCCCCGGCGATTGCAGGGACGTAATCACGGAAATCCGGCTTTCCCTTCACGCCGCCGTAATAGCCGCCGCCCATATCAATGTAGGAAAGCTCCTTCAGATCGTACTTTTTCGCAAGAGACACCGCAAAAGCCGCAACCGCCGCATATGCCTTCACCGAGCGCGACTTGGTCGACGAATGAAGATGAAGTCCCGCCACCTCGGCTCCGGGTATGCTGCGGAGCTTTTCGATCACGGCCGCAAGGCTTCCGTTCTCCTCGCAGTAGCCAAACCTGCTGCCCTCTTCCTCTGCGGGAACCTCGGACGGCACCAGTCTCCGGAAATCCACATTGACCCGAAGACCGACGCGGAGGGGTCTGCCGGTGCATTTCTTCGCCATTTCTGAAAGCCATTCCGGCTCCATAGAAGAATCCAGATTGACAAGTCCCCCATCCGAAAGCACCTTTTCAAAAACGCATCTGTCCTTGATGGGACCGTTGTAAATCACCTTATCCGGAGCAAAACCGATTCGCATCGCCAGATCATATTCCTCTGCGGAAACCACCTCCGCCCAGAAGCCGTTCTGCCGGAAATGATTCAGAAGCCACGGGAGCGAATTGGTTTTCACCGAGCAGGCCGCAACCGAGTGTTTTCCCCATCCCGACTCCAGAGCGCCCTTAAGAAGCGCAATGTCCTCATTCAGTTTCTGTTCTTCAATTTCATAATAAGGGGTTTGCATCAGGCGTTCTCTACCTTCTTTTCTCTCAATGGGTTGGCATGTGTCTGCGCATTCATTCGAATGTATTTCTGTTCTGCGAGCTCCCAGTCCTCCATTGTATCAATGTCCTGCACTTCCTTCTCCGGCAGAACCAGCGGAACCATGTCCTCCACATCCGTTGTCCGGCCGCGGAAAAAGGCATCGCTTCTGCACGCATAAAACTGACCGGCGTCGTGATAGATTTTATCCAGGTCCTGCGACCTTGCCGTCTCATACTGCGGCATCCACCTCGCCACACAGCCGTTTCGCACGACAAAACCCCGCTGCGGCGGATAGGAGAATCCAACCACAGGAAGAACCGACTCATGCTCATCCAGCATTTCCATCGCGGCCTTCAGACGCTCCGGCGTAAGAAACGGGGCCGTCGGATAGATGCAGCAGAAGCGCTCCGCAGGATTTCCCAGCTCTGCATAGGTCTCCAGAACCTCCGCGATGACTTCGTCCGTCGTCGCATAGTCTCCTGCCGTCTTTTCTGATCTCCGAAACGGCACCGCTGCGCCATATCGGATTGCGATCTCTGCAATCCTGTCGTCATCCGTGGAAACCATTACCTCATCAAACACGCCGCTTTCCAACGCCACTTCTATGGAATAGGCCAGAATCGGCTTTCCGCAGAACTCCTTGATATTTTTCCCGGGGATTCTCTTGCTGCCGCCCCGCGCGGTAATCATCGCCAGATTTCTCATCTCTTCCCACCATCTGTCCTTATGCCTGCACACGGAATTCCGCGCGGAGCTTCTCATCCGCCGCATCCAGCTGTGCGTCATTTTCCCCTTCCAGGATATAATAGCCGCGGCCCATCACCGAGGCGCCGTCTCTTACCTCCGCCAGCTGATCTCCGGGCCTGATATGACAGACGTAATCCAGCAGAGGATAACGCTCCTTCAATTCCCCGGGATCCGGCACGGACCGGACCGTTCCCTTTGCAAGGTCAAAATACCGGATCAGCAGCTTTCTTGTCTTCTCCGGCCGGAACAGCCCTTCTGCATTCTCATTCCGGCTGTCCATCAGTTCCGGGAGTGCCAGCTTCAGAAAATCCTCCACCAGCGTCACACCGGTCGAGAGAGGGGTGAACAGATTCGAGAGGTTATGTCCGGAGGGTCTTGCCGAGGTTTCAATAACAAACGGCTCATCCGTGAGCGTTCCGTCCTCTCTTCTTTCCCGAATCAGATCCGCATGCACCACGCAGTTTCGAAAGCCCATGGCCTCGCCGGTTTTCTGCATCAGCCGACAGCATTTCTCATAGAAAGCAGGCTCTTCCTCCGGAAGCTGCGCATAGTATCCCACACACTGCCGGTAAGGCGGCGGCGTATTCTTCTTGCGGCGAAGCAAAACCATCCGGAATTCTCCGTCCACATAGGCTCCGTCCACGCCGTACTCCGGTCCCGGAATGCAGGTTTCCGCGATGTAATCCTCCGGAAGTCCGGTGTCTTTTCCGAGCTCATATTGAAGGAAGCATAAAAGCTCCTGCCGGTTTCCGCAGATTTCCACACCGCGGCTTCCGGAGCCAAAGCGAGGCTTTACAATCACGGGAAACCGGGTCATCCCGGAAAGCTCTTCTTCCCGGACCTTCTGCCCCTCTTTCAGCAAAACAAGCTCCGCATTCCGAAGTCCTGCTTCTCTCATCGCCTGGTGGAACCGGTATTTGTCTGTGCACTTCTCTGCAGCTGCCTGTGAAACTCCGGCCAGATGATATCTGTCGTTGACAGCACCGATGGTAGTCAGGCAGTGCCCAATGGGCGCAGGCACCACCGCGCAGGGCTGCAGCCGGTCTGTAATCTCAAACACCCTGGTCAGATCATTGATGTCCACCGGATAAGCCTCATCGGCCGCCGGCAGCCCCTTTGCCTTTTCGTTGCCATCCATGGCATCCACCCAAAGGCCATGCCGCTGCGCCGTCCGGATGGAAAAAACTGCTTCTTCATTTGCTCCGATTACCAGTGCCCGTTTCATCATTTCCTCTCATCGTCCATCCCGCAGATGCATTATCTGCAGATGATTTTTATCTGCAGATGTTTTTGCATGTGCGTTATCCGCAGATGCTGCCTCCGCACAGGATGTGCTCTCCCTCATAAAACACCGCCGCCTGTCCCGGCGTAATCGCCCGGACCTTACTGTCAAACCGCGCCGTCAGCTCATCCTCGCCGGTCCTTGTGATAGTGCATGGCACAGCTTTTGCTCCATAGCGGATTTTCCCTTCTGCGCGCCGGCTTTCTCCGATCGGCAGCTCCTTCTCCGAAATCGCCATAAAGTTCAGCTCCCGACAGGTCAGCGTATCCGCAAAAACATCCTCGTTTTCGCCGATATACACCGTATTGGTCCTTGCATCGATCCCGGTCACAAAAACCGGATGTCCGAGTGCAATCCCAAGGCGCTTTCTCTGCCCCACGGTATAATGGATGATGCCCTTGTTCGGTCCAAGATCCGTTCCGTCCCGATAGACAAAGCGTCCTGCGGGCGGAATCCGTTCCGCAGCATTTCGCTCCAGATAGCCGGCATAATCATCGTCCGTGACAAAGCAGATTTCTTCGCTGTCCGGCTTCTTCGCAACCGGAATTCCCGCTTCCTCTGCCATTCTCCGGACCTCATCCTTATGATAATCTCCCACAGGCATCAGCGTGTGTGCAAGCTGCTCCTGTGTCAGGCGGTACAACGCATAGGTCTGATCCTTCGCTGCGGTCACGGAATTCCGGATCGTATAGCGTCCATTGGGGAGCTGCTCCACCCGGGCATAATGTCCCGTTGAAAGGTACCGTGCTCCAATCTCACCCGCCTTGATCCGAAGTGCCTCCCACTTCACAAACCGATTGCAGGCAAGGCATGGGTTCGGTGTCCTCCCCTGCAAATATTCATCAATGAAGTAATCGATCACCTTTTCCTGAAAAACATCACGGAAATTCATCACGTAATACGGAATTCCCAGAAGTCCGCAGACACGTCTTGCATCATCCACAGCGCTCTGCCCGCAGCAGCCGCCCTCCCGCTCCATCTGTAAGGAGCAGGCCGCATCCCACACTTGCATGGTGACGCCGATCACTTCATATCCCTGTAATTTCAAAAGGTATGCCGCGACGGAGGAATCTACTCCGCCGGACATACCTACAACCACTCGTTCTGCCATCACATTCCTCAGTCTGCAGCCGCCGGTACTTCTGCCGGTGCTGCTGCCGGTGTTTCTGTCGATGTATCTGTCAGTACTTCTGTCGGTGTTTCTGTCAGTACTTCTGTCGGTGTTTCTGACTCGCCGGTTTTCTCCGACACCGCAAAAGCTTCCTCTGTCATATCGGGGCCTGCCTGCTCTGAGCCAGCACTCGCATCCGCTGCAGCAATGGGCTCGCCCGCGATCATGCTGCCGTCAGCTTCTGCAGTTTCCGGCTCGCCCGCGATCACCTGTGCATCCCCCGCATCTGCCACCGGTCCTTCCATGAAAAGCGTCGCATCCTCCTGCGGAGCAATCTGAAGCTCCGGCGAAATCTCGATCACTTCCTCAACCTGTGAGGTTGCACCTTCTTCCACCTTGACCGGATCCGGAACCGATCCGTTCTCAAACGGATAGATCACACCGATCTGTCTTCGGATTACGTCACAAATCCGCATCATCCGGATGGTCTCATCGTGCGTCATCTCCGGACACTCCAGCCATCCGTTCTCAAGAGCCATGCGGCAGGCCTGCAGCTCATATTCGTAGCCCGTGATTTGTCTGGGTCTCTTGTAGGAAGCGATCTTCTTATACTTCCCGTCATAGACCGTCATCCTCTCGAAATTATTGATGTTATCGATCACAAGATAGCCTTCTGTTCCGACAATGGTGCCCTTTCGATCCGTCGTCCCGAGCATCGTTGCGGTCAATGCAGCCATCCGTCCGTCCTTGTAAATCAGTGTCAGATTGTCCTGCTCATCCAGATGCTTGCTCGTATACGTGCAGGAAGCCTCCACGCGTAAAAGGTCATCTCCGAACATCATCGAGGCAAAGTTCAGCGGATATACGCCAAGATCAAGCAAGGATCCTCCGGCAAGTGCAGGCTCCACCATGCGCTCCTTGCCCTTGATCGCATATCCGAGGTTTGCCGACAGGCAGACAGGCTTTCCGATGACGCCGCTTGCCAGAACCTCCTTCATTGTCCGGACAAACGGCATATATCTTGTCCAGATAGCCTCCGTAATGAAAACATTCTTCTCCTTTGCAAGACGGAACACCTCTCTCGCCTGTGCTTCGTTTACCGTAAATGCCTTTTCCACAAGGCAGGGCTTTCCATAGGAAATGCAAAGCTTTGCATGCTCAAAATGCTCAGAGTGAGGTGTTGCAATATAGACAAGATCCACCTTCTTATCCTGCAAAAGCTCCTCATAGGAGCCATAAGCCTTCCGTACTCCGTTTCTTTTTGCAAAACCGGTTGCCTTGTCCAGATTTCTGGAAGCTGCCGCATACATGCAAAAGCCCTTGGTTTTCCGTACCGTATTCGCCATCGTCGCGGCAATGGCACCGCATCCGAGAATTCCTACATTTAATCTGCTCATTTCAAACCTCCCATCCTGTGCCGTAAGCCGGTAAGCTTACGACCATTGCATCTCTATCTGCTGGCTCTATGTTTTGAGGATGCTTTTTCCCACGGAAATGCATCCCTGACAGGACATTTCTCTGAATCAGGATGCTTTTCCCCACGGAAATGCATCCCTGACAGGACATTTTTCCGAATCAGGATGCTTTTCCCCACGGAAATGCATCCCTGACAGAACATCTCTCTGAATCAGGATGCTTTTCCCCACGAAAATGCATCCCTGACAGGACATTTCTCTGAATCAGGATGCTTTTCGCCTCCAAATGCGTTCTCAGCCAGCATCGCCCGAAGTATCTTCCGACGTCGTCTGCCCGGCTTCCCCGGAAGTGCTTTCCTGACTATCATCCGCCACACCGGGCTCGATCTTATCGAAGAACTCGCTCTTTACATACGCGGACTGTCCGTTGAAGATGATCTCGCTCCACCCATCTGCCAGTTCTTCCACCAGCTGGAACTCGTCTCCTGCAGAGGCCGAGCCGATCCTTGTTCCTTCTGCAGAGGCCGATTTGCGGATATTGACACCATCCGTCTCCGCTCTCAGGTAGGTTGTGTTCTCATTCGCTTCGCTTCGGGATGCATTCAAGGCCGCCAGCTGCTGTCCAACAGAAATATCAATGGTTGATGCAATCTGATCCAGATAATCCGCAAGCTCCGCATCCGAAGCAAGAAGATCGTTGTATTCCGCAGAGGTCTGGTTATTCAGATCTACCACATCATCCTGTACCGATACCAGCTGAATGTACTCTGAAACCGTCTTCGGCTGCGTTTCATCATTATTTATATACAGAGTTCCATCATCCCTGGTGCAGACATACATGGTCTGCAGTCCCGGTATCTCCCACTCGTGATCCTTAAGCTTCAGCTTCGTATAGACATAAGCTACATAGGAGTTGTCCACAGGTCCCTTTTTGGTGTAGACGTCAACCGTTGTATAGGAATCAATATAGTTGGCGAGCTCCCGGATCCGGATCTTCTCCTCGTCAGAAAGTGCAGAGCTGATGCTCTGAATGGTATCTGCATCTCCCTCTGCCACTGCCCTGTAATAATTCTGGAACAGAGCATCGACATCCTCATATGCATTTAATTCCAGCTCCACTTCCTCCGCCGGGGTTTCCTCCGTTTCTGCAAGGGACGCTGCCTCCTGTGCCTTTTCCCTTGTCTGTCTTCGCAGCGAAAAGGCGAGCCCTGCCGTCATCAAAACGCACAGAAGAAGGAACAATGGCATCACAACCTTTTTGTTCCTTCTGAGGAATTCTCTTGTATCGTAATAAAAATCAATCAGTCTGTCCTTGAACATCAGTCTCAATCCTGTTTCTGAAAATACACATCCGAAATAATATTATACCTGCTGATGGTCAAAAAGAAAACCAACAGCAGGATCTCTGAAAAAAAGCCCGGGCGCCTGAAAATCGGCGTCCGGTTTTCACTGCGAAAGCTTCCGGAACAGGTCCTCAAAAAGGTCATCCCGGTGAATGTGATACACATATCGGATCAAATGCCTGGTGGGATCAAAGCTGTAGTGATGGTCGTATTCCGGAATCGGACTGGCCACCAGGTAATCATCCTCAAAATTACCGTCAAGAAGCCATGCCACTGCGGTAACATCCCAGATCACGCGTGACCAGGTGGGCTGACCGCCCGAGCATCTCAGGCCTTCGCTGACGGTAGTCTTCATCAGATAATCACAAAGTGCATTTTTCCCGGAAAGATGGTATTCCAGCTCCGGACCCGTTGTTGCAAAGGAAGATACCACTCCGCTGCAGGGGAGCTGAACCAGGGCGACTCCGCAGCCAAAAACGATTCTTGCCGCCGCAATGTCCTGAAACAGATTAAACTCATGACTGTCCGGCCAGTTGTGCGCATTGCCCCCAAGCCATACGACTACGATGCGATCAATGATTTCCGGATTCATCAGTATGGCAGAAGCAATATTCGTAATCGCTCCGATCGCAACCACATAAAGAGGCCGGTCCGGAGTATATTCCATTGCCCTCTCCGCCAGATTTGCCGCAGCGGGGGAATCCACCG
>HF986591.1:0-13657 GCA_000431495.1 Firmicutes bacterium CAG:791 | reverse complement strand
TCTTCCCGCAAGCTCCAGAATATTCAGAATCTCCTGATAGCTCTTTTCCATTCCGTCCGCCGGTCCATTTGATTTCTCATTATGAAAGGGAGCGGCATAAATCGCCTTCACATTCAGCTTCTCCGGAGACCGGAGCATATAGGAAAGCGCAAACTGATCATCAATCTCATTGTAGGTGTCTGTATCCAGAATGACGTCCGCCCTTCCCTTCGGCTTTTCCAGCCGCCGCAGCAAAGCGATTGTATCAAGTGTTTTTGAATGATTTTTTACATCCGACATTTTCTTTTCCTCAGGCAGTTCGAAACACGACAAAGGACTGCGGCTCCACAACAAGCCTGTCCGGTTCCGTCGCCGCATTTCCGATTTTAAATACAATTTCACCATTCACAGAAATCGGAGCCTCACAGCGCTGTACTTTGGGATTCACCGCAATGACAAAATCCGATCTTCTGTATACAAATACCGGATTCTCTGCATCCGCATACAAAATCTCAAACGGCGCTTCCGCGTGAAGCTCTTTGTGCGAACGACGGAATTCCACAATCCTCTTCACCAGATTCAGCAGGGAATCCGGATCCTTCTGCTGCGATTCCACATCCGGAGCATCCTCCGATGCATCCACAGGAAGGTACAGTTCCGATGCATCCGCATCGGAAAAGCCCAGATTCTTCCCCTTATTCCACTGCATGGGAGTACGTGAGCCCGTCCGATAATAACCGCCCTCCTTTGTCGGAACATCCAGATACTTCATTCCGATTTCATCGCCATAATACAGGAAGGGTACTCCCGGCATGGTGAAGATCATGGCATATGCAATTTTCAACTCATCGTCCGAAAGCTTCCAGCTCATTCGCTGCGTGTCATGATTGCAGGTGACCAGGCACCAGAAGCCATATTCGCGGGATTCCTCGTATTTTTCCCGGTAGACATCCGTGAACCGTGTAATGTCACTGGAAACATCCTTCCGGAAATAGGTGTGGTCCTCGATGTCGCCGTCCCACATCGCATCTTCCAGCATTCCGCGGCAATAGGCTCCCTTCTGGCGTGTCCGGTTATTCTCGATGTATGCCGCCGCACCGTTCCAGTAATCGCGTGTCAGATAAGAGTAACAGTTTCCCACTCCGTTCAGGCAAAAATCCATATGGAAGCCATACTTCAGGGCCTGTCCCGGCTCATTCCATTCCGAAAGAAGAACCGCATTCGGATAGTCCTCATCCATCTCCTTTCGGATTTCCTGCCAGATTGCTCCGGTTCCGCTCTTCTCCTCATCATCGAATTTAACCAGCGACGATGCCATATCCACGCGGAAGCCATCGCACCCATGATCCAGCCAGAACCGCATAATGTCCTTCAGGGCCTGCACGGTTGCCCGGGGTCCCTCTGCCGTGACCGGCTGCTGCCACGGTTTCCGCGGGTGAAGGAAGCCATAGTTTAAAGCCGGCTGACATTTATAGAAGTTGATCAGATAGGTTGCGCTTCGTCCGCTTTCCCCTGCCACATACGGAAGGCCGTCTCCGTTGTCAAAACAATAATCCGTCCAGATATAGCGGTCCGTATACTCATTCACATATGGCTGACTGCTCTTTTGGAACCACTCATGCTCCTCCGAGCTGTGTCCTGCCACCAGATCCAGCAGAACATACATACCCCGTTTATGTGCTTCCTCAAACAACCGGTATGCATCCTCGTTCGTACCATACCTGGGAGCAATTTTGCAGAAATCCCTTACGTCATAGCCGGCATCCTTAAAGGGAGAATCAAAACAAGGATTCAGCCAGATCGCATTGCAGCCAAGGGATTTGATGTAATCGAGCTTCTCCGTAATGCCGGGAAGATCTCCGATCCCATCTCCATTCGAATCATAGAAGGACTGCGGATAAATTTCATAGAAAACCGCGTCAGAAAGCCATTTCGGATATGATCTCATTTCATTTCTCCTTGCTTATTATTCAAATACACAACAGGGACTGAAAACTGTTTCAGTCCCCATGTTGTCAGTGAACATTCTTGTAAGACAATTACAGATTCAACGCTCATTCATCAAATGGTTTCTCAGAATCTGTTCTGAACAAACGTTCTCTCGCCATCAATATAGATATCATTTGCCAGCTCGTTCATCAGGCGAAGATCCTGGAACGTCTTGCAGTGCTTACCCAGAATATTAATGTTGTCAAAATAAATATTATGCGGCCGCACTTCGCGTTCCGGCGTCTGGAAACCACGGATCGTGGAAACCGGGAAATCGCCGTTCAGTACCGTGATATTCTCGAAATGAATGTCATCGATCATTCCCTTTTCCCACTGCATCGTATATTTGCAAAGCAGCGTCTTGATATCAAACAGCTTCTGCTCCGCCTGCTCGATGCGAATATTTCTGTAGTGAATATCGTGGATATGACCGCCGTCCGCCTGGTGGATGGAAATCGCAGCTCCGCCCATGTTCCCTTCGTACTGGCAGTGAATGATATCATTTTCTTCAAACAGAAGATCATGAACCTCGGCCTGCAGACCGTAACCGATTTCAATGGCATTTCCGGGCTCTGCATTCCAGATGACGTTATGATGCGCATGCACCTTCGTCACCTCTCTGACCGTCGAGGTATCTCCGATCAGAGCATGAGATTTGATGCAGATGCAATCATCCGTTGCACGGATAAAGCAGTTCTTAATCTCCACAAAGCGGCTGCTCGTCACGTCGATTCCATCACCGGTCACAATACGTGACATTACATTGATGTTATCAATCAGAACGTGATCGCAGGCCGCCGGAACGACATGCCAGGACGGTCCGTCCACCGCCGTGAAGCCTTCCAGTCTGACATTGTTGCACCACTTCAGATAAATAAAGAACCGGTCTGCATTGCTGTCCGGGAGATGCCAGCAGGCACCGTTGATTATTCCGTTTCCTACGATGGAAATGTTGTCGCAGTGGTCTGCGTACACACAGCCCGAAACAACAGCCCCCTCTTCCACATAAACCGTGTCTTTTGGCTTTAAGGTCAGCACACCGACGTTGTATGCTTTTCCCTTTTCAAAATAAATCGTTGTGTTCTCCGGCTTCGGAATTCGCCTGGAGCAGAGCACAAAAAGCGCATTGTGGAGTCCGCCATCTGTCTCAATCGTAAATTTCATCGGCTGATCCAGGTGAATGTGAAGCTTGTTGCCTTCCTGCTCAAAATGGATGCCATAGCTGGTCGGGCGAATGACAACTTCCTGAAACTCATCATGGATCGTAACCGTAATATCCAGCTCCTCCTGCTCATCCACGACCACAGGAACATAATTGAAGGAATCGGTCCAGTATACCGGGCGCTCCGTTCCGTTGCAGGTCAGTGAGAAGCGCTCCGACTTCGGAAGATCCTTCACGCTCTCCATCTGAAATCTCGGCTCTGTGATCGGAGCCGGATTCGGATCATAAATCAAGTCATTCAAAAAATCTTTCATAAAATGTAACCTCCACTGTGTAAAATTTATTATGTGAAAAAAGAGCCTGTAAATTACCATCAGTTCTATTTTGGGCCAATATTGTATTTATTCACATTTCTATACTTTTACATTTGTGCTTAATGCCCATTTTCATCCATCGTATTGCAAACCATTGCTTGCAATCTTACTGTTTAGATATATAGCGTTCCATTCTTTTAGTCAATAAAAGTATGACTCTGAATTCTGCCGAACACGATCAAAATCACAACAGGAAAAGGGGAAAGGGCAAAAGGAATGAAAAAGGAATATATTGAAAAGATCTATGCCGGATGGCTTGCAAAGGTGATCGGCGTTCGATATGGCGCTCCGGTGGAAAGCTGGACCTACGAGAAAATCAAAAAGTTTTATGGAACACTGGATGGCTATCCGCAGGATTACAAATTATTTGCGGCAGATGACGACACAAACGGGCCGCTCTTTTTCCTTCGCGGCCTGGAGGATTCCGGACATTATAAGGATGAGGGAAAGGATTTCTGTGCCCAGGATGTCGCCGACGCTTTATTAAACTATGCTCCTTATGAGCACGGCTTCTTCTGGTGGGGCGGCTACGGAATTTCCACCGAACACACGGCTTATCTGAATCTGCGGAACGGAATTCCTGCTCCCAGAAGCGGGAGCATCAAGCAGAGCGTGGTCGCTACAGCCGAACAGATCGGCGGTCAGATTTTTATCGATACCTGGGGACTGGTCGCACCCGGGAATCCGGATCTTGCTGCGCGTCTTGCCAGAGAGGCGGCAAGCGTAACGCATGACCGAAACGGGATTTACGGGGGAATCTTTATTGCGGCATGCATCAGCTATGCCTTCGAAGAAAATGACATCCGCAGCATCATTGAAAAGGGACTTTCCTACATTCCCTCCGACTGTGAATACACAAGAGCGGTTCGCTCTGTCATGCACTTTTATGATCGGAATCCGGAGAGCACCTGGGAAGACGGCTTCAAATACATCTCCGAAAGCTTTGGCTACGACCGGTATCCCGGAAACTGTCATATCATTCCGAACATCTGTGTCATGATTCTGGCGCTTCTCTATGGCGAAGGTGATTTTGACCGCACACTTGCCATTGGCTGCATGTGCGGATGGGATACTGATTGCAATGTCGGCAACATCAGCACAATTATGGGCGTTCGGGGTGGTCTGAATGCGATTAACTACCGGAAGTTCCGTGAGCCCGTCAATGATTTTCTGGCATGCTCCAGCGTAATCGGATCCTTAAACAACATGGATATTCCCTATGGAGCGCTCTATATCACGAAGCTCGCCTATGCTCTTGCCGGCGAAACACCGCCAGAGCCGTGGAAGGACATTATTGACAGCCATATTGATGCCTGCCATTTTGAATTTCCCGGTTCCACGCATGCCATGCATGTAAAGACGGACGACGACGCGCTCAAGCAGGAGGGATCCTCCAATATCCGGATTGAGAACTCCTCCGAAGCTGCGCATACCGGAGCGAGATCTCTGAAATTTACGGTTACCTCCGTGCCTTCCGGAAGCAATGTTTATGTTTATAAAAAGACCTGCTACTGCCCGGACGACTTCAGCGATGACCGGTACAATCCTTGCTTCTCACCGTTCATTTATCCCGGGCAGACCATACACGGAAATGCATTCATCCCGGATTATTCGGAATCGGATGCGATAACAGCAGGACTTTATTTCCATGATGGCTACTCCGGAAGAGTTTATTACGGCGATTCGGTTGGAATGAAAAAGGGGGAATGGGCGTCCTTGTCTTACTCCATCCCTCAGATGGAGAACGTACTGATTGACGAGATCGGGTTTGTTTTCACTGGAATAAACACACTACGTCCCGCTTTTGAATACGCAGGCTTTGTTGATGATTTCTATATCGACGGATGCCCGGATTACACCTATGATATGGCCTACAGCAAGGAAGAAAAATGGCCCGGCCTGCACCGCGAAATCAGCCAGTTTACCAGATTGACCGGTCACATGTATCTCGCGGAAAATGAACTGCATTTGTCATGCTCTGATTTTGCCGAATGCTACACCGGAGCATATCACTGGACCGATTATTCTGCAGAGTTTCTCATCACTCCGCGGACCGGAAGCTTCCACATGGTAAATTTCCGTGTGCAGGGAGGCGTTCGCTCTTATGCGATCGGATTGCTGGATCATAAAATTGCCCTCTTAAAGAACAGCAACGGATACCGCATCTTAACCGAAAATTCCTTTGAATGGGCTCCTGACAAACCGGTCAGAATCCGCATAACCGCCAACGGAAACAGAATCGAGGCGCAGGTCGAAAATGAGGTTCTGCAATATACCGACACCGACCATCCGTACCTTTCGGGACAGATCGGACTTTCTGTCAGAGACGGCAGCCATGTCAGCTTGAAATGCTTCCGCATCTCGCCGATTTCCTGCGAATAGGATGAGAAATCAACAGCATGATATTTGCAATCCCCAGGCACTCATAAGAGTGTCTGGGGATTATTTCGGTCGGCCAGATTCATCTCCAGCTCGCTCTTTTCTTCCACAGGGATTATTTCGGCCGCCTGGATTCATCCCCAGCCTGCTCTTTTTCTCCACAGGGATTATTTCGGCCGGCCAGATTCATCTCCAGCTCGCTCTTTTCTTCCACAGGGATTATTTCGGCCGCCCGGATTCATCCCTACAAGCAGATTTTCTCCGCTGCGGATGCATCTCTGCAAAATCAGGTCTTTTCCTGATTTGCTTCCAGGATATAGCCCTCCATCAGCCGTGTAATGACCGATGCCTGACTCTCACCACACTCTTTGCAGGCATCCGCAAAGCGGTCCGCAACGTCTTTTTTCAGTTTGTATGATTTTGATATGTATCCAGCTTTTTTCTGATATTTCTCCACCCGAATGGTGTTCTTGTTTGGATTTCCTACAGGCATGGCTCCACCTCTTTCTCAAAATCTGCATTGTTAAACCAGAGCTTCCACACAGGCACAAGAAAAGTGCCGAAGCTTCCATGCTTTCTTTTCATCACTTATTTCTTTTTAAGGACCTTGTCCCAGTATATTGTTCCCTTTCGTTTGGCATCTCTCACCCAGAAAATAAGCAGTTCAATCAATGTAATCAATAAAGCTATTGGCCACGGAAAAATGATATAAGGCAAAACCGCCATAGCTATAACAATGATGCAAATGACCAATATGATATGTTTCACAAGTGCTTCCTGCAGTACCTTGGAGCAGCTGATTCCGTTTGACTATAGTGATTTCATGACACATTCCGTGTCACAGAGTCCTCGACAAAGCTGTTTTGTTGTAACACTAAGACGTTTTTTACCACTAATTTCTGAACATGAAAAGCACAAAAAAACCGTACCTTCAACGTTTTTGAGGAATAACGCTGAAAATACGGACTTTTGAAAATTCTGCGGCTGACAGGAATCGAACCTGCAAGATTTGTATAATAATCCTTTAAAATAAGGCTTTTTCTGATTTCGTGTCCATTCCGTGTCCACTATTTTTTAGCCTTGCGATTGCTTTTAATTTTAACCTGTGCTTTTTAGGGAATTAAATAGTCAAATCTTGCATAGAATCTCCCAACTGTCCGATCCTGCTTCATTACATATCACCCCGAGCATTCGCTTCAGCTTTCTTATAGCATATTTTTTTACTTTTGTCTTGGCTTCTTCCAGATTCTTGCTTTCATTGATATGTCAATAATAAAATAAAAATAGGGACAGGTAGCTGCACGCACTACTCCGTCCCTATTGCCGACCTTATGCTGCCCACCTCTGCATAAGATATGCACCCGGACTAACGCACAGGCGCCCCCAGTGGTCGCGATACTCATAGATCTCCGGTGCTACTTCGCGCACGGTATCCTCCACCAACTGCTTTTTCTTAGCCAACGCATACCGGCGCATGGCAGCCTCAGAGCAGGCATCATAGCCTCCGGACGTCTGCACGCGCTCTTCATCGTAGGTGATGGCCTTGCTGGTGTCCGGCTCCGTGCGAAGCTCCTGCACCCAGTTCGGATATTGCTGAGAAAAGTGCAGCACCGTCAGAAACTCTTCCTTCGGCAGATAATACCTGTTCTTTTCGCTCAACACTCTGTTCTTCACTTCCTTGCCCCCTACACGCACAAATGCCCAGAGAAAGATTTTCCTTCTCTTGGTGATATCTCAGTTAAATGGCAGCTCCTCATCAATCCCGTCCGGAATGTTCAGGAATCCGTCCATGGCACTCTGTTCCCATGATCCCTGCTGCCCGGTTCCGTCCTGCTGCCCTCCCTGACTTCTCTGCCTTCCATCCGTCCCGGCATACATCGCAGCCATCTGATCATCCATGGCAGCTCTTCCGCTGTCTGCCTTGCTCTCGGCAAACTCCTGCTCCTCGATGACTACGTCTGTCGTGTAAACCTTGGTGCCGTCCTGCCTGGTGTAGCTGCCTGTCTGGATCCTTCCGGACACGCAGATCTTGGTTCCCTTGTGCAGATACTTCTCCGCGAACTCTCCTGCCTTGCCGAATGCCACACAGGAAATGAAATCTGCCGCCTGCTGCCCTTCCTGCTTCTTCTGCCTCCGATCCACTGCAAGCGTGTACCTTGCGATTGTGACCGGCTCAGCTCCCTGAGACTGCCTTATGTCAGGATCTTTGGTCAGGCGGCCCAGCAAAATGGCCTTGTTCATCTTCTCTTCTCCTTCCAGTTCGTGCACGGCTTTTCCTTCTCCTCCACCGTTTTTGTGTATCAAAAGACTCACTCACGGCAGCGACTGCGCACTCTATCTTTATGAGCAGAAGTTCTTTATTTTCTCCGACCTTCGTTCCTTGGATGATTTCAGTCCTCTGAACCAGCATCACAAAATCCCCGATTCTATCCCCCGCGTGGATTTCTCTGACTTCCCGGAAGAATTTTCTGCTGTCGAGTATCTTGTCAATGGTGGATATCTCAAGCTGTGTATGCCGGACGTGTCCATCTACCGCCTGACGGCATCCGGACTGCACCGCGGGGAAATGATGGCGAACCGGCTCATGTACGAGTTCGTCCGCTCCTTCCTCTTTCCCTGCCTTGTTTCCCTTGCTACTTTCGTCGCAGCTAATACATGGCCGCCATTACAGTCAGTACTGTCGCAGCTGATACAAGCGCTGAGACCATGAGCCGGTACGCATTGCCGAGCCTTGTCTCATCCACCCAGTCAATGCCAAACCAATATTCCAGACCGACCGCTGCGAGCACGATCAGCCATAGCAAAATCAGCTTCATCTCTCACCCCGCATCATCCATGTCGTCGCCCTGGTAGTATCTCCTGTGCTTCCTCTGCCTTCTCTCTTCCCGCTTCCTGGCTTCCTCAATGCCATCCAGTAAAATGGCTGCGACCGTCAGCCCGATCCCGATCATGTGCAACACCACCGCAGGAAGCTGCAGATCAAAGATCGCCGACATGATCACCGACTCCGTCAGGCACAGGACGCCGATCCACGATATGATCCCGTTTCTCATTACTTTCCCTCCAAAAATATCTGCAGGTCCTCCGGTGTGAAATGCAGAAACCGGTGCATCTGCCTGATTTGTGTGCGGGTCCATTCTCCGTCTTCCATGCGTCTCCACATGGTCGAGTGCGGGATGCCCGCTTTCTTCTCCACATCGCACAGCTTGAGCCCAGCGAACGAGGCTCTGCCTTTTATGACCTCTGCGAACGTTGTGTCATGTGTTCTCATAGCCGTAAGCCTCCTTATATTGTCCTCGATATGCTTCCTTGGTGAGCTTCAGCAACACGGCCTTCCACTTATCCGGAAGGTCTGCAAACTCTTCTCCGTCCACTCCGCAAAGGAAACAGTCCCCTACAATTACCAGCCCCCGTCCGTATTTCTCTGAGTCCGGGATACTCGGATTCACCGCGCGGCCCTTAAGCAACCCCTCCTCGTCGCAGACCAGTATGACCTGCGGATTTTTCAGAACTGTCACTGCCTCGATGTAGCCGCCGACGAAGCGCTGCATGTTCTCCAGCGAATTCTCGATATTGGTGATGTACGGCTCCCGGTAGACCGGGAGAGCTAAAATCCTGATCTTACTCATAGCCCTTCTCCTTCTTCCAGGCGTCGTATTCTTCTTGCAAGCCCGCATTTCTGATCAGGTCTTGTGTCTCTAAAAATCTGCCATACCGTATATCTGAGCAAACTTCTTTGCACTTCTCCCTTGCGAGATGCGCCTGTTCGAACAGCAATTCCTCCAGAGCGCTCAGTTCCGGCTTCTCGGCCGGCTCTTCTGGGAAAAGCTTCTCGATCAGCCTGTACCCTTCTAAGCTTGCGCGGATCATTGCCGCTCTCTTGTCCTTTTCTTCGAAGGAGGCATCGATGGCACCTGCCGTCACTTCCGTCATTGCATCCATTACCTCTTTCCTGCTCAGGAGCTTCTTTGTGTTTTCGTTCACCTTATCCAAGGCTTTGGATTCTTCTGAGTTCTTAAATTCCTCGATTATTTCATCCAGTCCCTTCATTGCATTCCCCTTTCCTGCTGCCGAACTAGTGATTTTCAATCACTTTTTCGGATAAAAAAATGGTGTCTCGTTCTTCTTTTGTCAGGTGAATAGCTTCTGACAGCCCTACAATTTCGCTTGCTGTGCACTCAGATCCTTCCAGAATCGAGTAGATCCTGTTTCTACTACATCTGAGTTTGTCAGCAAGAAATGTAATTGTGACCCCTGATGCAGTGATCTTCTCCTTCAATAATTTAGCATTCGTCATATTCTGCCTGCTGGCTCCTTTCTAGTGATTGTTAATCACTATCGTCATAATAATGTTCTGTTTGTTGATTGTCAATAACATTTTTGTTGATTTCTAAAAACAATTTGATATCATATAGCCAACGGAGGATTTATCATGATTGATTTATATAAGAACATAAAGCGCCTGCGCTTGGAAAATCAGTGGTCTCAGGGTGAACTTGCAAAAAGGGCTGGATACAAAGATCGGTCAGCTATTGCTCACATAGAAGATGGAAAAATAGATTTGCCTCAAAGTAAAATCAGACTCTTCGCTGATATTTTTGGTGTCACTCCTGCCTATCTCTTTGGCGATAGCGGCTGCGCACAAGACCTCACTCTTGTTGTTTCGGTTGAAGAATCAAATATTATCAAAAACTATCGCGCTGCTGATAATTCCACCAAGGCCGCAGTTTGTGCCGTCCTTGGCGTTCAAAGACAAGATGCAGAATTATTGGATTCGAAAATTGATGCGTAAACCATTTTGTCGGCGCCGCCAAAATGGTGCTACATTATCGCAGCGTTTAATATTTCAATGACATCATTTTGTTGGCCTCAACAAAATGATGGAATGTTGTGGTAAGATGAGAAAAGCACGACGGCTGTCTCTGCGACGGCTGGTGAAGGACTCTCTTGCCTTAAGGTAAGGGAGTCTTTTCCCGTAGAAAATAATTTTTGTATTGAAAATCGAATGTACACCTGCTATCATATAGTTCTCGACAAGAGATTGTCGATCACATTTTGGAACGTACTCGGGTGTCCTTCGGGCCCCGGGTCTTTTTTATTTTGGAGATGAATACAATGGATAAAACATTCAAGAATTACGATGAAATGCTCGAGCTTCTTCGTAGCAGAGGGATTGATCTTTCTACAGGCGAACTCCGTGGACGAGCTAAAGTGCTTCTTCAGCATAATGGATATTACAATCTTATCAACGGATACAAAGAACCTTTCCTGATTCATGATGAAGTTGGGAAGCCGGCTATTCCAGAGGCCTATATTCCTGGCACAACCGTTGAAGACATTTATCAATTGTATTCTTTTGACCGTAACCTCCGTTACTCAATACTGCAGAGCACCCTTGATATTGAAACAAACATCAAAAGTCTGATTTCGTATGCCTTTTCTGAAGTCCACGGGCATCAAAACTATCTTCTTCTCCAAAATTTCGATACTGCCCAGCGTGACGGCATCAGCAAAGTCACTGCGCTCATTGCGGATATTCAAAAGCAACTCGCTAGTCGTACAAGTGACCCTAGTATCAGCCACTACTTGAATTCATATGGATATGTTCCTTTGTGGGTCCTGAACAATATCCTTACTTTTGGACAGATTAGCAAGTTTTATAGTCTAATGCTTCCGGCTGAACGTGTCATAGTCGCAAAGGTTCTGAGGGTTCATGATTTTGAGCTTTCTAATATGCTCACGTTGCTTACACAGGTACGAAACTTTTGTGCGCACAGCAACCGCCTCTATTGCTTCCGTACCAAGCGGCCGCTGCTCGATCTGGAGCTCCACAAGTCCCTCGGTATCGAACGTAATGTTCGAACTCATGAATATCTGTATGGGAAAAGAGACTTCTTCGCTGTTATGATCGTACTTAAAGTTTTGCTTCCTTTCAGGTCATTCCGCGCACTGGTAAACCGTATAGATGGCTACTTTGGTATTTTTTCCAAGAATGCTATTTTAACTGAGAAAGACGTGCAAAAACAAATGGGATTTCCCGATGATTGGAAAGTTCTTCTTTTGCGTCAGTATTGATTATTTCCTTGACTCCATAAATTTTCTACTGTACCATCTGTGTTGAAAGAGACGTGTAAGCCTGCTAAGATGTGCGACTTTAGAAAGCATAAGTTGCCTGTGTGGTAACCATCTTATCAGCTGCGCCCCTTCTTGCTACAGAGCCCTTGACGGGCAGTATAGAAATGAGTGAATGACTGTTGACCGGTCACAGAAGGAGTTGCAGGGAAATCTGCAGCTCCTTTTTGTATAAAGAAAACCGCCCCGGTGTTACCAGCACCAGAGCGGCTGCGTTCCCGGAGGAACCATATATCTCGCGGACTTTATGGTATCACCTCCGGAGCGCCGTTTCAAATATCGGCGCTATTTTTGTACCCATTTTCAGGAGGTGTACCATGAAAGCAACCAAACTTCCGTCCGGCAACTACAGGGTAAGAATCTTTGTAAAAACCGCATCCGGAAAACAGATCCGGAAATCATTCACCGGCCCCGGCAAAAAAGAGGTTGAGCGAGAAGCGCAACGCTATCTTCTGGATCACAAAGAGGCCATGACGGCAGAAATAACCGACAGAACATTTGTAGATGCGGAAGAAGCGTTCCTGCTTGCCCGGGAAGCTGTATTGAGCCCGGCAACGGTAAGAACATACAAATCTGCTCAGAAGTGCCTTGCGCTTTATTTCCCCTGGCTCATGAATACGAACATACACGATCTGACTACAGATCATCTGCAGCGGATTGTAGATGATCTTGTGAAGAAGAATATGAAACCCAAGTCCGTGCGGAACTACTATGGCTTCATTACTGTCATTCTCGATTACAACCGGATCCGGTTGGCGCCGCCCAGGCTTCCGCAGAAGGAAAGAAGTACGCTGAATATTCCGGACGAAGCTACCGTGAAGCGTGTCGTTGCGCTGGCAGAGGGCACGGAGCTGGAGGTTCCTGTTATGCTGGCAGCGGTTGGTCCGCTCCGCAGAGGTGAAATATGTGCTCTTACCATGGATGACATTGATGGGAATGTGATTCACGTGTGCAAAGACATGGTTCTCGACAGTAACCGCGAGTGGGTTGTTAAGCCGCCCAAGACGTTCTCGTCAGACCGATATGTGACAATGCCGGACCGAGTAATCAAACAGATTGAGAAGCAGGGATACGTGACCAACTATGATCCGAACGGTCTGTCGTATGCGTTCAGCACACTTCTGAAGAACAACGGCATCAAGCATTTCCGTTTTCATGACCTCCGGCATTTCTGCTGCTCCTACTTACACGGCATGAATGTGCCGGATGTCTACATCATGCAGCGGAGCGGGCATTCTACAAACAGCACGCTGAGGAACGTTTACACGCACACGTTACAGGATCAGAACGCAGAGGAAACCAAACGCATCCTGAAACAATTTAGCGCCATAATTTGAGGGGCCCTTTTTTGGATTTCGTGTCCACTTCGTGTCCACTTTTTTCTGAAAATGTGATATTTCCCGTCCCAGACGGGGGATAAATGGTTTCAGAATAAACATGAAAAAACCTTGTATTTTCAACGTTTTTCAGTACTTTCGTTGAGAATACAAGGTTTCTAGTTTTCTGCGGCTGACAGGAATCGAACCTGCATTAAAGGCGTCGGAGGCCTTCGTTCTATCCATTAGACTACAGCCGCATAAACGCAGTACAAATGATCACTGCAGGCTAACTGCCGTGCCTTCAAAACCGAACACAGAAAATT
>HF986590.1:22857-25067 GCA_000431495.1 Firmicutes bacterium CAG:791 | reverse complement strand
GGCAAGGACAATGCTGCGCCGCAGGAATTCGGTACGGCGAACAAGCGCCGCAATCCGAACGGTGTTGCAAGAGACCGTCACAACAAGAAGGATGTTGCATTCGAGCAGAACGAGCAGCGCGAGAGAAAGAATCGCTCCGGCCGCTTTATCAAGCCGGTTGCAGAGAAAATCGAGGCACCGGAAGAGCAGATCAAGGTGATTACCATTCCGGAGAAGCTTACAATCGGAGAGCTGGCAGAGGCAATGCACTTAAAGCCGGCGGAGCTGATCAAGAAGCTGTTCCTTGCCGGAAAGGCAATGACGGTGAACTCAGAGGTGACCTATGAGGAGGCGGAGAACATTGCCGCTGACTATGATATCCTCTGCGAGAAGGAAGAAAAGGTCGATGTCATTCAGGAGCTTCTGAAGGAAGATGAAGACAAAGAAGAGAGCCTTGTTTCCCGTCCTCCGGTTGTCTGCGTCATGGGTCATGTTGACCACGGCAAAACCTCCATTCTGGACTACATCCGCCACTCCAGAGTGACGGAGAAGGAGGCCGGCGGAATCACACAGGCGATCGGTGCTTACACGGTTGATGTGGACGGCCGGAAGATTACCTTCCTGGATACGCCCGGACATGAGGCGTTTACGGCGATGCGTCTGCGCGGTGCACAGTCTACGGATATTGCGGTTCTGGTTGTTGCAGCGGATGACGGCGTGATGCCGCAGACCGTGGAGGCAATCAATCATGCAAAGGCAGCAGGCGTTGAAATCATCGTTGCGGTCAATAAGATGGATAAGCCTGAGGCAAATCCTGCCCGCGTCAAGGAGCAGCTTTCGAAGTATGAGCTGATTCCTGCCGATTGGGGCGGACAGACCGAGTTTGTCGATGTCTCGGCAAAGACCGGCGTCGGCATGGAGGACCTTCTGGATACCATCCTTCTGCAGGCAGATGTCATGGAGCTGAAGGCGAACCCGAACCGTCTTGCAAGAGGACTGGTTCTGGAGGCGAAGCTGGACCGCGGCAGAGGTCCCGTTGCCAATGTGCTGGTACAGAAGGGAACGCTTCACGTCGGAGATTTCATCTCGGCAGGTCCTGCATTCGGTAAGGTTCGTGCCATGATCAACGACAAGGGCAAGAACGTCAGGGAGGCCGGTCCTTCGGATCCTGTTGTGGTTCTGGGACTTTCGGATGTTCCGGGCGCAGGCGAGGTTATCGTGGCGCATCCGTCCAATGACGAGGCGAAGTCCTATGCACAGACCTACAAGGCGCAGCATAAGGAAGAGCTGGTAGAAGAGAACGTGATGTCCATGAACGTAGAAGATCTGTTCGATCAGATGCGTGAGGGCAAGATGAAGGAGCTGGAGCTCATCGTCAAGGCGGATGTTCAGGGCTCTGTGGAGGCACTGTGTGCATCCCTGCAGAAGCTTTCCAATGACGAGGTTAAGGTGCGCATCATTCACAGTGCTGCCGGAAACATCTCGGAGTCGGATGTAGATCTTGCGGCAGCCTCCAATGCAGCCATCATCGGCTTCAACGTTCATCCGGATTCTACGGCGAAGTCCATTGCCGAGCACAATGGCGTGTCGATCCACCTGTATAAGGTTATCTATCAGGCAATTGATGATGTGAATGCTGCATTGAATGGTATGCTGGCTCCTGTTTACGAGGAGAAGGTCATCGGTCATGCAGAGGTCAGACAGCTGTTCAAGTCCGGTAAGATCGGCAACATCGCCGGCAGCATGGTTCTCGACGGTGTGATCGAGAAGGGATGCACGGTCCGGATCACGAGAGGGAAAGAGCAGGTCTTCGAGGGAAGCCTTGCTTCTCTGAAGCGTTTCAAGGATGATGTGAAGGAAGTCAAGGCCGGATATGACTGCGGTCTTGTATTTGAAGATTTTGATGCCATGAATGTAGGAGATCAGATTGAAGCCTACAAGATGGTAGAGGTTCCGAGGGAAGAAGTAATCGCCCGCAAAGAAAAGGAAGCGGCCAAGAAGGCTAAGGAAGCTTCCCGGCAGTAACATGCAGGAACAACCTGGCCGCAGTGCGCTGCAGAATACATGCGCACTGCGGCCTTTGTGTCTGCCGCATATCGGAGAAGGAGATATTCTCTGTATGGGAGGCAGAAAGGAAGAGGAAACAGGAAATGAGAAAAAACAGTGTAAAGAACCGGAGAATCAATGATGAGGTGAGGAAAAGCCTCGCAGAGATCATCCGTAATATCAAG
>HF986590.1:19929-22841 GCA_000431495.1 Firmicutes bacterium CAG:791 | reverse complement strand
ATCATCCGTAATATCAAGGATCCGAGAGTGTCTGTGATGACCTCCGTCATGGAGGCAGAGGTTGCACCGGACCTTAAGAACTGCAAGGTGTGGATCTCGGTTCTGGGAAGCCCGGAGGAGGGAACAAGAACCATGCAGGGATTAAAGAGCGCGAGCGGCTTTATCCGCAGCGAGCTCGCACGCCGCGTCAATCTCCGGAATACGCCGGAGCTTCATTTCTTTCTGGATGACTCCATTGCCTACGGCGTGGAGATGGCACACCGGATTGATGAAGTCAAGGCAATGGATGAAGAAGCGGAGAGAGAACGCCGGGAAAAGGGCATCGATATTAACGATGTCAGTGCGTATGATGACATGACCGGAGATGAAGAGGAATGATGAATATTCTTGAGGAAGTAAGAGGCTGCCAGACCATAGGAATCAGCGGACATATCCGCCCGGACGGAGACTGTGCGGGCTCCTGCCTGGGAATGGCTCTGTATCTTCAGAAGGCCATGCCGGGCGTGCGCGTCGATGTTTTCCTTGAGAATCTCTCCGATGCGCTGACGAAAAATCTCGCGGGAGCGGAGGAAATCCGGCACAACTATGTGACGGATCTTGACCACTATGATGCGTTTCTCTGCCTTGACTGTGAGAAGGAGCGCCTCGGAGATGCTCTGGATCTGTTCATGAAGGCGGGCAAGAAAATCAATATCGATCATCACAGAACAAACAGCGGTTCCGGGGACGTGAATTATATTGTTCCGACGGCGAGCAGCACCTGTGAGCTGGTGTACAACACCATGCAGGAAGAATATCTGGATGAGAGAATTGCAAGAAATCTCTACATCGGTATGGTGACGGACACCGGGGTGTTTATGTATTCCAATACCGGACGCCGGACGATGGAGATCGCAGGGAGACTGATGGAGTTCGGCTTTGATTTTTCCGCGATTGTCCGCGAGGTTTTCTATGAAAAAACCTACGTCCAGCAGCAGATACTCGGCAGAGCGCTTCTGGAGAGCATTCGTTTTCTGGATGGGCGCTGCATTGTCAGCATGCTGGATCGGAAGACCATGCGCTTTTATCAGGCGACCAGCTCGGATATGGACGGCATTGCAAGTGAGCTGGTACACACGGACGGCGTATGCTGTGCGATTTTCATGTATGAAACAGAGCCCATGACCTATAAGGTGAGCCTTCGCTCAACCGGAGAGGTGGACGTCTCAAAGCTTGCGGTTCTGTACGGCGGCGGCGGACATGCGAGGGCCGCAGGTTGTACCTGCCGGGCTTCGTATCACGATATCATCAACAATCTGTCTCCGCATATTGAGGAGCAGCTGAACGCAGGAGTGCACGTATAATTTATGGCAGAACGAATCGAGAATCATTACTGCGGCATGCTGGTCATCCGAAAGGAGCAGGGCTTCACCTCAAGCGATGTGGTGGCGAAGCTTCGCGGAATTGTTCATATGCGGCGAATCGGGCACACCGGGACACTGGATCCGATGGCAGAGGGAGTTCTGCCGGTCTGTCTGGGAAATGCAACGAAGCTTGCGGAGCTGATTGCAGACCGCGACAAGGAGTACCTTGCAAGGCTTCGGCTCGGCGTCACAACGGATACGCAGGACATGACGGGCACCATTCTGACACAGGCTGAAGAAGGAAGGGTGGAGAAGCTCGTGACAGAGGAAAAGCTCCGGGAGACGGCACAGCAGTTTACCGGCGAGATCGATCAGATTCCTCCGATGTATTCCGCAGTCTGGAGCAACGGAAGACGGCTGTATGAGCTCGCAAGAGAAGGCATTGAGGTAGAGCGGAAGCCTCGCCGGATTACGATTTCGGAGCTGGAGCTTGTGGAAACCAGGCTTCCGTTTGTGACACTTCGTGTCGTGTGCTCCAAGGGAACCTATATCCGGACATTGTGCGAGGATCTTGGCAATGCGCTTGGCGTCGGAGGTGCCATGGAGCATCTTCTCCGGACAAGAGTGGGAGTTTTTGATCTGGAGGATGCGCTGACGCTCGGAGAGGTGCAGCAGATTATGGATTCCGATCCAAGGCAGCTGGACCGGCATATTATCCCGGTGGATTCCTTTTTCCGCGAGGCTCCGGCAGTGCATATTCTTTCGGAGAACATGAAATATCTCCGAAACGGAAACGCATTGTCTGCAGCCAATACGGTTGAAAAGCTCCTGCCGAAGGAGGATAGAATCCGCGTGTATGACGAAGAAGGCACGTTCTATGCCCTGTACCGTTATGTGCCGGGGCGAAAGCGCGCTCTTCCGGTGAAAATGTTTCATGATACGGACTCGCGGGAGAATGACAGAAAATAATGGAGATTATTACGGATCTTTCGCAGTTCCACCTTGCGGGTCGGACTGCGGTTGCAATTGGTAAATTTGATGGCATCCATAAAGGGCATCGGATTCTTCTTCAGGAAATTCTGAACCGGAAAGACGGGCTTTTGTCCTGTGTGGTGACCTTTGACCCTCTGCCTGAAGTGTACTTCGGAACGCTTTCCGGAGGCGTTCTTTCCACCAGGGAGGAGAAACGAAGGGCCTTTGATCACATGGGTGTGGATTTTCTTGTGGAGCTTCCGTTTCAGCGGGAAATCGCAGGCATGGAGCCGGAGCGCTTTGTGCGGGAGATTCTCTGTGACAAGCTTCATGCGGCGGTCATCGCGGCAGGACCGGATCTTTCGTTCGGAGACCGGGGACGCGGGAATTTTGCGCTGCTCCGCCGGATGGAAGGAGAGTGCGGCTTCCGTACAACGGAGATCGGAAAAGAGGAGTATCAGGGACAGGTGATCAGCTCGACCATGATCCGCGAGCTTGTGCGGGAAGGGAAGATGGAGGATGTGACGGCCTGCCTTGGGATGCCGTATCAGATTCTCGGAACCGTGCTTCACGGAAATGCCATCGGGAGAACCATCG
>HF986590.1:15191-19783 GCA_000431495.1 Firmicutes bacterium CAG:791 | reverse complement strand
CACGGTGTCACAGACGGGGGCGGTTACGGTGGAGACGTATCTGTATGATTTCCGCGGAGATCTTTATGGCCGGGTGATCACGACATCGCTCCTTACGTTCCGGCGCCCGGAGAAGAAGTTTTCCGGCATCGAAGAGCTGAAGAAAACGATGCAGGAGGACCTGGAGGCAGGGCGGGCCTATCATGACCGCCTCATGAGTTCGCCGCACACGGGTCTGCGGCAGAAAGGAAACCCATGACAGATAAGAAACGAGGAGACAACCTGATTCTCATCGGTCTTCCGACCTCGGGCAAGAGTACAGTCGGAGTCATTCTTGCCAAGGCACTTGGTTATGAATTTACGGATATCGATCTTCTGATTCAGAAAAAGGAAGGCAAAAAGCTTTCGAAAATCATGGAAGAAAAGGGCGTGGACGGCTTTTTATCGCTGGAAGAGGAGGTGGCATGCTCTCTTTCCTGCAGCAGGACCGTCATTGCCCCTGGAGGCAGCGTAATCTATGGCGAAAAAGCCATGGAGCATCTGCGCTCTCTGGGAAGAGTGATCTACCTTCAGATGGATTTTGACATGCTGACAGAGCGCCTTCATGATGCCAGAAACCGCGGCGTGGCGCTCCGGGAAGGCCAGACGCTCGAGAGCCTTTACGAAGAAAGAGTGCCGCTGTATGAGAAGTATGCAGACATTGTGGTGAATGAGAGAGGGCATGCGCTGGAGGATATGGTGGTGCTGATTGTGTCCCGCCTTCATGACTGATCTCTGCAGAAGCCGGGAAAAGATGTCCGGAAGACGGCCGATTCTCAAGAGATGGCTTCGAGTATTCGTGCACAGACATCTTGAATTGTATGGAAAGATATGGTAATGTACTAACGTTGTGTTAATTTCCTGTGCTCAGGAACCGGCGCTCCTGTCACAATGCGTGTGACTGCCGTTCCTTAGTACCGGGAGAAGGAAGACCTTGGGCATGCGGCCCGGGGCGGAAAGAGGAGACTATGATCGCAAAGGAAAAGAAGGACGAAATCATCAAGGAGTACGGACGCAAGGCTGGAGATACCGGTTCACCGGAGGTTCAGATCGCGATTCTTACTGCAAGAATTACCGAGCTCACCGAGCACATGAAGAAGAACCCGAAGGATTATCATTCCAACAGAGGTCTTCTGAAGATGGTTGGTCAGAGAAGAGGCCTGCTGGATTACCTCAAGAAGACTGACCTTGAGAAGTATCGTGCCCTGATTGAGAAGCTCGGCATCAGAAAGTAATTTCATCTGAGAAATTGGAAGGCGGCGTACGGGCCGGGCTATTGCCGGTCCGGCGTCGCCTTGTTTATCTGAGGACGAAGGACCCTCGGGAAGGAAGAGAGAAAAGAAATGGCAGAGTACAAGGTAGAGAAGAAGGAAGGTTACACCACATATTCCATGGAGCTTGCAGGACGCACGCTTTCCGTGGATATCGGAAGAGTTGGAAAGCAGGCGAATGGCTGCGCATTCATGCACTACGGCGATACCACCGTTCTGTGCACGGCAACGGAGTCTGCAGCACCGCGTGACGGCGTGGATTTCTTCCCGCTGTCCGTAGAGTACAGTGAGAAATTTTACGCAATCGGAAAGATTCCGGGCGGCTTCAAGAAGAGAGAAGGAAAGGCCAGTGACAATGCAGTTCTGACGAGCCGCGTCATCGATCGTCCGATGCGTCCGCTGTTCCCGAAGGATATGCGCAATGATGTTACCCTGGAGTGCATGGTTATGAGCGTGGATCCGGATTGCCGTCCGGAGCTGGTTGCCATGATGGGTGCACCTCTTGCTACCACCATTTCGGATATTCCGTTTGCAGGTCCCTGCGCAACCACGCAGCTTGGCCTTGTGAACGGTCAGGTGATTGTGAACCCCAGCCAGAAGGATTGGGATGAAGGCGATCTTCGTCTCACCGTAGCTTCTACGGCTGAAAAGGTGATCATGATTGAGGCCGGCGCCAATGAGATCCCTGAGGAAGAAATGATCCGCTACATCTATCAGGCAGATGCGGTCAACCAGGAGCTGATTGCGTTCTACACCTACATTCAGAAGGAGGTTGGCAAGCCGAAGCAGGAGTACGTTTCCGTAGCGGTTCCGGAGCAGATGTTTGAGGACATGAAGAAGATTGTTCCTCCGGAAGAGATGGAGACAGCCGTATTTACCGATGACAAGCAGACCCGTGAGAAGGCGGTTGCAGAGATCACCGAGAGACTGAAAGAGGCTTTCGCGGACAACGAGGCTTATCTTGCCCAGCTTGGCGATGCGGTATACCAGTATGAGAAGAAGACCGTTCGCAAGATGATTCTGAAGGATCACAAGCGTCCGGACGGCCGTGAGCTGAATCAGATCCGTCCTCTGTTTGCAGAGGTTGGTCTGATCCCGAGAGTGCACGGATCCGCGATGTTCACCAGAGGCCAGACACAGATCGTTGATGTCTGCACACTGGCTCCTCTGTCGGATGCACAGCGCGTAGAGGGACTGGATCCGAACGTAATCGAGAAGAGATACGTGCATCAGTACAATTTCCCGGCATATTCGGTCGGTGAAACCAAGGTTTCCAGAGGACCGGGACGCCGTGAAATCGGTCATGGTGCTCTTGCAGAGAGGGCTCTGCTTCCGGTGCTTCCTTCCGTGGAAGAGTTCCCGTATGCAATCCGCTGCGTATCCGAGACCATGGAATCCAACGGATCGACTTCCATGGCGAGCACCTGTGCTTCCTGCATGGCTCTGATGGATGCCGGTGTTCCGATTAAGAAGCAGGTAGCAGGTATCTCCTGCGGACTGGTAACCGGCGATACGGATGAAGATTTCGTTCTTCTTACCGATATTCAGGGCCTTGAGGACTTCTTCGGCGACATGGACTTCAAGGTAACCGGTACACATGACGGTATTACCGCAATCCAGATGGATATCAAGATCCACGGCCTGACAAGAGCCATTGTTGAGGGCGCCATCGCGCGCTGCAAGGAGGCCCGCGAGTTCATCATGAACGGAGTGATGAGCCAGGCAATTGCACAGCCTCGTCCGGAGGTTGGCAAGTATGCTCCGAAGATCGATATGATTCAGATCGATCCTGAGAGAATCGGTGATGTCGTCGGCCAGCGCGGCAAGACCATCAACGAGATCATCAAGAGAACCGGCTGCCAGATCGACATCGATGATGACGGAAGAGTTTCCATCTGCGGAACGGATGCGCAGGGCATGGCAGATGCCAAGAGAATGATCAGCATCATCACGACGGACTTCTATGAAGGACAGGTCCTGGAGGGTGTTGTTGTCTCCATTAAGGAGTTTGGCGCATTCCTTGAGTTTGCTCCCGGCAAAGAGGGCATGGTGCATATTTCCAAGATTGCGCCCAGACGCATCGAGCATGTGGAGGATGTTCTGACGCTTGGCGATAAGGTTCGCGTTATCTGCCTCGGCAAGGATAAGCTTGGCCGTGTTTCCTTCTCCATCAAGGACGCTCCGAAGAACGAGCAGTAACGAATTTGAATAGAACCGGTCTTCTGCCGGGGGACTGCGCGCCGTGCGCAGCTTCCGGCGGGAGAGCCGGTCTTTTGTCCTGCACTTTTCGATGAACGGAGGGTGCAGGAATTTTTGTCAGAAAGGCTTTGAGAAATGAGAACAATTGCAGAAGAAATCGGACGCCGCAGGACCTTCGCCATCATTTCCCACCCGGACGCCGGTAAAACAACGCTGACGGAGAAATTCCTTCTCTACGGCGGAGCCATCAACCAGGCGGGCTCGGTCAAGGGAAAGGCAACGGCTAAGACAGCGGTTTCCGACTGGATGGAAATTGAGAAGAAGAGAGGAATTTCGGTCACCTCTTCCGTTCTTCAGTTTGAATATGATGGCTGCTGCATCAACATTCTGGATACGCCGGGACATCAGGATTTCTCGGAGGATACCTACCGGACGCTGATGGCAGCGGATTCCGCCGTCATGGTAATCGACGGCTCCAAGGGTGTCGAGGCGCAGACGAAGAAGCTCTTTAAGGTCTGCGCTATGCGTCACGTGCCGATTTTTACCTTTATCAATAAGATGGACCGGGATGCGAAGGATACCTTTGATCTTCTGGATGATATCGAGAAGAACCTTGGCGTGGAGACCTGCCCGGTGAACTGGCCGATTGGATCCGGTAAGGAATTTAAGGGAATTTATGACCGGAAAACCAACGAGGTGGTGCAATATTTTGACACGCAGAAGGGAACCAAAGAGGGCCGTGAGGTGAAGGTTTCCCTGGATGACAAGGACACGGTCATCCGGGAGATCGGTGAGGACGCCTATGAGAAGCTGACCGGGGAGATTGACCTTCTGGACGGCGCGGCGGCTGAATTTGATCTGGACAGGATCCGTGCGGGAGAGCTGACACCGGTCTTCTTCGGATCTGCACTGCAGAACTTCGGTGTGGAGATTTTCCTTCAGGCATTCCTGCAGATGGCACTTCCGCCGGTGGCAAGAGTGAGTGACGGCGAGCCGGTGGATCCTGTGGAAAACGGTTTTTCCGCGTTTGTATTCAAGATTCAGGCGAATATGAATAAGGCACACCGTGACCGTGTGGCCTTCATGCGCATCTGCTCCGGCAAG
>HF986590.1:642-15102 GCA_000431495.1 Firmicutes bacterium CAG:791 | reverse complement strand
AGCTTCTTGCAAGCTCCAGAAAGGTTCTGGAGGAAGCATATGCCGGGGATATCATGGGTGTGTTTGACCCGGGAATCTATTCCATTGGAGATACGCTCTGCCTGCCGGGCAAGCACTTTAAGTATGAGGGAATTCCGACGTTTGCACCGGAGCATTTTGCAAGAGTGCGGCAGGTCGACACGATGAAGCGTGATCAGTTCGTCAAGGGAATCCGGCAGATTGCGCAGGAGGGTGCGATTCAGGTGTTCCAGGAGTACAACACCGGTATGGAGGAGATCATCGCCGGCGTTGTCGGTGTTCTTCAGTTTGACGTTCTGGAGTTCCGGCTTAAGAATGAATACAACGTGGACATTCGTCTGGAGATGCTGCCGTATGAGAACATTCGCTGGATCACGAAGTGCGCTACGGACGTGAAGCAGATTGTCGGAACCACGGACATGAAGCTCGTCAAGGATATGAAGGATCAGCCGCTTCTCCTGTTTGTGAATGCATGGAGCCCGCAGATGGTTCTGGACCGCAACAAGGGACTGGAGCTGGAGGAATTCTCCAGAAATTAACAGGAGATACACAAGATCGGTGAAATCTGATATACTGATCTGTGTTTAGCACATCGTATTTGGAATGTGCAGGGAACGCCTGTTGCTGTCCGGGGAAAGGTCCGGACAGATATGATCTTGCAGATACAGCATGAAGGAGGATTACGATGGCAGAAAATGAAGTTCAGAAAAAACCTGGTGTCGAAGAAATCGGTACGGTCAGGATTGCTGATGATGTCGTGTCCACAATCATTGCCTATGCGGCAAAGGAGGTTGAGGGCGTAGCCGGGCTTGCCGGAAATGCCGGAGACGGATTCCTGAAGAAGGCTGGCATGAAGCGTCCGGCCATGGGTGTCAAGGTTGAGATGGAGAACGGCAACGTGAAGGCAGATCTGTCTCTGACCATGGAATACGGATATAACATTCCGGCGACCTGCAGCAAGGTTCAGACCAGAGTTCGGCAGGCCGTAGAGAGCATGACGGGGCTTCGCGTGGAAGATGTCAATGTGCGGATCGCAGGCATCCGGATTGCAGCAGAAGATGAGCAGTAAGACGCAGCACGAAAGGTTACGATGAAGAGAAGCAGTCAGCGCGAACAGATTTTCAAGATTTTGTTCCGAGCAGAATTTAATGAGGTCTCCGAAATGCCTCTTCAGGAGGCCATGTACTTCGAAAGCGGAGACATGGAATTTACGGAGAAGGACAAGAAGTATATTACAGAGAAGGTAAACGGGATTCTGGAACGCTGCCCGGAGATTGACGAGCAGCTTTCCGCCAGAATGCGGGGCTGGACTCTGGAGCGTGTAGGAAAGGTGGAGCTTGCCATCCTGCGGCTTGGCGTCTACGAGATCCTTTGGGATGATGAGGTGCCGGACGGCGTCGCAATTTCGGAGGCCGTGGAGCTTGCCAAGAAATTCGGCGCGGAGAATTCCGGTTCTTTTGTGAACGGTGTTCTTGCGGCGTTTGCCAGAAAGGATTGAGCCCGCAGAGTCACTGCGGCAGGAGAAGTTTAGATGGCAGCCGGAAATGTCTATTCGGTCGGGCAGGTGAATGCATATATTGCGCGTATGTTCTCCGAAGACTATCTGCTGCGCTCCATCACAGTCAGAGGAGAGGTGAGCAACTGTACTTATCATTCCTCCGGCCATATTTATTTCACATTGAAGGATGCCTCCGGTACGCTTTCCTGCATGATGTATGCAGGAAAGCGTCTTGGAGGCCTTTCTTTTCCCATGAAGGAGGGGGACGGAGTTGTTGTTTCGGGACAGATCCGTGCCTACGAGAAGCAGGGAAAATATCAGCTTTATGCGGAACAGATCATCCGCGACGGCGTGGGACTTCTGAACGAACGCTTTGAGCTTCTGAAAAAGAAGCTGGAAGAGATGGGGATGTTCTCCGAGGAGTATAAGCAGAAGATACCCCGGTATATCCGAAGGCTCGGTGTGGTTACCGCTCCGACGGGAGCTGCGGTACGTGACATCATTCAGATTGCACACAGACGCAATCCTTACGTGGAGATTCTCCTGTATCCCGTGCTGGTGCAGGGAGAGGGGGCTCCGCAGAGCATTGTGTCCGGAATTCGTGCGATGGACCGCGCCGGAGTGGATGTCATGATTGTCGGAAGAGGCGGAGGTTCTCTGGAGGACCTGTGGGCGTTTAATGAGGAGATCGTGGCGGAAGCTGTATTCGAGTGTCAGACGCCGGTGATTTCTGCGGTCGGTCACGAAGTGGATACGGTAATCACGGATTATGTGGCGGACCTTCGGGCTCCGACTCCGTCTGCAGCGGCAGAGCTTGCGGTCTTTGACTACAACCGGTTTGTGGCGGATCTTGGATCCTTACGGGCAGGACTGCTGCAGAGCATGGTGGGAGCACTTGCCAGATACCGGGAGAAGGTGGCGGGCTGCAGAAGAGATCTGGAGCTGCGCTCTCCGGCCATGCGGCTTCAGACGCAGAAGATGGCGGCGGATCAGCTTCTTGGCAGATTGAACCAGAAAATGAAGGAGAGGCTGGAAGCAGACAGAAGCAGGCTTGCCATCGGGGACAAGCTCACATATTCCATGGAAACCATGCTTCGGGAAAGACAGCATGAGCTGCAGCTTCTTGCGGGGGAGATGGAGAAGAATTCGCCTCTTGCAAGGCTTGCCGGCGGATACGGCTTTGTGACAGGAAGTGACGGGAGAAATGTCACCTCGGTCCGGCAGCTCCGAAAAGGTGAGGAGATCACGCTGCGAGTCCGGGACGGAGCCGCCAGAGCAGAGATCCGGGAGATTTTTCCCGCGGATTTTCCGGCAGGTTCCTTCGGGAAAAAATCGCAGAAGAACGAGATCCGGGAAAAAGAGCGCCGGGAAAAAGAAAGCCGGAACGGGGAGTGAGAAAAGGACAGGAGGATTGCAGCGTTGGAACAGAATCAGTATGTGAATGAAAACGGAGAAGAGCTTTCCATCGAAGATGCCTTCGGCCGGATCCGGGAGCTTCTTGGCGAGATGGAGCAGGAGGATGCACCGCTTGAGAAAACCTTTGAGAATTACGAAAAGGGAATCGGTCTTCTCCGATACTGCAGTGAGAAGATTGACCTTGTGGAGAAGAAGGTGCAGAAGCTGAATGCCGATGGAACCACAGAGAGCTTCGAATAGATGTCAGAGGAACCTGCAGCGGGTTCCTGATTTTACAGATACAGAGAATGGAGAAGTATCAGGAGGGCCGGAATGACAGAACAGGAATTTCAGGTAGAGCTGGAGAAAAGGGTACAGAATACCGAAGAGGTGATCCGCCGCTATCTTCCCGCAGAGGAAGGCTATGCGCGCAGAGTCATGGAGGCGATGAATTACTCCGTGCTGGCAGGCGGAAAGCGCCTGCGTCCCCTCTTCCTTGCAGAGACCGCAGCCATGTATGGTGCAAGATGCGAGCTTGCGGAACCGTTTATGGCGGCGCTGGAAATGATTCACACCTATTCGCTGGTGCACGATGATCTGCCGGCGATGGACAATGATGAGTACCGCAGAGGGCGGAAGACGACCTGGGCAGAATACGGAGAGGGCATGGCAGTCATCGCCGGAGATGGGCTCCTGAATTATGCTTATGAAACGGCACTTTCTGCCTATGACGCCGCAGCCGGCGAAGAAGAAAAGGATCGCGTGATGGAGGCACTTCGCATTCTTGCGCGCAATGCGGGAATTTACGGAATGGTAGGCGGTCAGTGCGCGGATATCATGACAGACCTCGACAGCGCATCGCTTACACCGGAGCTTCTGAACTACATTCATAAGAAGAAAACTGCCTGTATGATCGAATCCGGCTTCCAGATCGGAGCGGTTCTTGCAGGAGCGCCGAAGGAGGATATCGAGGCACTGGGCAGCATCGCGGAGGACATCGGGCTTGCCTTCCAGATTCAGGATGACATTCTGGATGTCACAGGGGATCAGAAGGAGCTTGGAAAGAGCATCGGAAAAGATGCCCTGGAGGGAAAGGCCACGTATGTTTCCATGAACGGACTGGAGACAGCCGCAGAAAAGGTTCGGGAGCTGACCGGACATGCGCTTTCTGCCATGGACGGCCTTTCCGAAGAGAACGAATTTCTGAAGAACCTTGTGGAACACCTGATGACGAGAACGAAGTAAAAGGGGATATCGTGAGCAATTATCTGGATCAAATCAATCATACGGGAGATATCAAACAGATTCCGCAGAAGGCATATCCTGAGCTTGCGGAAGAAATCCGGAAGTTTCTGATCGAAAAGGTCAGTGTGACGGGAGGCCATCTTGCGAGTAACCTTGGAACCGTAGAACTGACGATGGGGATTCATCTGGCCCTGGATCTTCCGGAAGATAAGATTATCTGGGACGTGGGACATCAGTCCTACACGCATAAAATTCTGACAGGACGCAAGGCGGGCTTTGATACGCTGCGCCAGTTCGGAGGCATGGCGGGCTTTCCCAGACGAAGAGAGAGTGACTGCGATGCTTTTGACGCAGGTCATGCGTCCACTTCCATCTCGGCGGGGCTTGGCTATGTCAAGGCAAGAGATCTTCGAGGAGAGCATTATACGGTGGTATCCGTGATCGGAGACGGTGCGCTGACAGGAGGTCTTGCCTATGAAGGCCTGAACAATGCGGCCCGGCTGGATACGAATTTTATCATCGTTCTGAACGACAACAACCGTTCGATTTCCGAGAACGTGGGAGGAATGTCCAAGTATCTGGAGAGAATCCGCACCTCGAATTCGTATCTGGATCTTCGCGATAAGGTGTACTATTCCCTGCGCGACAAGAATCCGGAGGTTGTGGAGAAGATCCGTAGAACCAAGAATAAGATCAAATCCGTCTTCCTTCCCGGTATGCTGTTCGAGAATCTGGGCATCACGTATCTGGGACCCATTGACGGGATGGATACAAACGCCGTGCGGGCAGCCATTGAACAGGCGAAGCACATCCGCAAGGCGGTCGTGGTGCATGTCATTACCAACAAGGGAGAGGGATATCTTCCTGCGGAGCATCATCCTGCAAGGTTCCACGGAACTGCACCGTTTGAAATTGAATCCGGACTTCTGAAGAAGGCGACCAAGGTCAGCTATACCGATATTTTCTCTACCGTCATGATCAAGATGGGACAAAGAGATGAAAAGGTGGTGGCGATTACGGCAGCAATGGCGGACGGGACGGGGCTGAAGCGCTTCCATAACATTTATCCGCACCGGTTCTTTGATGTCGGAATTGCGGAGGAGCATGCCGTAACCTTTGCGGCAGGCCTTGCTGCGGGCGGAATGAAGCCGGTGGTGGCTGTTTATTCCACGTTCCTGCAGCGCGCGTACGATGAAATCTATCACGATGTCTGTATGCAGGATCTGCCGGTGGTCTTCTGCGTGGACCGCGCGGGACTCGTCGGCGCGGACGGAGAGACGCATCAGGGCGTTCAGGATCTGTCCTATCTGTCTTCGATTCCGAATATGACGGTGACTGCACCGAAGAACAAGTGGGAGCTGTCGGACCTCATCAAGTTTGCTCTGAAATACGGACATCCCATTGCGATCCGCTATCCCAGAGGCGAGGTGTATGACGGACTGGAAGAGATTCGTGAGCCGATTGTTTACGGCAAATCGGAAATGATCTGTCATGGAACGGGAGGAAAGAAGAACGGTGTTCTTCTGTTTGCGGTTGGCAGCATGGTGGAGACCGCGGTTCTTGTCCGGGAAATCCTTCTTCAGGAGAAAGGTATCGATGCTACGGTTGTCAATGCCCGTTTTGCACAGCCCTTTGATGCGGAGATGCTGGACCGCGAGCTTTCGGAGCATCGCCTTCTGGTAACGATGGAAGAAAATGTCCGGAGCGGAGGCTTTGGAGAGCATGTGGAGTCCTGGGTGAGTGAGCACCATCCGGGACAGGAGGTCCTGTGCATCAGTGTGCCGGATGCATATGTCGAGCACGGCGCAGTTCCGGTGCTGAAGAAGATGCTGGGACTGGATCCGGAGAGCATCGCAGAGAAGATTGCGGCAGCCGTTTCGGAGGATTTGGAGCAGTAAATGGCAAAGAAAAGACTGGATGTCATATTGACGGAGGGCGGCTATGCACCCTCCCGTGAGAAAGCAAAAATAATGCTGATGTCCGGCATTGTTTATGTCAACGGTGAGAAAGAGGACAAGCCGGGGACCATGTTCAATCCGGAGGAGATTCACATTGAAGTTCGCGGAGAGACCCTCCGCTACGTAAGCCGCGGCGGACTGAAGCTGGAAAAGGCGCTTGCGGTCTTCCCGATTGACCTCAAAGGGAAGATCTGCATGGACATCGGAGCATCGACGGGCGGATTTACCGATTGTATGCTTCAGAACGGAGCCGCGGCGGTCTATTCCATTGATGTGGGCTACGGGCAGCTGGACTGGAAGCTTCGCAGCGATCCGCGTGTGACCTGTATGGAGAAAACGAATTTCCGTTATCTGAAGCCGGAGGAGCTTCCGGGAACGCCGGATTTTGCTTCCTGTGACGTTTCGTTTATCTCCCTGTCAAAAATTCTTCCTGCCGCCTCCGAAATTCTTCCGGAGAAGGCACAGATGGTATGCCTGATCAAACCTCAGTTTGAGGCAGGCCGGGAGAAGGTCGGGAAAAAGGGCGTCGTGCGGGATCCTGCGGTTCACCGTGAAGTGATCGAGGCTGCCATCGGCTATGCCGGGGAGAGCGGCTTCCGCCTTCTGGGACTTGATTTTTCCCCGATCCGGGGCCCGGAGGGAAATATCGAATACCTGATGTATCTGGAAAAGGGCACTCCGGCTGACGGGGACCTTTCGAAGCAGATTGCGGCGCTTGTTGTGAGGTCACATGCTGCTTTTGCGCAGAATGAGGAGCAGAATGCGGAAGTTTGAGATCATAACGAATACGACAAAGGATCCGGACCGTTCCTTTGAAAAAGAGGTGGGGAGCTTTCTTTCCGGACATGCCGCGGAATGGGTGAGTGAACGAACCGAAGGCTTTGAGCCGGATTGTCTGCTGGTCCTTGGCGGGGACGGCACGGTGCTTCGCGCCGCAGCCGATAACCGAGACCGTAATCTCCCGATTCTCGGAATCAATCTCGGAACGCTCGGATATCTTGCGGAAACGGAAAAGAGCAACTGGAAGGAAGCGGTTCTGCAGCTGATGGACGGCTGCTACGCCGTGGAAAAGCGCATGATGATTGCGGGACATCTCAAGGGCAGGGACTTTCACTGTGATGCGCTGAATGACATTGTCATTGCGCGCTCCGGGATGCTCCGGATTATGAATTATGATGTCTACGTCAATGGAAAGTTTCTCAACACCTATCACGCAGATGGCATGATCGTCTGTACGCCGACGGGCTCTACTGCCTACAACCTTTCCGCCGGGGGCCCTATCGTGGAGCCGGCTGCCGAAATGATTGTTCTGACGCCGATCTGTCCGCATCAGATTAACATACGATCCATTGTTCTCTCTGCAAAGGACACGATCGAGATTGTTCCCATGACAGGGCGAAGCGGCGGCAGCCTGGAGGCGGAAGCCTATTTTGACGGAAACGAAAGAGTGGAGCTTCATCAGGGGGACCGGTTTGTGATTCAGCAGTCCGAAAAGACAACACGGCTGATTCAGCTGGAGAGAAGGAGCTTTCTGGAAACTCTGCACAGGAAGCTCAACAGATAGCGGCAATGGGAGAGATACCATGACGGAGAGAAAAACAAGGCTTGCAAGAATTCTTGAGATCATCGAGGAGCAGGACATCGGGACGCAGGAGGACCTTGCAAAGGCCCTTCGCAGGGAAGGGTTTGACGTGACGCAGGCGACCGTGTCCCGTGACATCAGACAGCTCCGGCTGGAGAAGAGCAGGACTCCCGATGGCGGACAGAAATACATTGCCCCGAAGGACGATGCCGCACTTCTTGTCGGAAAGTTCAGCCGTGTGATGAAGGACGGCCTTGTCTCGATGGATCAGGCACAGAACATTCTGGTGATCAAGACGGTGTCCGGCATGGCGATGGCGGTCGCCGCAGCACTCGATCATCTGCAGTTTCCGGAGATTGTCGGATGCATTGCGGGAGATGACACGATTATGGTGGCAGTCCGGACGGTAAATGACACGGTGCTTCTTATGGAGAAAATCCGCCGGCTGATTCAGTAAGGAAAGGAAGAGGGCGCTGCATGCTGTTGGGACTTCATGTGAAAAATCTGGCACTCATCGAAGAGGAAGAGATTTCCTTTGAGGATGGACTGAACATTCTGACCGGTGAAACCGGAGCCGGAAAATCCATCCTTCTTGGCTCCGTCAATCTTGCACTCGGCGCGAAGGCGGATAAGAGCCTGATTCGGACCGGGGCGGATTTTGCACTTGTGGAGCTGCTTTTCTGCGTTGACAATGAACGCCAGAGGGAGAAGCTGAAGGCAATGGATATCGAGCCGGATGAGGACGGAACCGTGCTCATCAAGCGGAAGATCTATCCCGGAAGAACACAGTGCAGTGTCTGCGGAGAGACCGTGACCACACATGAGCTGCGGGAGCTCTCCGAGCTTTGGATCGATGTTTACGGGCAGAGGGAGAACCAGAGGCTCCTTCGAAGAGAAGCGCAGCTCCAGGTGCTCGATGAGTACGCGGGGGAAAAGGCCGCAGAGCTTCTGCCTGAGGTGAGAGCTCTGTATCGTGATTTTCGAGGGAAGGAAGAGACGGCCGCACAGGAGGATCTCGATCCTGCGGCACGAGCCCGGGAGACGGACCTTCTGACCTATGAGGTAAATGAAATAGAGAGCGCGCAGCTTCGAAGGAAAGAAGACGAGGAGCTGGAGAGCAGATACCGGACCTTGTCGTCCTTCCGCAGAATCGATGAGGCACTGCAGAACGCGGAGGGCCTTCTGCAGGAGGGAGAAGAGAGTGCGGCGGAGCAGGTCGGCCGCGCAGTGAGGGCACTTTCCAGGATTCAGGGAATTGATCCGGAGCTGGATGAGGTCATTTCCCAGACCTGTGAGGTGGATGCTCTTCTTTCGGATGCGGCAAGAGCCATTTCGGATTATCATGCCGGGCTCTCCTTTGATCCGCAGGAATTTGCGGCGCTGGAGGAGCGGCTGGATCTGATCAACCACTTAAAGGATAAGTACGGCGGATCACTGGAGAGCATTGAGGCTGCCCTGGAACAGAAGAGGAAGCGCCTGGAGGAGCTTTCCGATTACGAGGCGCTCCGGAAGAGACAGCTTCTGGAGGCACAGCAGGCGAAGGACGCGCTGCTTGCGGCCTGCAGGAGGCTGACAGAGCTCCGGACAAAAGCAGCGAAGGAATTTCAGGAGAAAATGAAGCGGGAGCTTCTGGAGCTGAATTTCAATCAGGTGGATTTCCGGGCGGAGATCACAAGCAGGGAAGAGCAGCTCTCCGGAAACGGCTGTGACAGCGTTATTTTCTACATATCCATGAATCCGGGGGAGCCGGTGCGGCCTCTGGATGCCATCGCATCGGGCGGTGAGCTCTCCAGAATCATGCTTGCGCTCAAGACGGTTTTTGCCGGGAAGGATGACATTCATACGCTGATCTTCGATGAAATCGACAGCGGAATCAGCGGACAGACTGCCTGGAAGGTGGCGCAGAAGCTGGGACGCCTGTCGGCGGACCATCAGATTCTGTGCATCACGCATCTTCCGCAGATTGCCTCGATGGAGGAGAAGCATTTTCTCATCGAAAAAACGGCGGAAAACGGACGGACAACGACACACATCCGCGCACTGGATGAGGAAGAGAGCTGTCGTGAGCTGGCCCGGATGATGGGCGGGGAACGGCTCACGGAGACGACTCTGCAAAGTGCCCGGGAAATGAAGGAGATGGCCCGTGAAGCAAGAGAAAGACGATAGAGAGCTGCAGGAGCAGTTTCACCGGATGGTGAAGGAATCCCTGTTCGTTTCGGCGGATGAGATCCCGAGAATTGATCTGTATATGGATCAGGTTCTGACCTTTATGGAGGAGCATCTCAAGGAGAGCACAAGGGATCCGGAGCACGACAAAATTCTGACGAAGACCATGATCAACAATTATGTGAAGAACGACGTTCTGATTCCGCCGGTCCGCAAGAAATACGGCATGGATCACATGATTCTTCTTTTGATGGTCTATTATCTGAAGAGCTATCTTTCCATCGGGGACATCGGGCAGGTTCTGAAGCCCCTGCAGGAGCGATACGCCGGAAACGGTGCAGGAAAGGGAGACGGGCTTTCTCTGGAAGCGATTTACCGGACGGTCTACGAGAATCTCGGGGATGAGCTGGAGGCAGTCCGAACCGATGCCGACCGGCAGTTTGAACGGGCACGAAAGGCCTTTCCGGATGCGGAAGGAGAGGATGCGGCCGTGCTCCGGAAGTTTGCACTGATTGCAAGAATGAGTACGGAAATCTATCTGAAGAAGCTGTTTATTGAGCGGCTTCTGGACGATGAGACACAGGACAGATAAAAGAGAAATATGAGTATTTACGATACCTTAAACAAAGAGCAGAGGGATGCCTGCTTTCACACGGAGGGCCCGGTGCTGATTCTTGCAGGAGCAGGAAGCGGCAAAACAAGAGTGATTACTCACCGGATTTCCTACCTGATGGAGGAATGCGGCGTAAATCCCTGGAATATACTGGCGATCACCTTCACCAACAAGGCGGCCGGCGAGATGCGGGAGCGTGTGGACAAGCTGATCGGCTTTGGCGCGGAGAGCATCTGGATTTCTACCTTTCACTCGATGTGCGTGCGTATCCTGCGAAGACATATTGATCAGATCGGATACGACAGTAATTTTACCATCTATGATACGGATGATCAGAAGACACTGATCCGCCAGATCTGCCGGAGAATGAACATCGACACCAAGCAGCTCCGGGAGCGTTCCATCATGGCGGCAATTTCACAGGCGAAAAATGATCTGCAGAATGCACATCGTTTTCAGGAAACGCATACCTCCAGTTTCCAGGAAGAGAGGATCGGAGAGGTATATGTGGAGTATGAAAAGGAGCTTGTCTCCAATAACGCACTGGATTTTGACGATCTTCTGATGAAGACGGTGGAGCTGTTTTCTGCCAGAGAGGATGTTCTCCGGAATTATCAGGACCGGTTCCGTTACATCATGGTGGATGAGTACCAGGATACCAACAAGGCGCAGTTCGAAATTGTGCGGATGCTGGCAGCAGGCTCCCGAAATCTCTGCGTCGTGGGAGACGACGATCAGTCGATTTACAAATTCCGCGGAGCGGATATCCGGAATATTCTGGATTTTGAGAAGGTCTATCCGGATGCCTATGTGGTTCGGCTGGAGCAGAATTACCGGTCGACGCAGAATATTCTGGACGCAGCCAATGCGGTGATTGCGCACAACACCTCCCGCAAGGAGAAAAAGCTCTGGACCGATCACGGCGAGGGCAGCAGGATTCATTTTCGCCAGTTTGCGAGCGGTACAGACGAAGCGTCCTTTATTGCGGAGGATATCGGAAGAAGGCTTCGAAAGGACCACCGACTTTCCAACAAGGACTTTGCCATCCTGTACCGGACCAATGCCCAGTCGCGTCTTCTGGAGGATAAGCTGGTCATGGAAGGCATTCCCTACAACATCGTCGGCGGACATAATTTCTATGATCGCATGGAGGTGCGGGATATCCTCGGTTATCTTCGAACCATTGACAACGGAAGGGATGACATCAGCACGCAGCGGATCATCAACATTCCAAAGCGCGGCATCGGGAAAACAACGATCGACCGTGCGGCTGCTGCGGCAAACGAGCAGGGCATCAGCTTCTATCAGGTTCTGGAGAACATCGGGGAGTATCCGGAGCTTGCACGGGCGAAGAACAAGATCGAACCGTTTACGGAGCTGATCGATTCCCTTCGGGAATATGCAAGGGACCACTCCGTGGAAGAGCTCATCAAGAAAATCGTGGATGAGACGGAGTATGAAGATTATCTGGAGGACTACGAGGAAGAAAACGCGAGCGACCGCATCGCAAACGTGGACGAGCTGATCAGTAAGGCGGCCTCCTACGAGGAACAGGCAAGAGAAAGCGCCGATTCGGACGGACCGTCCCTGTCAGGCTTTCTTGAGGACGTATCGCTTGTTGCAGACATTGATCAGGTCGGCGAAAATGACGACCGCGTGCTTCTCATGACACTGCATTCCGCAAAGGGACTTGAATTCCCCTGCGTATATCTTGCGGGAATGGAGGACGGTATTTTCCCCAGCTTCCAGTCGATCCAGTCGGACGATCCGGATGCATTGGAGGAGGAGAGGCGGCTTGCCTACGTCGGCATCACGCGTGCGAGAGGTGAGCTGACCATTACGAGTGCAAGAGGACGCATGCTCCGCGGAGAGATGCAGTACAATCCGATCAGCCGGTTTGTTCTGGAAATTCCGGAGAAGCTGATGGATGAATCGGCGAGATTCGGAGGAGGCTCCTTCTTACGCGAAGAGGATGATTCTGCGGATGAGATGCCGTGGAATACTGGGAGCACCTGGGGAGCGGGAAGCGTCAAATCGGGAGCGATGCGATCCCAAACGCCGCAGCAGGCGCCTCGTATCGGAGGCGTTTCCGGGACAGGATCCGGAAGAAGCGCAGATGGACGGCTCCGTGCAACCTATGTGCGGCCGCACACGACCCCCGATAAGAAGCCGTTTCTTGCAGGAAAAACCGGACTGGACAGCCTGAGCAAGGGAATGCCTGCGGGAGGAAAGCCGGATTATGAAGTCGGTGACCGTGTGGAGCACATCAAATACGGACCGGGAACGGTGGAGATGCTGGAGAAGGGACCGAGAGACTATAAGGTGAAGGTTAATTTTGACAGCGCAGGTCCCAAGATTATGTATGCAGCGTTTGCAAAGCTGCAGAAAATTTAATGAGCAGAAAGCTTTGATGGCTGGAAGCTTTATTGAGCGGAAGCAGAGTAAAAGGAGGATACCGGTATGGAAAAGCACAGTGATCTTTGGAAAGTCATTCGGACAATTTTTCTTGTGGTTGGAGCCATTGTTGTCATTGGCGGCATTGTGTATGCCGTGCTGAAGTTCCTCGAGCCAAAGGAAGACGATGAGTATTCCTTCCTTCGGCCGAACGATGACGAGGACGATGAGGAAGACTATCAGGATGATCCGGACATCGCCGAAGAATTTGACGAGGAGCAGTAAGGTACATGAGAAAAGGCGACATCATTGAGGGCGTTGTGGAGACGCTCCGCTTTCCCAACAAAGGCGTTTTTCATCAGGATGAGATAGAAATCACAGTCAAAAATACCATCCCGGGACAGAAGGTTCGTGCTCGCATTACGAAGAAGCACAGTCAGAGAGCCGAGGGCTGTCTTCTGGAGGTTCTGGAGCCTTCACCGGCGGAGATCCTGCCCGAATGTCCGCGCTTTGGTTCCTGCGGCGGATGCCTCTACCTGAACCTTCCGGAGAGGGAAGAGCTTGCCTTGAAGGAGGAGCAGATCCGAAAGCTTCTTCGGAGTGCAGATCCGGATGCGGACACCTGGTTTGAGGGGATTCTGGAGAGTCCTGTAACGGAAGGCTACCGCAACAAGATGGAGCTGACCTTTGGTGACGAAGTCAAGGATGGACCCATGACGCTTGGCATGCATAAGCGTGGGTCATTTTATGATGTCACGGATGCCGACGAATGCCGCATAGTGGATTCGGATTTCCGTGAAATCATTCACAGAACAAAGGTGTACTTCGCCGCAGCCGGGGTACCGTTCTATCATAGAATGCGCCGGGAGGGATACCTCCGGCATCTGCTGATCCGGAAGGGCATGAAGACAGGGGAAATCCTGGTGGATCTTGTCACAACGACGCAGACGGACTGCCTGCCCGAAGGCCGGGAAGCCGGGCGGAAACTGGAACCAGAGGAGAAGGGGACGGAAGTAATTCTTCTGGATGGATTTCGGCAGACTCTTCTGGAGGGTGAATATCAAGGCAGAATTGCCGGGATCCTGCATACGCACAATGATTCCGTGGCGGATGTTGTGGAGGATCAGGGAACCGATGTTTTGTATGGAAAGGACAGCTTCGAGGAGGAGCTGCTTGGGCTGAAGTTTACGGTCACGCCGTTCTCCTTCTTCCAGACAAACAGCTTCGGAGCAGAGCTTTTGTATGAAACGGCAAGGAAAATGATCACCGGGGCAATGCAGAACCCGGAGAAGGCCCCGGAAGCTTCCTGTGATGCTCCTTCGGCCACGTCCGAAAAGCCGGTGGTGTTCGATCTCTACTGCGGAACGGGAACGATCTCGCAGCTGATTGCACCGGTAGCTTCCAAGGTGATCGGTGTTGAAATTGTGGAAGAAGCCGTAGAAGCCGCAAAGGAAAACGCCATCCGCAATCAGACTCCCAACTGCGAATTTATCGCGGGAGATGTCCTGAAGGTCATTGATACCATTGAAGAAAAGCCGGATTTCATTATTCTGGATCCGCCAAGAGACGGTGTCCATCCCAAGGCTCTTCC
>HF986590.1:0-621 GCA_000431495.1 Firmicutes bacterium CAG:791 | reverse complement strand
AGGCTCTTCCGAAGATTCTTGCGTATGGTGTGGAGAATATTCTTTACATCTCCTGCAAGCCTACAAGTCTCGCAAGAGATCTTCCGCTGATGCGGGAGCAGGGCTATGTTCCGGTGCGGGGGATCAGCGTCAATCAGTTCCCGAAGACGGCAAACGTGGAGACAATCGTCCTGATGTCACGCGTTAGCAATGAGCCACGCACAGACCGAGCATAAGGTGCTGTGGGAGCTTGCTCACAAAGGCCCCATTATGCGATGGGCTGTATGCGGTGAATGCCGCGGATAAGCGTAGGAAGCTTTGCTTCCGTAGCGCATCTGGCGTGGCGTAAGACAAATTAAAAAACATAGATTCCGGGCTTTTTCGGAAGTTGACGGAATGGCCTGGCAGAGATGTTCTCAGCGATGAGACGCATCTGACCGGGGCGAAATCATCCCTGTGGAAGAAAAGAGCAAGATAGAGATGCATTCGGCCGGCGGAAATAATCCCTGTGGAGCAAAAGAGGAAGATAGAGATGCATTCGGCCGGTGGAAATAATCTTTGTGGAACAAAAGAGCGAGATAGAGATGCATCTGGTCGGCCGAAATAATCCTTGTGGAACAAAAGAGCGAGATAGAGATGCAT
>HF986589.1 GCA_000431495.1 Firmicutes bacterium CAG:791 | reverse complement strand
AAAAATCTGCTTGACAAACATTAGCAAGATTTCTCTTTCTGCTTTTCTTTCTTGATTTTACCATCTGAGCATCAGGCTTAAAATATAGAATTCCGGTCATTTCCTTTCCATTTTTCTTAATTCTCTGTATAAAAAAATGCCCCGGACATAATGCCCGGGGACGAAACAATAGCCATATTAAATTACTCTGAACATATTCTGTTTCAAAGGCTTCTTGCCTTCGGTCTTATCGATTTCCTTCTTCGCCTGGTTCAACTCCTCCAGGCGGATCATCTCTTCCTTCGCAGCATCGAGTCCTAAGTGGGTGTATGTATTCATCGTCACACCGATGTCCGAGTGCCCCATAAGGTACTGAAGAGTCTTTGGATTCATTCCGGCTCTTGCCATATTGCTGCAGTAGGTATGCCTGCAGACATGAGGCGAGATGTTCGGAAGCTGTACGCGGAAGATGTCATTGTACCGCTTGACTGCGTGCTTGAAACGGTTTTCCCAGTGCAGGGCTACAAGCGGCAGGCCCCGGTCATCTCTGAAAAGGAATCCGATGTGGCCATCAACCATGATCTCTTTCATCCTTTTCGGTCGGTCATCGATGATTGCCTGGAACATATACCATACATCATCCGTCATTGGGAGCTTCCTTGTTCCGGCATTCGTCTTCGTAGCCTCGATAACATAATCGCCCTGTGCAGTTCTCTGCAGCTGATGATCGATGTTAATGATGCGGTTCTCCATGTCAAGGTCACTCAGCGTGAGTCCGCAGAACTCGCTGATTCTCATGCCTGTATGGAAAAGGATGTAAAAGACCTCGTAGTACTTGCAATATACGTTATCGTCGTGAACGAACTTGAGGAAGTTCTGCATCTGCTCCGTGGCAATGGCCTCTCTCGTCTTTTCAGTATTGACGATGACTCCGGCAAGCTCGAAACCGAAAGGATTCTTTATCAGCATGTCATCGTCTACCGCCATCTAAAACGCCGGTCTCAGGACTCCACGGATGGCGTGAATCTTCCGCAGAGAATCCCAACGCACCGGCGACAGGCGCGGCATACTTGAATGTCTCACCCATCATGAAGACATTCGTATTGGCGTTACTTGAAGCCGCCGCCAGGATATCCGCAAAGTGTCCGGAGTCCTGTGCGGTAAGGCCGAAAGCCGTCAGAGCGTCTGTTACAATATCCGAAGTAGTCGCCAGATCCTCACCCGACGCAGCGGCCAGATTCATGACGCCTTCGATACCGCCGAGCATATCCTCTGTCTTCCATCCAGCCATCGCCATGTAATTCATGGCTTCTGCGGCTTCGGATGCGGAGAACTTCGTCTTCTCGCCCATCTCACGAGCTTTATCCCGCAGGGCTTCCAGATCAGATCCGGTTGCCCCGGAAACTGCCGAAACCTGGCTCATACCAGAATCAAAATCAGCCGCAGTCTTTACAGCCGCTACACCCGCTGCCGTGACAACGCCCGTAATAGGAAGCATCTTTATCCCGGCTCCGGAGATCTTGTCTCCGACATCCTGCATCTTCTTTCCTGCAGTCTGTAATTCCTGTCCCGCGACAGAACCGAAGTTCTGATATTCTTTCGTCAGACTTTTCAGCTGCTGTTCGGTATCCGCGATTTCCCTGGTCAGCGCTTCATGCTGGCGGATTGTATCATCAGTCTGCGGTCCGTTTTTCAGCTGCTCGAAGGCTGACTTTTCTTCTTCCAGTTTCTTCTTGGCCGCGTCAATCGCGTCTGTCAGATACTTCTGCTTCTGCGCCAGAAGATCGGCATTCCCCGGATCCATTTTGAGCAACTTGTTCACATCCCGGAGACTGTTCTGTGTGTCCCTGATCTGCTTGTCAACCTGCTTCAAAAGCCGTGGTGAGCTTTGTGGTATCGCCGTCAATCTCGATTGTAATGCCCTTTATACGTCCGGATGCCATGCGCTCACCTCTTCAACTTCTGATGGAGATATACTTCTCCACATGATATACTATCCGTGAAATCACAAATTGTGATTTCACGGAATTTACGAAAGGATATTTTTGTTTAATGGAAGAAAAACAGCCACCTCAGGATAATAAAACTGCCGACCTGATAGAAATAAACAGCACGACTCTCCAACCAATGATCTATACCATTCGGAACCAACAGGTTATGCTTGATTCTGACCTTGCCGGAATCTACGGTTACGAAGTCAGGACTTTGAACCAGCAGGTAAAACGTAACATTTCCAGATTTCCGGATGACTTTATGTTCCAGCTGACGCCTCAAGAAGTTGAGCTCGTGAAATCACAAATTGTGACTTCACGAAATTCATCATTCTTTTCCGGACAATTAGGAGGACGCCGTAAACCTCCATATGCTTTCACAGAGCAAGGAATATATATGCTTGCAACAGTTTTGCACGGTGATACTGCAGACAAACAGACAATCTTCATCATGCGTGCTTTTAGAGAAATGCGGCGTTTTATTGCCAGTAATGCATATATGTTTGACCGGATTTCTTCTGTTGAGCTGCGCCAGATTGAGTATGAGAAAAAAACTGATACAAAATTAGACCAGATTTTCGATTATATCTCCGATCATGAGGAATCTACTCAAAAAGTCTTTTTTGACGGCCAGATTTATGATGCGTTCAGTTTAATCTCAACATTGATACAAAAGGCATCAAACGACATCATACTTATTGATGGCTATGTCGATACTGGAACGTTAGATCTTCTTTCAAAAAAGACTGATGGAGCCTCTGTTTCTCTTTATACAACGAATAGAGGTTGTCGCCTTACAGCATCCGAAATATCCACTTTCAATGGACAATATCCGACCCTGACTGTAAATTATATAAATACTTTCCATGATCGTTTTCTGATCCTTGATCAAAAAATCGGATATCATATAGGCGCATCGCTAAAAGATGCTGGCAAAAAAAGCTTTGCAATCACTTTGCTTCAAGATCATCAGATGATTATCGATATTATGAACAGACTTTAATTTGCTTTTAAAAAGCATCCATTATAAAGTGGTCATCTTCGGCTTCTTACGTTTTATAAAATCGCCGACGAATCCCACCGTTGGTCCAAGCAAAATCACCATTAATATCGTGATTATGCCGACTTCTCCTCCAGTCTCAATAGCAATGCAGGTTGCCAGTAAATCGTATACTATTCGTATAATTCTAAACATATTCCTTCCTGTCACCTTTGCAATTTTATTTGTAATCAAGAAGGATACTGCATCGTACGGAGCCGTGCCATGTCCACTTTGCATATAAATAGCAGCTGCAAAAATAAACAAAATCAGTGCTGGAATCAGAATAATTATTCTTGTGCTTAGGCTAAGCTGTTCTGGTACATGGCAAACATTTTTCCAGATCCATGTGAAAAAATCTGCGGCGTACCCAACCAGGATCATGTTACCAAGTGTACCTGTACCAATGAGTTTTCGATCAAATATGATTACAACAAGCAATAAAACCAAGTTTGAAAGTAGCTGATAGTTTCCAAAGCTCATGCCAAGCATATGTGATATTCCATAATTCATTGCTGAATATGGATCCGTTCCCATATTGCACATCACTAAAAGTGATACACACATGCCCATAACTGTGACTGCACAGAGCATAATAAGAAAGCTCTTAATCCAGTCTGAAGAGTATTTAAAATTCATACATACCTTTCTGCATCTTCGACATCGGTTCCCCAACTGTCTATACCACCAACACCGCGAACTGCGCCATATATGCACAATACAGTTCTTCTCGCTGGTGGTAATTCTTCATGATGCAAAGCATTCTCAATTTCACTTGCCGTATATGGCAGGCAGGAAAAGTCAAATGGTGTATCGGCCATTCCGTATCCATTCTCATGCCGCATTCCTGAGGTACAATATATGGCGTCAAGCTAAGATCCGTAACTTCAAATTCGCCATGCTGTGCACATCTACTTTGTTTTTTCCAGATTTATTCACAGTATAAGATACGATAACCGTCGTAGCAGGAATAGAAATAGTCTTATAAAGATACTTTACAGTAATCTCATTTGCCGATACATCTCCGCCATAGCTGTTATTATCCGGTGCCTTGCAATTCTGAACAGCTCCATCCATGATCACCTTGACATCCTGAAAATCGATGAACATATCTGCAGCAAGCCAGTTACCACTTTTAATATGGAATTTACTTCCTCGGTCATTATCTGTCAAGGCTCTCCAGAACGTAGGTTTCGGGCAACGATAAAGCCATTCATATCCATCTTTCACGATAGATTCAAGGCCACCCTGTGCATAAGAAAAAATATAGTCAAACCCTACACCATGTACACCCAGGGTAAAGTCGCCATAGACTACTCTTAATTTTTCATTATTTCCGCCAGCCAGATTCATCCCCGTCTGGCTCTTTTGTTCCACAGGGATTATTTCAACCGGCTGAATGCATCTCTGTCGGGCTCTTTTGTGCCGCAGGGATTATTTCGACCGACACCATGGCGTGTCCAGCATCTCACAAACCAATGGCACTATGCTCCAGTTCCAGCAGTTTGATTTTTCTATCGAGCCCGCCGGCGTACCCCGTCAAGCTGCCATCTGCGCCCACGACCCGATGGCATGGAATGATGATCGAGATGGGATTACGCCCGACCGCTCCCCCGACGGCCTGCGCCGACATCCTGGATATCCCTTGCTTCAGAGCTATGTGCCCTGCGATCTCGCCGTAGCTTATCGTTTTCCCATATGGAATCTCCAGAAGTATATCCCAGACAGATTTCTGAAATGCCGTTCCCTCCGGATGTAATGGCGGCAGGAAATCAGGTTTCTGCCCACCGAAGTACAGATCCAGCCAGCGCTTCCCCGCCGATAGAATCTCCGTCTTCTGCTCTAAGTATCCAGCGGGCAGCCGGTCGGCATAGTATTTTGAACCCTCAAACCATAAACCGCTCAGCCCGAGCTCATCTGCCGCCATCAGCATGCGTCCCAGCGGCGAATCATAATATTGAATAGACGTCATTTTAATTGCCACCTATCTACAGATTTGGAATTACTGTAAATTTTCAAAAGCTGCTCTGTGAGTTCTTTAAAGTTATGCATGCCATCCCCTCTTATATGAATCCGTATAAAGAAACAAGAACGGGCGCAGAGACATCCTCAGCGCCCAATACATCCGTCATTAAACGAAGTGATGATCTGCAAATGGTTCCTCGTTTCATCTGCAAGTTGCATGCTTATTTCTTGCTGTTCACGGCTAACCACAGGGACTTGCACTTCCTCAAGAACAGACTTTCCAATTGCTTTAAATGTACTGCCCGTTCCCTTACTATTAAGATCTGTTTTTTCAGTCTTTAACAGGTGGTATACATAATTCTTTTCGGCCTCATTTTTTATGGTGATTGCCGTCGGATATAATTCACAAAAATCTGCATTTTCCTGACAAAATGGCAGGCCTTTCTCTTCTTCGTTATAGCTTGAAGAATCTGGAGACTGCCCATAGTTATCTGGGCAATGTTTTTCAATAACTTATATTCCATCCATCATCCCTGCAAACCTCAATTTGCAGGATAAAATCCATCAACAGTAAAAATTAATTTCTCCGAAGTGCTCCTTCCATTTGTCCATGATATTCTCGCTGTTGGCCTCGATAATTCTTTGTAACAAACGCAGCTGTTTATCTGCAATACGTGAATTATTATTTGCCAAAATTGTTTTTCCGCTTCGGGTTATCCAAAACTTCGTTGCATTCGCAGTCGGTTTGCCATCCACAATATGAACATGGACAGGCTCCTGTGGAATTCCTTCATTCGACCAGAAATAAACAATATAGGGGCCGATTCTAAACAGCTGTGGCATTTACAAATCCCCCTTCTTTCGCCAGTTCCATGATGATATGCGCATTGTTCTGGATAAACGCTTTCCAGTAATTCAGTTCTTTTTCATCATATCCGTGATTTTCATATTGATATTCCGGCAACAAACAGGTCAAATTCTTGAATCCATCTTCAACCGGTGTTTCGATATATACCTTGACCGATCCATCATCCAGCATTTGCGAATGGGTTACTTCTGTATCGTCATTAAATGTCATGTATGGATACATCATATTTGTCACGTCCCTTTCTATAGCTCTGGTTGCCATCGTTCTACGAAACTTATGCGGATGAATCCGTTCGACTTTAACTTGTTTCCCCAGATTTCGGAGCCTTATTTCCACGCCGCTGATTTTCAATCGAACATGCGGTGTATCCAGTGTCACCAGCAGTGCATCATTGTCATCCGATCTCATCTCCAGATACTTCTGCAAGCTTCTTTACAATCTCCGGAGTCAGGAGTTTCTTCCATTTTTCTTTGTAATTGTAGTCCCTCATGCAATTACTCATTTAGATTTTATCTTGGTCATTTTGATTTTAAATGACTAAATTGAATTTCTCAATGACCAAATTAAGGCTGTCATGACGGATTCCTCGTCACGACAGCCTTCTATTCTTATGGTCTCCGGCGGTCTGCGCCGCTTTCGCGGTAATAGCATGCCTTCCGTTCGTACATGCGTTTATCCGCGGCTTTCGAGATTTCATGAACATTTTCCCATGGCTGTTCCGTGCTCAGCACATATCCACAGGCGATACTCATCGACGACACAAGCTCGCCCTGCCAACGCGCGACGTCCTCCTCAAATGCCTCAAGCCGCGTGTCCAGCTCCGCCAGCTTTTCCGTGACAATGATGACAAATTCATCACCGCCGATGCGGTACACCCGGCCACACGATGCGAAGCTCCGCTTCATTGTCTCGGCCGCCGCACAGATCAGTTCATCGCCCGCCGCATGTCCGCGCGTATCATTGACCTGCTTGAGCCCGTTTACGTCCATTGACAGATAAGCCCAGGCCGCATGCAGATCGAGCTTTGCGATATCCGTCTCATACGCGTGCCGGTTTCCGTAGTGCGTAAGCTCATCCGTCATCGAGATATAGCGCAGCTTCTCCTTCTCGTACTTCTCCTTCATAACCTCCGCGAGCATATACACCATGCAGCATGACGCGAGAATCAGATACACCCCGACAATGAGCATCGCAATAAAACTGCTTTCGAGATGCACCGCCTTCTCCTCCGTGATCACTACAAGGTAGTTCGCATCCCGCTGCAGCATGCATCGACAGCGCTTTGCATTGACGTTGGCCCCCATGATCACGGTCTGTCCAATGCCGGTGATCTCTGCGCTGATGCCAAGCTCCTCGAGACTACGCCCAATCTGCTTCGTGTCCGTGGCGCCTTCGATCTGTTTCGTCTCCGGATCAGCAACGAAAATCTCCATGCCTTTATAAACCGGCATATCGGCCACCACCGCGGAAACCTGGTTCTGCTTCAGCTCCGCGAGCAGATGCTTCGGCGTAATGCCGACCTGAATCATCTTCGTCCCGTTTTCATCCCAGACGATGGCATACATCATCTCCTTGCCTTCGGAGGTATTCGGCGTCACATCCTGGCACATCGACAGCTGCTTGTCCGACAGCATCGGCTTAAAATAGGCCATCTGCTCGCCCGAATCGAAATTATAGCCAAAATACTTCGGGATCGTACCGCTGTAGATCATGCCCTCCCGATCCAGGAGATGGATCTCATCCACCGAAATCAGCTTCGCAATCCGCTGCAGCTCATCCACATCGAACTCCGCCTCCGGCTTCGCATCCAGAATATAGGACACAGCACGCGCACGCACGATATAGTCCGCTTTCAGCGATTCGATCAGATCCGACTCGTTCTGATCGTTCTTTTCAAGCACCGTCAGCACACGATCCAGCATCACCTCAGAGGTCCTGTACGTCGTTCGATCATTCACATATTTTAAAATACCGGCCTCCAGCATCAGGGCAACCACGATGATCGCTATTGCCAGCGCCACAAGTTTTCTCTTCTTCATACTCCCCTCTGGTTCTGAATGCGTGGGCAGAATTTTCTTTCTGCCACAGCCTCGCCTGCAGATTCTGAGCGTTCTATCTTAATTTTCCGCGGCAAACTTGAATTGATCAACATCTCTGGATTATTTCCACCGGTCGGATGCATCTCTATCGGGCTCTTTTGCTCCACAGGGATTATTTCCACCGGTCGGATGCATCTCTATCGGGCTCTTTTGCTCCACAGGGATTATTTCCACCGGTCGGATGCATCTCTATCGGGCTCTTTTGCTCCACAGGGATTATTTCCACCGGTCGGATGCATCTCTATCGGGCTCTTTTGCTCCACAGGGATTA
>HF986588.1:44969-46105 GCA_000431495.1 Firmicutes bacterium CAG:791 | reverse complement strand
TGTCCTCCCGTGGTGTCCGGAGCAGAGGTCCCGGTTCCGGTGTTATCCGTCCCCGCTCCGGCTCCTGCATTCGGATCCGTCGTCACGCCGCCGTTACCGGTCTCTGTACCGTTCGGAGAATTGGCAGTATCGGTATTGCCTGCAGGATTTCCTTCCGTTCCTGCCTCTGTGCCTGTCGTCCCCGCAGTCGCTCCCTCATTTCCTGCAGGCACAGTGGAAGAAGGCTTCGGGGTATTGGTCGTAGATTCCGGAATTCCGTCTCCATCAAGATCATAGGCATCCGGAATTCCGTCTCCGTTCGTATCGATGGCATCCATGATGCCGTCTCCGTTGGTGTCCATATTCAGCGTCACGGTGGTTCCGGTGGATTCCGAAGGATCCGACACCGTCTGGGTTCCGTCTACGCCAACCATAATGTAATTGGCATCGTCATCCTCGCCCTCGGCCGGTGTATAACCGAAATACTCATCCAGAACACTTCTTACCACAGGTACGGCAGATACACCGCCGGTGCCCGCACCCTCCACGATGACCGTAATTGCAATCTCCGGATTCTCTTCCGGTGCAAAGCCGGTAAACCACGCGTGAGAGGTGCTCTCGCCGGTCACAATCTCCGCCGAGCCCGTCTTTCCGCAGGGATTGTACGGACGGCTGCTCAGTTTGGTCGCCGTGCCCTCCGCAATGACATCACGCATCATTTCCCGCATCTTGGCAGCGACCTCTGACGTCATCACGGTCCGGTAGTCCTCCGGCTTTGTCTCTGACAAAGTGGAGCCTGTCCCGGTCTTTACCGAGGCAATGATCTGATCCTTATGTACGGTGCCTCCGTTTGCAATGGCGGCCGTAATCATATTCAGGTGCATCGGCGTCATCAGCGTGGATCCCTGACCAATGGAAAGCTGGGTCACATCCTCCTTCGTCGTATCCGCTGTCAGCGTGTAGGAGCTTGTTCCGCTCGGAAGATCGTACGGAAGCGCTTCTCCGAACATCATGTTGTTCAAAAGCGCGCAGAAGGAATCCCGGTTCAGACTGTTTCCGATATTGACAAATGCGCAGTTGCAGGATTTTGCAAAAGCCTTTTCAAGACTGACAGTACCATGTGCCGTCCAGTGGTAGCAATGAATCGGCTGTCCGTC
>HF986588.1:40593-44952 GCA_000431495.1 Firmicutes bacterium CAG:791 | reverse complement strand
GCTGTCCGTCTTCCAGAGTGAAATTATTGTCGTATCCGATGCAGTTGTAGCTGAACGCGTTGGCTGCCGCCATATCATCGTCCATCAGCTCAATCGCATCGAAGATCTTAAACGTAGAACCAGGTGCATACACTCCCTGTGTCACACGATTCACCAGCGTACCGGAATCTGTATCCGCGCCAAGCTGTTCCCATTCCGCTTCAATATCATTCGGGTCAAAATCCGGCTTGGACACCATACAAAGGATATTTCCGGTATTCACCTCCGTCACAATGACTGCACCGCGATTGTCGCCAAGTGCGTCGGAGGCAGCCTGCTGAAGTGCAAGATCCAGCGTTGTATAGACATCATCTGCGGGATATCTTTCGCCCGCCGCATCATAAGATGCCTTATCCGACAGAGAAATATCCGAATGCATCAGATTGTAATTCTGAAGCTGCTCCACACCGCTTCCGCCCTTATAGGTGTAGCCGACGATATGGGAAAACAGGTTTTTGTAAGGATAAGAACGGACATCGTTTCCGTCCTGATCCTGAATGGTCTCCGCAAGGACCTCTCCGCTGGCAGCATAGATCTTTCCGCGGACATTCTTCTCAAGCAGCGCTTCTTCTCTCTTATTGTAATCGTTCTCAAAGAGCTTTTTGGAATTCTTGTTCGTATAGATCAGAAAATAGACCGTCATCGCCGCAAACAAAGAGCAGACCAGAGCGCCCGTCACAAAAACCTGCTTCCGAACCTTGGCCTTTTCTCTCAAAAGTGCCGCCTTTTTCTGTTGTGCTCTTCTGTGATCAGTCATCGTAATACTCCTCGTCGGCAGGCGCACGGTACCCATTTCCCGCGGAACGGCTCACCGGTCTTCTCTCTGATGAACTCACATAGCCGGTCTGGCGAACCTGTCGGTACTCTCCCCCGACCTGTCGGTACTCTCCCTGACTGTAACGTCTCCGATACGCCGCATCCCTCTGCTTCAGACGCATGCGCCTCCTCTGAACCTCCTCGATCTTCTCTCCGCGCAGAATACACATCACCTCCACGAGTGTGAAAATAATCAGTGTTGACAAAATCGAGCTTCCGCCGTAGCTGATAAACGGCAGCGTGACGCCGGTCAGCGGAATGAACTTCGTCTGTCCGCCCAGTGTCAGAAACATCTGAAATACATAGCAGATGGCTGCGCCGTATGCCATCAGACGATAAAAGCGGTCCGCAAAGCCGGCTGCAAGCCCCAGCATGACAAGAAAACAGCTGATGCCCACCAAGATTATACAAACTCCGACAATCTGTCCAAGCTCTTCGCAAACCGCGGCAAAGACAAAATCCGACTCAACAAACGGAACATCAGAGGGCTTCCCCTGCCCAAGGCCGACACCCCAGAATCCTCCTGCTCCAATGGCAAACAGCGACTGCGTAATCTGATAGCCAATGGAATCAATCAGGCTCCACGGGTCCACAAACGCCTGTACACGCTGACGGATATGAGCAAACAGAAAATAGCATGCGAACGCACCCGCAAAGCCCATTCCGAAGCCGCCCGCAAGGACAATCCACTCCCCGGTTGCAAGAAAAGCCATAAAAAGGAATACGACAAAGAAAATCAGAGCAGAGCCCAGGTCCTTGGACCCCACAAGAACCAGCACATGTGCAGCTGCAAACACCGCAACAAACAGGAAATCCCGGAAATCCCGGACGTCCCTCAGCGTACTGGCAAGAAACAGAATATAAATGATTTTTACAAATTCCGACGGCTGGAAGGTCACGCCCGCAATGGTATAGGTAATGTTTGCACCGAGTGTGGTTGCACCAAGCAGCATAACGACGGCAAGAATCAGAATACCGGCAATGGCATACCCATAGCGCGGTGTCTTCAGAAGGTAGAATTTTCTGCGAAAAAGCGGGACCACAAAGGTGATCACAAGGCCCATCGAGGCAATCATCATCTGATGCACCGCATTGTCAAAGGAAAGCCGGGACTGAACGACAAGCCCGACCGACAACAGCAGACACATGTTATTGAACAAGAGCATATTGGCATGATAGTAAAGCGTCTGGTACAGGAGGAAGATGGCAAAGAAGGCTCCCATCACCAGAAGCGCAAACAGCATATACCGGCTCTCGCCGAGCGCCACATACAAGGTAAAATAGCTGACCAGCTGAAACAGAAGAATCAATCCGTTCTCAACCAGAGTAAGAAGACGAATCTTCTTCGGATCCTTCTGCAGCAGCAGGTAAAAGGAAAGAATCGTATATGCAAGGATAACGGCGACGATGCCGTATTTGGTTAAAGCCAGGATATAAGTCCGCATGTAAAGTTAAATTGCACCCTTCCTGTAGTGACCGTTTGTGTAGCCGGAATCCGAAAAAAGTCTTCCCTCTTCTGTCCGATGCTCACAGGCAGCTTCCGGCATCACTGCGCGCAGAATCCCTGATTTTGCAAAATGCATCAGGACTTCCTGCACCGCTTTTCCATTCTCAGTTGTAAAGCTCATCATTACCGCGCCGCACTTCTTAAGAAGCGGATCCTCTGCAAAACGATGCAGCGAAGTCGGCACGCTGTTGTAAATAATATTCTGGCAGTGGGAGCACTGCGCCTCCACGGGAAATTCTGCTCCCGTGCGATCCTGCAGATACCAGAAGCCGCTTCCGGACTGGGTTTTCCGGTTCTTTCCTTCCGCTCTTCTGCATTTTCCTGCCGTCTTGCGGACACAGTTTGCCGTCACCATAAGCGGTACCCGGCCGTATACCATCAGAATCTTATCCGAAGAACTCTGTCCAAAGGTCTCTTCCAGTTCACGCCGGTCCAGCTCCTGCGGAAGCACCATTCCCTGGCAGAAGCTTCGAAGCATCCTCTCGCTCTCATGGTTCCAGACATACAAAGTGCTGTCTGCAAGAACCGTTTTATCATACTCTTTCTCGTAAAGAAATTCCACCTCTTCGAGATTTCTTGTAACAAATCCGTAAATATTCTCCCGGTTTTCGTCAAGAAAACGGATAAGCCACGTCCGGTCCTTTTCCCGGAATACATAAGGAAGTGCCGCATATACCGGAAGTTTCAGCCCTTCCGATTCCCGGAAAATACGTTCTCTTTGACGTTCTCCTTCTGCTCCGAAATCCAGAAGCATGCCGTCAAGGACCAGTGCCGCAGGTACTCCTTTGTCAGAAAAAGACGTCCGCCCATCCCGGCCGGTTTCCTCCAGAAAGCGAAGCACTGCTTCCGCCTGTTCAGCATCTCTTACCATCAGAAACGAAGAAGGAAGCCGGATTTCTTCCGGATCCGCCGCAGGCTCCTCCAAAGGAGCCACCCCGGCCGAAACATCCGGAAGCAGCATTTTCTTCAGACCATCCAGTGCCTTTCTTCGCAGTTCTCCGAGCGCAGAAACCGGAAGAAAGGATTTCCCATCCGTATAAACCGTCAGCTCCTCAAACCGGAAGGGGGTGTCTCCTGCCTTTCCCAGCTTTTCGCGGATGTCCTCCTCGGACAGTGCGCGGTTTCTGGCAGCCTCTGCCACAGCGCCATCCGCCTCATAAACCGTGTCCCCCAGGGAAACACTCATTCGAACAGGCTCCCCGGAAAAAACGCAGGCGGTCCCTGTAATGCGCTGTTTTCGATCCTCCTCCAGATATTTTTTTCGGATCTGCTCCAGAAGTGAAGAATCCGCCCCACGGTAGCCCGGCTCATGAATGGTCACCATATTGCAGGGTAGCCCGGCCCATGAATGGTCCCCATATTGCGCCCGTTCTGCTCATGATAATAGCCGGTGCACAGGTCGGAACGAATGTACAGGTTCTCCAGCATCTTCCGGTCCGTTTCATCCACCGCCCAGCTCCCGGGACGTCCCTTGCTGTCCCATTCATAAAAGCGGTCGATGTACTTCCGGTAAATCGCCACCGTTCCGGCGACGTATTCCGGCTTTTTCATGCGTCCTTCGATCTTAAAGGAATCAATTCCGCAGTCAATCAGCTCCGGAAGAATCGAAAGAACACACATATCCTTCATGGAAATGGGATAGCAGACACCGTCTCTTCCGGCGGGAAGCTCCTGTTCATCCAGAATCTCATAGGGCAGCCTGCAGGTCCCGGCGCAGCGCCCACGGTTTCCGCTCCTTCCGCCAAGAAAGCTGGACATCAGACATCTCCCGGAATAGGAGTAGCACATTGCTCCGTGAATAAAGCTCTCCACCTCAATTTCTTCCTGCTTCAGAAGACGGATTTCCTCCAGCGAGAGCTCTCTTGCCGGAACCACGCGCACAAAACCCTGCCGTTTCAGAAAACGCACGGCTTCTCTTCCTGTCACCGACATCTGCGTGCTGGCATGCAGCTCCACACCGGGACAGCTCCGTCGGATGGCAGCCGCCACTCCAAGAT
>HF986588.1:33408-40539 GCA_000431495.1 Firmicutes bacterium CAG:791 | reverse complement strand
TCTGCCAGACGCTGCACAAAGGAGGTCAGCTCAGAAAGCTCCTGCTCACGCGTCAGTGTATTCACAGTAAGGTAGATCCGGACGCTGAAAAGATGAGCTTTTTCAAGCACCTCCTCCAGCTCCTCCTCCGTGAAATTTCCTGCATAAGCGCGGGCGCCGAACTGCTGTCCTGCAAGATACACGGCATCCGCTCCGGCATTCAGCGCTCCCCGGAAGGCCTCCATCCCGCCCGCCGGAGCAAGAAGCTCCACTCTCTTTGCTTTGTTTTTCCAAGACCGCATTGAATTCTGCCTCAAAACCGGATCCTTTCTTTCATGGAAAAAGCGTCGGATTTGTATTCCGACGCTTTTCTTTTCAAAAATTCATCTTTCAGTTCTTGCCGGAGCGCTCCTGCCTGGTCTTCAGCTCGGTCTCGAGCCGAATGATCTTTTTGGCATTCTCGTCATTCTCCGCACGAACCTCCTTCAGATTCTTCTCGGTGGTTTCGAGCTTCATCTGCGTGGCAATCAGTTCATGCTTCAGATCATACAGATCCTTCTCCCGCGAAGACCCGTCCGCCTTGAGATCTTCCATTTCTCTCTTCGCACGGAAATAATCATCCGCAAGGTTAATCTGCATCAGAATATTCTTAAAATCAGGGTTCAGCTTGCCATAGCTTTCATTCTTGCGAAATTCTGCAATCTTCCCGTTCAGGTACGATGCAATCTTCTGTAAATATTCTTCACTCTCGTAGCCGGAAAGTGTATAGACCTTTCCATCAATAATTACTTCCGCATCTGTCTTTGCAGCCATAATTGCCTCCCCTTACCGCAGTTTCCATGCGGCTATATTCCGAATTATTGTACTGAACTTCTTTTCAATTGTCCAGTATCCGGCTCATCCTTCTTCGCTTTCCGGAAAGGAGAGGCCCAGGTGCTCATAGGCAGCTCTTGTTGCGACACGCCCGCGCGGAGTCCGGTTCAGAAGTCCGTTCTGCAAAAGATAAGGCTCTACCACATCCTCAATGGTTCCTGCATCTTCACCGATTGCCGCCGCAAGGGTATCGAGCCCCGCCGGTCCTCCTCCGAAATTCTGAATCAGAGTAAGAAGAATTCTCCGGTCACTCCGGTCCAGACCCATTTTATCGACATCCATCAGATCCAGTGCCGTCTTTGCGATCTCCTCCGTTACCACACCGTCAAAGCGAACCTGTGCATAATCCCGCACGCGCTTCAGAATCCGGTTGGCAAGACGAGGGGTTCCGCGGGATCGCTTCGCCATCTCGATGGCTCCGTTTTCCTCCACCGATACTCCAAGCTTTTTCGCAGAATTCAAAATAATCTGCTTCAGTTCGTCCACCTGATAGAATTCAAGCCGCTGAATCATGCCAAAACGGTCGCGCAGCGGCGCCGACAAAAGTCCCGCTCTCGTCGTTGCCCCCACCAGTGTGAACCTCGGAAGTTCCAGCCGGATGGACTTCGCAGCCGACCCTTTGCCGATCATGATATCGATGGCAAAGTCCTCCATTGCAGGATACAGCACCTCTTCCACCTGCTTGTTCAGGCGGTGAATCTCGTCCACAAAAAGAATATCGCCTGCCTTCAGCCCGTTCAGAATGGCCGCCATCTCTCCCGGCTTCTCAATGGCAGGTCCACTGGTAATCTTAATATGTACGCCCATCTCGTTTGCAAGAATCTGAGCCAGCGTAGTTTTCCCAAGTCCGGGAGGCCCGTAAAACAGGATATGATCCAAAGGCTCCTGTCTCTGCTTCGCCGCTTCAATGGCGACGCTCACGCTGTCTTTAATTTTCGTCTGTCCGATATAGTCCTTCAGCTTCTGCGGACGTAAGGAGCCTTCAATCTTCTCGTCCTCCTTCGTGAAGCTGGTTTCAATCATTCTCTTTTCCAAAGATACTCTGCCTTCCCTGATTCCGTCTGCCTGTCTTCAAAGCAGACAAACCCTGTCCGAAATCCGGATCATCTCCGGTATCCCATCCCGCAGCCCTGATCCTCGCTTTCCGGAACCTCTACCACATATCCGGTGTGAAAGGAGGCATTGATCTCGGCAATTTCACGCCTGCCGCTGATATAATCCGAATAAAACTCCGTCAGGTCCATTCCGGTGTTCTCACAGCTCCCGGTCTCTTCAAAGGCGCGGACAATCTCGAGCCGTTCCTCAAAGGTTGTATCCTTAATCAGATAACTTTTCATATACTCCATCCTTTCCCGGTTCCCGTTGTCTGCCGGAACCTGTCTGATATCGGTTATCCCAGATACCGCAGTGCGCCGCTGAGCAGGGCCTGCACATCAGAAGAATCCATCCCTTCCTCGCCTCCTGCCTGGTGCACCGCCTTCATAGCCTCGCTTCTTGCATAGCCAAGCGCTGTCAGTGCTTCTGCCGCTTCCTCTGCCGCGCCGGATACCGCCTTCATGCTGCCTGCACCGGATTCTGCGGAAATGCCGGGCTCCGGAGTGCCTGCATTAAGTTCCAGCTTGTCCCGCAGATCCAGAACCACCCGCTCCGCCGTCTTCTTCCCGATACCAGGTGCGCGCGAAATGCTCTTCGCATCTCCGGACAAAATAGCAAATATCAGATCATCCACGTTCATGGAGGACAAAAGTGCCAGCGCCCCCTTGGGCCCGATGCCGCTGACCGTAATCAGCTTCTTAAACAGCGAAAGCTCATCTGCCGTCAGAAAGCCGAATAAAGTGGCATCTCCCTCTCTGCCAAAGCTCATATAAGTGTGGACATGCACCAGCTCATCGCTGCTGCAGGATGCCAGCTCGCGGATTCCCTCCGCACTCATATTGACTTCAAAACCGATTCCGTTTACGCAAAGAACCACTCCGGTCTCCGAGCAGCTCTCCACCGTTCCTGTAAGAGAAGCAATCATGCTTAATCCAAACCTCTTCTTCCCGCATTCATATCTGGATTTATGTTCGATTTCCTGTTCCAATCGATGTTCGAATCCACGTTCGATGCCTTTCAGTTTATCATGAATCGTCAGGATATGATATGATCATTCATGGTAATTTATGAATCAGGAGGTATTTTTCAATGCGCATCATTTTCATCCGCCATGCAGAGCCGGACTACGAACATAACACGCTGACCCCCCGCGGTTTCCGGGAAGCCGAGCTGCTCTCTGACCGCGTCCCCCACTGGAAGGTGGACCGTTTTTATTCCTCTCCCTTGGAGCGCGCAAAGCTCACAGCCGAGCCCTCCCTTCGCAAGATGGGACGCACCGCCGAAATCGTGGACTGGATGCATGAGTTCTCTTATGCCATCATCGATCCGACCACCGGGAAACGGCAGGTTCCCTGGGATTTCATGCCGCAGTACTGGACGGAGCAGCCGCAGTTTTTCGACAAGGACGAGTTCTACCGGCATCCGCTTCTTCAATCCGCCCCGGAATATGAAAAAGCCGTCCTCGCGCTCCGCAGCGGTCTGGACGACATTCTTGCCGAATATGGCTATCATCGTAAGGATTCCTATTATCTTGCCGATGAAGAGAAAACGCGCGGCGATGATGATACGACCATCGTTTTCTTCGCACATCTCGGCGCCAATCTGGAAGCAGTCGGCTATCTTCTCGGGATCTCTCCGGTCGTTCTGCAGCAGACCATCTACCTGGCACCGACCTCGCTTTGCATTCTGAATACCGAGAAGCGTCAGGCCGGAAGCATCCCGGACGCAGAGCCGGGCATCGCCATGTTCCGTGCACAGGTGCTCGGAGATGTCAGTCACCTTCTTTCCGGCAATCAGACGATCTCCGAATCCGGTTCGTTTGCACGCGTGTTCAACCAGTAAAAATTTCCTGTCTTTTTCCGTTTCTGCGCAAGGACAGATCCAGCAGATTACGGCTGATTCTTCTGGTGAAATCCTGCAGAAGAGCCCGTTCCTCTTTGGAAAAGCCGGCCAGCATCTGTTCACGGAATTCTGCCTGAAATTTCTGAGCGTCCTTCACCATGGAGGACGCTTTTTCCGTGATCACCAGGTGACTCTTTTTCCGATCCTTTGAGTCTTTGCTCTTTTCAAGATATCCTCGCTCCGTCAGTCTGGATACCGCAAGCGAAACATGAGACTTCGCAATTTTACGGATGCTCACAATCTCTGCCGCGGTATCAAACTGCGGATTGTTTGCAAGGAACAGCATGACATCCACCTCAATGGAGGTCATATCATATTTCTCCATTACCGCCCTCTTCTCCATTGCATAGCTGTTGGCAATGAGTGACAGCTGCTCCGCTGAAAGCTCCATTTTCAATCCCCCCGTTCCGCGCATTGACCGTCTCAGGTCAGCCAGTTGAAAATCAGAATAGCCGCGCCAAGTACAACCAGTACGGTTCCCATCATACGATTCAGCACCTTATTGTCAACCTTGTTGGCAAGACGGGCCGCAATACGAGCCCACAAAAGAGTAAAGACAACGCAGAGGAGCAGGATGACCGGGTCCGGAAACCCTCCCATTGCAAAATGGGAAACTGCTCCGGTGAGAGCCGTGAAGGTCATGATGAACACGCTGGTTCCGACTGCCGTTTTCAGCTCATATCCAAGAACAGAGGTAAGAATCAGAAGCATCATCATGCCGCCGCCTGCACCGATAAATCCGCAGATCAGGCCGATCATTGCCCCGCAGACAAGGGCCTGCAGGAAGCGCTTCTTCGCACTGACTTCAAGCATCTTCTCCTTGGTGGCCATCACCGGCTTTACCAGAAACTTAATGCCAAGCAGAATGGTCATGTAAATGGAAAAGCTCCCCATCGTCTTCGAAGGAAGGAGGCTTGAGAAATAGCTTCCCACCACCGTAAAGACAAGAACCGATGCCATCATCACAAGTCCGTTCCGGAGGTCCAGATTTTTGTTCTTTCCATAGGTCCATGCGGAAACGGCACTCGCCAGAACATCCGAAGCAAGTCCCACTCCGATGGCAAGATAGGGATCCACATGAAGGAAGGTCATCAGCATCGGTCCGATGACCGTCACTGCACTCATTCCGGCAAAGCCGGTCCCAAGTCCTGCCCCCATTCCGGCAAAAAACGTCACTGCAAGCGTAAGAATGACAGACATATTGTTTCTCCTTTTTCTTTGTTAGTTCAAAGCTGAACAAATATTAGTTCAGTATCGAACTATTGTCAAGATAAAAAATTACCCGGAAGATTCGAAATCCTCCGGGTATGTCTGCATAACAGTTCTGTCGGTCCGATGACCTATGCTTCCTGGCTGTTGACGTAATTAATCAGTCCGCCGGCATCAATCAATCCCTGCATGAACGGAGGGAAAGCCTGTCCCTGATACGTCTTTCCGGTTGTTTCATCGGTGATGACACCGGTGTCGAAATTGATGGAAACGGTCTCACCTTCCTGAATTTCCGCAGCCGCCTCCTTGCACTCAATGATGGGAAGTCCGATGTTGATGGCATTCCGATAGAAAATTCTTGCGAAGGTTTCCGCAATGACGCAGGAGACGCCTGCCGCCTTGATGGCAATCGGCGCATGCTCACGGGAAGAGCCGCAGCCGAAGTTCCGGCCTGCTACGATCATATCACCCTTCTTCACCTTCTGAATAAATGTCTTATCGATATCCTCCATGCAATGCGCAGCGAGCTCAGAAGGCTCTGAGGTCGCAAGATACCTTGCAGGAATGATGACATCCGTATCCACGTTGTCACCGAATCTGAATACTGTTCCTCTTGCTGCTTCCATGTAATGTTCCTCCTCTGGCGGGATCATCCCCGGCAGGTTAAAAGAATTCTGCAACAGACGAATTCTCTGATCTTCAATACGAGCTGGGATCTGCAATCACACCTGCGATTGCGGATGCTGCCGCAGTAGCAGGGCTTGCCAGATAGATTTCCGAAGTGATATCACCCATGCGGCCCACAAAATTACGGTTTGTCGTGGAAACGCAGCGCTCTCCTGCCGCCAGAATTCCCATATAGCCGCCAAGACACGGACCGCAGGTCGGCGTCGATACCACAGCTCCTGCCTCGATAAAGGTTTCGATCAGACCTTCCTTCAGTGCCTCCAGATAAATCCTGTTGGTGGCAGGAATGACAATGCAGCGCATGCCTTCTGCAACATGCCGTCCCTTCAGAATCGCTGCCGCACTGCGAAGGTCGCTGATTCTTCCGTTTGTGCAGGATCCGATGACAACCTGATCAATCCGGATCTCGGGGATTTCATCAAAGGTCTTCGCATTCTCAGGAAGATGAGGGAAGGAAACCGTCGGCTTGATTTCAGAAAGATTGATCTCGTAGGTCTTTTCATACTCTGCATCCGGATCCGCTTCAAAAATCACGCCCTCTGCAGCGCCATGCTCCTTCTCATAAGCAAGCGTCTTCTCATCCACGGGGAAAATACCGTTTTTGCCGCCCGCTTCAATGGCCATATTGGAAATGGTAAAACGATCATCCATGGAAAGCTCACCGACACCGGGACCTGTAAATTCCATGGACTGATAGAGTGCTCCGTCCACGCCAATCATACCAATGATATGAAGAATAACGTCCTTTCCGCTGACCTTGGGACTCAGCTTTCCTGTCAAATGGAACTGAATGGCAGAAGGAACCTTGAACCAGGCCTTTCCGGTAGCCATGCCGGCTGCCATATCGGTCGAGCCCACACCGGTCGAAAAAGCGCCCAGTGCACCGTACGTGCAGGTGTGAGAATCTGCGCCGATGATGACATCTCCGGGAGCAACGAGTCCCTGCTCCGGAAGAAGGGCATGCTCAATGCCCATCTGTCCGACCTCAAAATAATTCGTAATCTTGTTGCGGTGCGCAAACTCGCGAACGCATTTGCAGTTCTCTGCGGACTTGATATCCTTGGCCGGCACAAAATGATCCGGAACCAGAGCAATCTTATCCTTGTCGAATACCCCCTCCTTCCGGAAACGATTCATTTCCTTGATCGCAACCGGAGCCGTAATATCATTGCCAAGTACCAGATCAAGATCTGCCTCGATCAGCTGACCTGCCTTGACGGAAGGAAGACCTGCGCGGCGCGCAAGAATCTTCTGTGTCATTGTCATTCCCATAGTTTTCTCCTCTGCGGCCGCCTGTCTGCAGCTGCCTGAAAGAAATAGAATCAAAAAGGGACAGGGGAGATTGGCTCCTCTGCCCCTTGACAAACCGTATCCTTCGCCGGACTG
>HF986588.1:33087-33390 GCA_000431495.1 Firmicutes bacterium CAG:791 | reverse complement strand
CTTCGCCGGACTGCCGATCAGTTGTTGATCAGCATATCGGACTCGTTGTTCCAGCTGTACAGCTTGCGGATTTCCGTACCTACTACTTCAGACGGATGCGCAGCTGCTTTCTTTCTCATTGCCTGGAAGTGGATCTGACCATTCTTCATATCCTGAATGAACTCAGATGCAAAGGTGCCGTCCTGAATGTCGGACAGAACCTGCTTCATTGCCTTCTTCACTTCAGGAGTAACGATCTTCGGTCCGGTTACATAATCGCCGTACTCAGCCGTGTTCGAGATGGAATAACGCATTCCTGCAAAG
>HF986588.1:27845-33068 GCA_000431495.1 Firmicutes bacterium CAG:791 | reverse complement strand
TTCCTGCAAAGCCGGACTGATAAATCAGATCAACGATCAGCTTCATCTCATGGATGCACTCGAAGTATGCATTTCTCGGATCGTAGCCTGCCTCGCACAGAGTCTCGAAGCCTGCCTGCATCAGAGCGCAGACACCGCCGCAGAGGACTGCCTGCTCACCGAACAGGTCGGTCTCGGTCTCGGTCTTGAAGGTTGTCTCAAGAATACCTGCGCGGGCTCCGCCGATTGCAGCGCCATATGCAAGTGCCTTGTCCAGAGCATGTCCGGTTGCATCCTGCTCTACTGCTACCAGCATCGGAGTTCCCTTGCCTGCCTCATACTCGGAACGAACAGTATGTCCGGGAGCCTTGGGAGCGATCATCGTAACGTCTACATCCTTCGGAGGAACGATCAGCTTGTAGTTGATGTTGAAGCCATGTGCAAACATCAGCATATCGCCGGCCTTCAGATTCGGAGCAACATCCTTCTTGTACATATCGGCCTGAAGCTCATCATTGATCAGAATCATGATGACATCGGACTGCTTTACTGCCTCTGCAGTAGGAAGAACCGTAAGGCCCTGTGCCTCTGCCTTTGCCTTGGACTTGGAGCCCTCATACAGACCAACCACGACATCACATCCGGAATCCTTCAGATTCAGTGCATGTGCATGGCCCTGAGAACCGTAGCCGATAATGCAGATCTTCTTACCCTCGAGAAGAGACTGATTGCAATCTTCCTGGTAAAAAATTCTTGCTTCTGCCATTTTAATTTCCTCCTATATGAAAACTAATAATATGTTTTATCGTCATCGGATCAGAAATCCGTCCGCCCTTTTCGGCTGCGGAATTCATTTCTGCTTCGAGTGGATAACTGAGATAATGCGAGGCCCTTGTACATCCCCCTTTACTGCTGCTTACGGATGACATTTCCCTCTTCGTCCAGATAGACAACCTTATCGGTTCCTCTGGAAAGTCCTGCGATTCCGGTTCTTGCCAGCTCCAGGATTTCATACCCGGAAAGGAGCTTGAGGAACGCATCGATCTTCCCCTGATTTCCGGTAATCTCAATAATCAGAGAATCCAGTGCCACATCGACAATGTTGCCGCGGAAAATATTCGTAATCGCAATGACACTCTCCCGCTTCACATCGTCCACCCGCACCTTGATCAGGGCCAGCTCGCGATATACCGATTCCTCCGGCGGAAGCTCATTGATCTCACGCACATCCACAAGCTTTCGGACCTGCTTCTCGATCTGATCCAGAATATCGTCATCTCCCGACGCCACAATGGTGATCCGCGTGTATTTGGGATCTGCCGTCACCCCGGCGGTAATGGACTCAATGTTGTAGCCTCTTCTGGAAAACAATCCGGATATTCGTGACAGCACACCGGACGTGTTGTCTACCAGAAGCTGAAATGCCTTCTTATGCATGATTCTCATCCTCCCGGATTCCGGAAATCAGCAGACAGCAGTGATATCTTTTTCATTATAGCTGTCATATGATTCCGCTATGGATCCGTAAATTGAAACCGATTATATCGTCCGTATTTTGAAAAAGCAATACAGTTTGCTTAAGTTAAAGAAAGAAGTATCGTGATACGAAAAAGCTATAATGGAAGCGGCTTTTCTGTCAGCCGATCTCGGCTGCCTGCAGACGCATTCTGACCGCATTGATATCCGGTGCATATTCCAGCGCCGTCTGCGCTGTAATATCCCCTCTGCGGCAGGCTTCCACAAGCGAATCCTCCAGCGTCACCATGCCGGAGCGGCTTCCCGTCTGAATCACACCCGGAATCTGGAAGGTCTTGTTGTCCCGGATCAGGCTTCGAACCGCGGTATTGCAATGCATCACCTCAAAGCAGGCAATTCGTCCCTTCTGATCCGCCCTGGGAAGAAGCCTTTGTGATACGACAGATTCGAGCACCATGGCAAGCTGCGTCCGGATCTGCTCCTTCTGTGCCTCCGCAAAGACATCCACGATCCGGTTGATCGTAGAGGCGGCCCCGAGCGTATGAAGCGTAGAGAAAACAAGATGTCCGGTTTCCGCCGCCGTGAGTGCCGTGCTGATCGTCTCCAGATCCCGCATCTCTCCCACAAGAATCACGTCCGGATCCTCCCGAAGTGCGGCGCGAAGCGCCCCTGCAAAGCTCCGTGAATCCAGTCCGATTTCCCTTTGGTCCACCAAGGATTTATCATGCCGGTACAGATACTCAATCGGATCCTCCAGCGTCAGGACATGGCAGTGCCTTGTCTCGTTAATCCGCTGAATCAGAGAAGCCAGCGTCGTGGATTTTCCGGAGCCGGTCGGTCCTGTGACCAGGACAAGCCCGGACTGCTTCTGCGTGAGGTCAATGACAGACTGCGGCAAAAGAAGTTCCTCCGGCTTCGGAATGGCGCCGCTCATCACACGAATTGCAGCAGACATCGTTCCGCGCTGCCGGTATACATTCACGCGAAAACGTCCGGTTTTCGCCATGCCAAAGGCAAAATCCACCTCTCCCTCTGTCCGAAAGGCCGCAAGATGATCTTCATCCATAATGCCAAGCAGCAGTCTCTCGGTATCCGCAGGCAAAAGCCTGCTCTCATCCTCCAGGATGACGAGCTCGTTATTCACACGCACCGCCGGCGGAATACCGACGGTAAGGTGAAGATCCGAGGCTCCCATCCCGGCCGCACGAATCAGCAGATTTTCCAGCTGAGGATCCAGTTCCATGACTATATTCCCTCGTTGCATTTCGGAACCGCAAGAGTTCCTGTTCTTGTAATTTCCACGATCGAGATGGTCTTAAAGGTTTCCAGGAACATTTCGACCCGCTCCGGAGTATCGCAGATCTGGATGGTCATCATTGTCTTGGACAGATCAATGATCTGCGCCCCCATGATCGTGCAGTTTTCCATAATATCTCTGCGATTGTCCCTGTTATATTTTACCTTCAGCAGCATCAGCTCCCTGCTGACCGCTTCATGCTCATCAAAGGTCTTGACCTTGATGACATCCAGCTTCTTATTCAGCTGCTTCTCCACCTGTTCGAGCGTCTTTTCTTCGCCGCTTGAAACAATGATCATATGAGAGACCGTAGGGTCATCCGTCTCACCGACGGCCAGAGAATCGATGTTAAAGCATCTTCTCCAGAACAGGCCTGCCACCTTGCAGAGCACGCCCGCGCGGTTCTCCACCAATACCGAGTATATCCGTTTCATGTGTCGTCCTCTTATCCAAATGTCGTATGTCTCATGCCAGCTCGTCCGGATTTACATCCACTTCCATCAGAACAGAATCCGGGTCCTGAAGGAAACGGTCGATGGACTCTTCCATTTTCTCTGTATCCTTCAGAAGAATGAAGTGCATGTCATAGGCCCTGGTAAGCATCTCCAGATTCGGATAATCTCCGAGGTCTACAATGGAGAAGCGATCCTCCAGATTCAGATGCTGGTACTGATGAACAAGACCAAGTGTACGATTCTTCAGGACAATGACCTTTGCCTGAATGCCGTACTGCTTCATGGTGGCAAGTTCCATCATGGTCATCTGGAAACCGCCATCGCCGCAGACGGCAATCACCTGACGCTTCGGATCCGCAAGCTTCGCCCCCATGGCCGCGGGAACGGCATAACCCATGGTTCCCATACCGCCGCTTGTGAGAAGTCTTCCGTTTCGAATCACAACATTCGCACAGCTCCAGAGCTGGTTCTGGCCGACATCGGCAAGATAAACGGCATTGTCCTCCATTTTGAGTGACAGACGCCGCAGGAACGAAGCGGCATTCACCCAGGGATTCTTCTCACGAAGATCCCTCTCTTCCGCTTCTCTGTGCTTTTCCAGACGTGCATTCTTCCCTTCTGTCCGGAGAGCATCCAGCCTTGACGTCCATTCGGAATAATCCGCAGCAGGCTCTGCCTCCAGGAATTTCCGGAACACATGACGAATGTCTCCGACAAGAGGAATAGAGGCTCCGGCGTTCTTGCCAATTTCCGCAGGATCCACATCAATGTGTACAAGGACCTTGTTCTCCGTAATCAGATCCGGCTGTGAAATCGAACGATCCGCTACACGGGCACCGACCATCAGAATCACGTCCGCCTCATTCATCGCACGGTTCCCGTATTTCTGTCCGTTGTTGCCGACCATTCCGTAAAACATCGGATCTTCCGTCGGGAAAACGCCGAGACCCATCATGGTACATACCGCCGGAATCCCGTAGCGATGGGCAAATTCACAGACCTCCTTCTGCGCATGAGAAAGATGTACGCCTCCGCCCACGCACAGAATCGGGCGCTTCGCCTTCAGAAGTTCACTGGTCACCTTACGAATCTGCACAGCATGACCTTCCACGGTAGGCTTGTATGTCCGCATGGACACCTTCTCCGGATACTCAAATTTCGGAACTTCCTGCAGCTGAATATCACACGGAAGGTCAATCAGAACAGGCCCCGGTCTTCCGGTTCCCGCAATGTGAAATGCCTCCCGTACAACGCGGGGAAGCTCTTTGGCATCCCGCACGATATAGCTGTATTTGACAAAGGATTCCACCGCGCCGGAAATGTCCGCCTCCTGGAACACATCTCCGCCGACCTGATGGGAATCCACCTGTCCGGTGAGACACACCATCGGAATGCTGTCGGCAAAGGCTGTGGCAATGCCGGTGATCAGGTTCTCGGCACCGGGACCGCTGGTGACTGCTACGACACCTGTCTTTCCTGTAATCCTTGTGTAACCGCTGGCTGCATGTGCCGCGCACTGCTCCTGCCGCACCAGTATCGTGTGAATATCTGACTCAAGAATGCTGTCATAGAAAGGAGCAATGGCCACTCCGGGGTAGCCGAACACATATTTCACTCCCTCTTTTTCCAAACAGCGGACGATTGCATCTGCACCGTTCATCTGAAATCCTCTCCTCTGTTGTATTTCTCTGTCTGCACTTCTTCTCCGCCTGCACATCTTCACAGTAACGTTCCAAAGTGCACATGATTCTTTATCCTAGCACGAACAAGTCAATGACACAATAAAAGTCCCGTGCCAGGATGATTCAAAAATACATCCATAGAAAAAAGCGGGCCGCAGGAGCTTCTCTCCTGCAGTCCGCTTTTCATTTCTTATCCTCTGTTATCTGTAAAGCACCTTCTTGAAGGTTTTCTTTCCTCTCCGGACAAGAATGCCGTCCTTCAGCTCTTCCTTCGTATACTTCTGCTTCAGATCCGTCACCTTCTCATCATTGACGGTAACGCCGCCCTGCTGAA
>HF986588.1:26465-27817 GCA_000431495.1 Firmicutes bacterium CAG:791 | reverse complement strand
GCCCTGCTGAACAGAAGTGCGCGCATTGTTTCTCGATTTCTCAAAGCCACCCTTTACGAGGATTCCGAGAATATCGATGGTTCCATCCTCCATGAAGTCCTCATCGTGAAGCTCCGCTTCCGGGAGATTCTCGCTGTCTGCCGTAATGCCGACGCCGCCGAACAGTGCCTGCGCTCCTGCCTCGGCCTTCTTTGCTTCTTCATCGCCGTGAACAAGCGTGGTCAGCTCATGCGCAAGGATTTTCTTCGCCTCATTCAGCTGAGAGCCCTCCCACTTATCCATTTCATCAATCTGTTCAAGCGGAAGGAAGGTCATCATGCGAAGGAACTTCAGAACATCGGCGTCATCCACATTTCTCCAGTACTGGTAGAAATCGTACGGGGAGGTTTTATCCGGATTGAGCCATACCGCACCGCCGGAGGTCTTTCCCATCTTGGTTCCGTCATGCTTCAGAAGAAGCGTGATCGTCATCGCATAGGCATCCTTCTGCAGCTTCTTGCGGATCAGATTGGCTCCGCCGAGCATGTTCGACCACTGATCGTCTCCGCCGAACTGCATCTGGCAGCCGTAATCCTGGTACAGGCGGTAGAAATCATAGCTCTGCATCAGCATGTAGGAAAACTCAAGGAAAGAGAGTCCGCTCTCCATGCGGTTCACGTAGCAGCGTGCACGGAGCATTTCGTTGACGTTAAACTCCGAACCGATGTCGCGCATGAACTCAAGGAAATTGAGATCACGCAGCCAGTCTGCGTTGTTGACCATCTGTGCCTGGCCGGGTCCGAAATCGATAAAACGGCTCATCTGCTTCTTAAAGCAGTCACAGTTGTGATCAATCTGCTCGATCGTCATCATCTTACGCATGTCGCTTCGTCCGGAAGGATCTCCGATCATCGCGGTTCCGCCGCCTACAAGAGCGATCGGCTTGTTGCCTCTCTCCTGCATGCGCTTCATCAGCAGAAGTGCCATAAAATGTCCGACATGAAGGGAATCCGCAGTAGGGTCAAAGCCAATATAAAACGTCGCCTTTCCATTATCGATCAGCTCCGAGATTTCCTTCTCATCGGTCAGCTGTGCGAGCAGTCCTCTTGCCTTCAGTTCCTGTGATAACGTCATATTTTTTTCCATGGATTCCTCCTGAATTCTCTGTTTACAATCTTATTCCCAGTCGAGTGCATTCGACTCTATTTTCTTGTCACGAAGCATCAGATCGCGAACGGCATCTGCCGGGCTTTTTCCTTCGTCGAGCACCATGCAGACCTGATCAATGATCGGTGTCTCAATGCCATACTTGACGGACAGCTGATGTGCCGCCTTCGCACTGAACACGCCTTCCACCACCTGCTGAACCTCTT
>HF986588.1:22145-26392 GCA_000431495.1 Firmicutes bacterium CAG:791 | reverse complement strand
CGGCTCTGCGATTTCTGGAATGCATGGATGCACAGGTGACGATCAGATCCCCGATCCCGGTAAGTCCCGTAAAGGTCTCCACCTTTCCGCCCATGGCAATGCCAAGCCTTGCGATCTCCGTAATGCCTCTTGTAATAAGAGCTGCCTTTGTATTGTCTCCGTATCCAAGACCGTCCGCGATGCCGGCCGCCAGTGCAACCACATTCTTCAGGGCGGCACCAACCTGCATTCCAAGAACATCCGGACTCGTATAGACGCGGAATACCTCACTCATGAAGATATCCTGTACATACACAGCATCCTCCCGGCTGCGGGAGCCTGCAACAATGGCAGTCGGCATTCCTTTTCCGACCTCTTCTGCATGCGTAGGACCGCAGAGAACCGCTGTGCGGCACTGCGGAATTTCTTCCTCGATGATCTGTGTTAATGTCAGAAGAGAATCTGCCTCAATTCCCTTGGCTACTGAAACAATGAGCTGATTTTCACGGACAAAGGGCTTCATGCTGCGCGCCGTGCTTCTTGTAAACGGCGACGGAACGGCCAGAACCAGCAGATCCTTTCCCTCAATAACCCTCTGAAGATCCGTCGTTGCCTGCACCTCTGCAGGAAGCTTCACTCCGGGAAGCTTCACCTTCTGCTCATGCTCCGAATTCAGCATATCCACTTCATCCTGTGCAATCGACCAGACCGTCACATGATGTCCGCGGTTTGAAAGCTCAAAAGTCAGCGCGGTTCCCCAGCTTCCGGCTCCCAGCATTCCGATTTCTGCCATAGTAATTCTGTCCTCTCTTATTTCTCTGCAGATTTCCCTGCTTCTGTGCTGCTCTTGCTGTCCTTGTCCGAATGCGTCAGATAGAGCTTTCTTTCCGTTCCGGACTTCAGCCTTCCGATGTTCGAGCGGTGACGCCAGAAGGCCATCGCCGTGAGAATTCCCATGATTACATCCATCTCAATCAAGACCGGAACGCCTGTGTGATACATGCCCATTGCTCCCTCAATCACAACAGCAAGGAATGTAAGACCGTAGACGCACAGGGAGCCAAGCGACACATAATGCGTCAGAAGAAACGGGACAAAAAAAGCAAGAACCGCAGGGATAAAAAGGCTGATGTGATAGCTGAGCACAAAGCCCGCTATAACGGCAACTCCCTTTCCGCCCCGGAACTTCATATAGAACGGATAATCGTGACCGAGAACGACACCTGCAAACGCCCACATCTTCAGCAGGTAAACAAGCTCGGGATGCTCTCCTCCGAACAATGCACCGACCAGAAGAAGACAGATCAGTCCCTTACCGAAATCAAGAAAAAACACGAGATATCCCGTCTTCTTTCCCATGACGCGCATGGCATTGGTGGTTCCGGAATTGCCGCTTCCGTAATTCCGGATATCGATTCCCTTGTGTTTGCCGATCAGATAAGCCCACTGAATGCAGCCAAAGCCATACCCGATCAGCAGACAGATCAGCCGCAGTACGATGTTCATCTGTCAATGCTCCTTCCTTTTCTGTTCAGGATTTACTTCTTCTCATCCTCACTGCGCTCACGGATGATGAACTTAATCGGTGTTCCGACGAACCCGAAGGTCTGTCGGATCTGATTCTCCAGATAACGCAGATACGAGAAATGCATCAGATACTTATAATTTACAAACAGGACAAAGGTGGGCGGCTTCACACCGGCCTGCGTTCCGTAATAAATCTTCAGCATCTTGCCCTTGTCAGACGGCGGCTGCTGCATGACAGCGGCTTCCGTCAGAATTTCATTGAGGACACCGGTCTGGATGCGCATGTTCTGGTTGTTGGAAACCATATCGACTTCATCGTAAATAACCTTCATGCGCTGTCCCGTCTTCGCAGAAATATAGATGATCTCTGCGTACGGAATAAAGGACAGCGTCTGATGAATCTTCGCCGTGAAGTTCTTCATCGTGGAGTTGTCCTTGCTGATGGCATCCCACTTATTGACCGCAATAATGACAGCCTTGCCCCGGTCATGAGCAATTCCTGCAATCTTCGCATCCTGTTCGGTCACTCCGTCCTCTGCCGAAATGACAAGAAGCGCAATATCGGAACGCTCTACGGCCGCGACAGCACGAAGCACCATGTAGTGCTCCAGCTCCTCGGAAATCTTATTCTTCCTGCGAAGTCCCGCCGTATCCACGAAAATATAATCCTTTCCGTTGTGACGGACCTTTGTATCAATTGCATCCCGCGTTGTGCCCGCAATATCCGAAACAATCACGCGGTTCTCGCCGATCAGGCGATTGACGATCGAGGACTTTCCGACGTTGGGCTTGCCGATAATGGCAACGCGAACGGTGTCATCCTCTTCGATATCATCGGAGCCTTCCGGAAAATGACGGACAACCTCATCCAGAAGATCGCCGATTCCGGTCTTTCCGGCGGCAGAAACGGGGACCGGATCTCCGATTCCCAGGTTGTAAAATTCATAGACATACGGCTGCATCTGCACCGGCTTATCCACCTTGTTGACCGTAAGGACAACCGGCTTGTGAGAGCGGCGCAGCATATCCGCGACCTTGGAATCCGCATCCTGCACGCCGGACTGAACGTCCACCAGAAACAGAATGACATCCGCCATATCAATGGCAATCTGTGCCTGCTCCCGCATCTGCGACAGAATGATATCATTGGAATCCGGTTCAATTCCGCCGGTATCAATCAGGGTAAAATTATAATTCAGCCAGCTGGCATCCGCATAGATCCGGTCCCTGGTGACTCCCGGGGTATCTTCTACGATCGAGATTCTCTCTCCCGCAATCGCGTTGAACAGCGTGGACTTTCCAACGTTGGGACGGCCGACAATGGCAACAATCGGTTTGTTTTTTCTTTTTGACATAAATGCTCTGAACTCCTGTAAATCTGAAAATCCGCCTGAAGGCAGACTCTCCCTGCACACATAGAAAATATTGTAACACATGTTCCCGGAAAACAGAATTTTTTCGAAGGGATTGAATTGTTCCCCGGAGCAAGTGTACAGTCTTGTATAAGACTTTACGCAAAAAAGGAGCACTGCTTACTCAATGGATTCTGCGAAATCTCCGGTCATTGCCGGCATTATCATGGAATGCAATCCTCTCCACGACGGTCATCGTTATATTCTGCAGGAAGCCCGCCGCATCACAGGTGCATCGGCTGTGATCGCTGTGATCAGCGGAGATTTTGCGCAGCGCGGCATCCCCACCGTTTTTTCCAAAGAGGCCCGAACGCGCGCCATTCTGGAGGCCGGTGCCGACTTGTGTCTGGAGCTCCCCGTCTGCTGCGCCGTCTCCGGCGCAGAATATTTTGCAAGAGGCGGCGTTGCCATTTTACGGAAAACCGGCATTGTCACCGACCTGGTATTCGGCTCCGAGACAGGCGATGCAGCAGCTCTTCTGGAGCAGGCGGATTTTCTTCTGCATGAACCGGAGGATTTTCGGGCTCTCCTTCGTAAATACACAGCCGAAGGCCTGACCTTTCCGCAGGCAAGAACACGTGCTGCCACGGAATGCTCCGCCCATATTTCGCTTTCTCAGACTGCAAATGATGTCCTCGGTACGGAATATGTGAAGAATCTTCTTGCTGCCGGAAGCTCCGGAAAACCCGCTCTTTCCTTCCATCCCATTCCGCGGATTGCAGCCGATTCTGCCACAAAGCTCCGGAAGGACATGCAGGAGAAAGCTCCCTCGGAAGGAATGTTTGCCGATGACTTCTCCGGCCTTCTTCTCGGAAAGCTTCTGTCCATTGACTATGACCGTGATCGCTCCTTCTGCGATTATGCGGATGTCTCAGAAGATCTGTCCAACCGGATTCACCGTCTGCTTCCTTCCTTTGAATCCTGGACGCAGTTCTGCGCCCTCCTGAAGACGAGAAATCTGACCTATACCTCCGTCAGCCGCGCTCTGACGCATATTCTTCTGGATATGACAAAGGACTGTCTTTCCCTCTGTGAGCCTTCCTATGCGCGTGTTCTTGGCTGCCGGAAGGAATCGCTGTCCCTGTTGTCAGAGATCCGGAAGCAGGCACTCCTGAGCGGTTCTTCAAAAGCTCCTTCCCGCGGCAACGGTCTTTTCCTCATTACCCAAAAGTCAGACGCGGACCGGCTCCGGGCACTTCCGGAATATGCAGACGCCGTAAAAAGCCTTGCACTGGATCTCCATGCCTCCATGACGTACCACCTTGCAACAAACGCCAAGACAGACAAAAACACGGCCGCATCCGATCCCGGCAGTGCCCCGTTCTCTGA
>HF986588.1:21120-22107 GCA_000431495.1 Firmicutes bacterium CAG:791 | reverse complement strand
AAACCGTTTATAAAAATTTAAATTCCCGTGCCGCTTCGGAAAAATCCGTGCGGGCGATATCGCCCGCCTGCGCGTGTGCTACTCATAATCATCCACTCCAAGGTAGGTGCTTTCTCCAAGATCCTCCTGCCCGATCAGCATGGTATCCTGCCAGATCTGAAGACTCGCCCGGTATCTGAGCTCTCCTGTCTGCTCCGATACCGGTACATATCGGAGTCCGTTCAGAAGCCTCCCGCCGTCCTTTGCCGCCGCTGCAACCATGAAGATTTGTTCTTCCTCGTCGTACCCGGCAAGCAGAACAACAGGTACCGTATATGAATTTCGGAAGCGGAAATCCATGGTTCCCCAGGAAACTGCAGCGTCCAGTCCGCCAGGTACGTACGGAACCAGAAGAGAATGCGGCGAACGCTCCAGCACCGTAAATCCGGACTGCAGACACAGGTTATAGAGAAGGGAGGAAATCTCACAGATTCCGCCGCCGAGTCCCATCTCCATTCTGCCCCCATTGATCACCGGTGCTTCCACAAAGCCATTCTCTTTGGTTCGTTCTCCGATTCTGTCATTATAGGAGAAGCTTTTTCCCGATGGAACAACCGCCCCGTTTAAAAGCTGCGCGGCCTTCTTCGCATTGTACTTGCTTCCGGAATTGGAGGGGTAAGGCGCTGCATAAAAGGAAATGATCACGCTTTCTTCAGGCCGTGCGTCTTCCTCCGATGTAAGGCGGATCCCCGCACTTTTTGCAGAGGACTCCGGTATATTCTGCAGGAGCTTTCGCAAAAGCTTCTCCTTCGGAGAAAGCTGCGCCGCAAGCCGCTCGGCCTCTTTCTTCGCTTTTTCCCGTGCCGCTTTCTCCTCCTGAAGCTTTCTCTCCCGTTCCTCCTGCTCCAGAACGAGCCTTTGCTGCTCCAGTGCCGCCGCTTTCTTCTGCCGGACATAATGAACAGCCAGTGCCGAAGCGCTCACCAAAACAGCGGCCGCGCAAAAACG
>HF986588.1:0-21102 GCA_000431495.1 Firmicutes bacterium CAG:791 | reverse complement strand
AACTGCCGCGACCGCTGTTTTCCTTAATTTCAGTTTTCCCGGAATCTGATGCTTCAATCCTTCTTATCCTCATCCGCTGCAAGAGCTTCCTTCAAGCCCTCTTTGGAAGTCTCCTTCTGCTCCGGGCGAATACCTGCCGCACGAAGAAGCAGCTCCTGCGCCTTATCCCTCGGAACAACAATTCCCTGTCCGCTCGGATTGATAATAATGCCTTCAATATTGCCTGCCACAAAGCGGAGCAGATTCTTATATTCAAAGCCAACCGGACGCATGTCGGTTTTCGCAAACTTCTTGCTGTACTCAAACAGATCGGTAAAGACCGGAAGATACATTTTCTCATTGACCTTGACGGCCGGGAACTGTACCTGCTTCGCAACCTTCTGTCCCTCCGGAAGCTTCTCGATCTGCTCCGGTGTCGGCTCTGCCACACGGGAAGGAATGATGAATCGTCCGGACGGAATAAGCGCCATCATACGATCCGTCTTCTTCCGGAGAATTTCTTCTCTCTTCTCATATTTTACAGGCCATCTCATCTCGGAGACATAATCTGTCATGGCAAAAGACAGTGCCGGATTTGAGGGCGGGGTATTCTTGGGATCGCTGTTCCAGTCCATCGGTACCGAAATCTCACTTCGCTTCACGATGCCCTTGTACCAGCCGTTATCCACCACAATATTCTCCGCACCGATGTAGTACAGATAGTCAAACAGCGTGATCGGCTTTGCACCGTTCTCCGGGGCGGGAGCACCTTCGCCGTCACGCTCCACCACTGCGATGTCACGGAACTGCGCCTTGTAAAGCTCAACTGCCTTCTCAGCCCGCTCCTTCTCCAGATAAACCGGAACAAAGCCGCCGTCAATCAGCGGATAGCCGGTTCGCTTGTCATAAAGAACATAGAACTTCTCTGCCTTATGAATCCGGTTCAGAAATTCATTGTAGACAACGCGATGATTCTTCTCATAATTGCTGAGCGCAGCCTTCCGGTTGAACAAGGTCATGGTAAGCTGCACAAACAAAAGCTCCTGCAGCGTAAGCCCTGTCACCTGATCCGGTGTCAGATCCGGCTCAAATACAAGCGGTCCGATCTCATCCTTGCGCTCCGCTGTGAGCGGATCCTCTGCAAGAAGATTGCTATCCTTGATATTCAGAATATTCAGGCGGGGAACCGTCGGCCAGGGCAGGTTCTCATGTGCCTTCTTCTGTGCATCCACCGCATTCTGATGCTCCTGCGCCTTCTGCTCTTCCAGAATTCTCTCCTGCTCTGCAGCACGGCCCTTTCCGCCAAACAAATCTCTAAGTCCCATAATATTATGTCCTTTCTGTGGTCTTCCCATCCGAAAGCGTTTCCTCATTTTCCCGTAAGCGGACAGGCTCCGGGCACTGCCGCTTTCCATGCAAAACCAAGGAATAAGTATACCTTAGCCGGCATTCTCACGCAAGAAGCAGGCGGCAGTCCTGTTATTTTCCTGACGTCCCAATCTGTGCAAACAATCTCTTTTTCAGGATCAGATAACAGGTAACCTGCATCACAATCGTTAACAGCCAGGATACCGGATAAGAAACAAACAGCACCGAAAGCGAACGATGCATCGGGAAAATACCATAAATCCACACCAGTCTTGTCCCGACTGTTCCGATAATGGAAAGAACCATCGGAGCCGCGGAAAATCCCATTCCGCGCAGAGCCCCCGGAAACAGATCCATAATACCGCACATGAAATAAGTCAGTGTTGTATACGACAGCACCTCCATGGCGCTTGCAATGACATCGGGCTCTTCGGTATACAGCTTCAGAATTTCCGGTCCGAAGGAATAAATGACACTGCCAAGCATCAGCGAAACTGCTGTCGTAAGAAACAGGCAATGCCGGAGAACCTTTCCCATCCTCTTCCACTGACCCGCACCGTAATTCTGACTTGTAAAGCTCATGCAGGCCTGCGTCACCGCATTAACAGAAGTATACATAAATCCGAACAGATTATTTGCCGCTGTATAGCCGGCCATCGCAGTGGAACCAAACGAATTTACCGAAGACTGCAGAAGCACGTTGGAGAAATTGATGACCGTGCTCTGAACTCCGGCAGGAATTCCCACCCGGAAAATCTGTCCGAGGCACCATCTGTTGACCCGAAGCTTCCTCCATTCCAGACGGTAAATGGCATCCGTCCGGATGAGGCAGCCAAGAACCAGAACACAGGAAATCATCTGTGAAATCACCGTCGCAATGGCAACCCCGGCAACGCCAAGGCCAAATACCGCAACGAAAATCAGATTCAAAATGGCATTGGCGGCTCCTGCAATGATCAGAAACAGAAGCGGTCTCCTCGTATCTCCGATCGCGCGAAGAACCGCTGCGCCGTAGTTGTACAACATGAAAAACGGCATTCCGAGAAAGTAAATTCTCATATACAGGGAAGACTGATCAATGACATCCTCCGGCGTTGCCATCAGCTGCAAGGCTCCTCTGGAAAACGCCAGACCGACCACCGCCATAACCATTCCGCTGACCAGTGCAAACCAGATGGAGGTATGCACGGTTTCCGACATCTTCTCCTTCTGCTGTGAGGCGAAAAATCTTGCCGCCAGGACATTGGTTCCCTGTGACACGCCAATAAACAGATTGATAAACACGGCAATCAGCGCGGTCGTCGATCCCACTGCGGCAAGCGCCGTAGGACCGCTGAAGCGCCCGACCACAATCAGGTCCACGGCATTGAACATCAGCTGAAGAATGCCGGACAGCATAAGCGGCAGCGAAAAGAGAATCAGCTTATCCATCAGACTTCCGCTGCACATATCGATTTCATATCTTTTTTTCTGGTTCATGTAATTCCGCACTTCTTTCCAGGGAACTTCGCCCGATAATAGCTCCATTCTGTCACAGTTTCGGCCTCTTGAAAAGAGAAAAAGGTCCTCTCACCGTTTGCAGTGAGAGGACCTCCGGCAGATTTCTGAAATTATTCTGCATATTCGCCGGCAATCAAACCGCTGTCATAGGGAATGGTGACAAGCGACGGACCATAGGCGTAGGGAGCAATGTCGTAGTCGTTGAACAGAATGTTCAGACCGTCATCTCCCAGATACCACTGGACAGAAGAAGCAGGCATCGGGTAAAGCCCTGTCTCCTCACTGTTTGCGTCTGTCACTGCACTTTCAGAGTCGGAGTTTCCGTAAAACATCTCCTTTACGGTATCCTCATACCCATCAAAATAGCAGTTCTCGTTCTCCGGCTGCTTCTCATTCTTCGCAAGCTCATCCAGCACATACTGATAGACGTCGTCATAGTTTGCCACAACATCTTGAAGTGTCAGCTCACTGCCGGTCTTCGTGTCGTAATTCTTTCCGGCAAAAAATGTGGACGGATGCGCTCCGCCAAGCTGGCTGTAGCTCTCACGAAGATAGCTGACCACCTTGTCATCCGCACGCTTTTTCAGAACCGTGCTTTCCAGCGCAAAGGGAACAGCCGCCGATTCATTTTCCTCCACCATATTCTTCAGATCCTCGGCATTGTACGAATACTCCTCTTTTGCAAGCTCCAGGCTGTCTGCATTGTCCTTGTCAAGGGCCTTTTGCAGCGCGTCATAGCCGCTCTCGTCCACCTTGACATACTGGATTCTGGTAGAAAACGGAAGATCGGTGTTCTCACTTGCTTCTTCAAGCTCTTTATCCGTGACAGACAGCTTCAGCTTCGTATCTGCACTCCTGCTGATGTTCTCCCAGCGTAATGTGCCGGAATCTCCGGCATTTTCTGCAGACTCTGTTGTTTCCGTTGTCCCCGCTTCCTCTGTTGTCACGTTGTCTTCCGTATTTGCAGAAGCATCCGCAGCTGCCTCTGTCACAGCTTCCGTGGATTCCTCTGCAGGCGCTGCCTCCGTCACGGCTTCCGTCGATCCTTCTGCAGGCGCTGCATTTGTTCCTGCAGAGCATGCAGTTGCCGCTGCCATCAGTGCTGCAGCAGTCATGACCGCCGTCAGTTTTCCTGTCAGAATCTTCTTTCTCATCATGGTACACTCCTTTCAAATCCTTCCCATTACCGACCCGGGTTTTCACACCCATCTGCCGGAAAAGGGACTCGCATTCATCTGTATTATTTGTACTAGTACAGTATAGTGTGTATCTTTGAAAAAGAAAGAGACTTCACGGAAAATTCATATTTTTTATATGGGCGCTCCCATTCTGGCCCCATCTACCACTGAGGGCCGTGACATTATGGCATTGATCCAGATGATGATTGACGAGCTGCATGCCGGTGCTGGATGTCTGCAGCCAGGTGGGCTATATGTCCCTTTCGAGCTTCAACCGCCAGTTTCGCAAGCTGACCGGCGAAAGCCCCCGTGAAATGCGCACCCGCATGCAGAATTAATCGTAAAAAAATCCCCCTGCTCGATTGCTTTCAGGATTATTTCTTTCAGGCCTTCGGCGACTTGAATTGATCAGCATCTCTGCCTGGCTTTTCTGTGCCACAGAGATTATTTCGGCCGATCAGATGCATCTCTATCTGGCTTTTCTAGGATTCATCTCTATCTTGCTTTTTTCTCCACAGGGATTATTGCGACCGCCCGGATTCATCTCTGGCTTGCTTTTTGTGCCGCAGGGATGATTTCTTCTGCGCAGATGCATCTCTATCTTGCTCTTTTTCACCACAAGGATTATTTCCGCCGCCCGGATTCATCCCTATCTTGCTCTTTTCTTCCGCAGGGATTATTTCGGCCGCCCGGATTCATCTCTATCTTGCTCTTTTTCTCCGCAGGGATTATTTCTGGCTGTGATGACCTACCTGATCCGGTACATTCTGGCATCCGTCATTTTTACCAGCTCCTCCAGGATAATATTCTCATTGATTTCATCCTCTGTTCCGGCATAGACGGCGATTCCGATGCTGGCGGCGATGGATTTTTCCAGGAGGCTCTGCTCGATCTGCGCGCTGAATGCGAGAGCTTCTTCCTGTATTCCGCAGGGGTAAATCGTAAGAAATTCATCTCCTCCGAAACGGCAGACCACAGCCTCGGCGGGAAGGCGTTCCACCATGATCCTTGCGATTTCCTTCAGTACATAATCCCCATAGCTGACTGTAGCTGCCTCTTCCGGAACCCCAAGCTCCCGGAGCGTATCAAGAAAGGTGGAAACGCGCTACTGAGACATCCAGTCCATGATCCCGAATGTACCTGATGAGACCGGTTGACCAGGCGGTTGTAATCATTCTCTTCCACCCGACTGTCACCAATGCGATTCTTCGTTTCATTTTCATCCCCTGCTGCATTCCACATTTACCGCGTTCCACATCCCCCGTCTGAACCACGGCATTCTGCGATCAGCGGGACGTGAAAGTTTTACAAGCAGTGTGGCTTTTCCTGAAGGATTTTACAAACGTCGCAGGCTATGAAAAGAACGTCTGGACCAGCACCATATACAGAATCGTACCGGAAGCCATGGAGATCAGCATGCTCCGCTTCCAAAGAAAGGTAACCGTCACAGCCGCAATCGCAGCAGCCTCCGGAATTCCGAAGGTCCCGCCTGAAGAAAATGAGACGTTCCGGAGACAGTAAACCACCAGCAGTCCGAATACTGCAGGTGCCAGATAGCAGCCAAGATAGCGGACAAAGGCCGGCGTCTCCCTTCCTGAGGGAAACAGTATATATGGAAGAAATCTCGTCAATATGGTCGCAAAAACTGCTGCCCCCACCGTGACGGCCTGCTGAAGCTCTGTCATCCTATCCATTTCGGCGCTCCTCCGTATCTTGAATTTCGTTTCTCCTCTTTTCCTGTTTCAGAAGCCATGGACGAAGAATCGTCAAAGCTGCCAGAATGACGCCCATCGCAGGAACCATAAACCGTTCCGGGCCGAAAAGAAGAAGGCAAAGCAGTGCCCCCAGAATTCCTGTCAGCTCACTGACATGTCCACTTTCCCGATCCTTGATCCACTGATTCAGGAAAATCGTCACAAACATGGCTGTCATCACAAAATCAAGTCCTCTTGTATCAAACGTAATCTGCGAGCCGGACAAGGCGCCCAGTGCGGCCCCGGTCACCCAGTAGATCTGATCCAGAAGAGATACCTGGAAATAAAACCAGCCGCGATCCATTCCTTCCGGAATCGCGGCAGAGTAGTTCACCGCAAAGGTTTCATCACTCGTGGTATAGATCAGGTAAAACTTCTTCCATCCTGTTCCTTTATAGCGATCCAGCATGGAAATTCCGTAAAAAAGGTGTCTCGCGCCAACCATCAGTGCCGTGAGGAAGCAGGCCGCCGGATGATACGGAGATAACAGAATGGAAACCAGAAGAAACTCCATGGAGCCCGTATATACGACAACGGCCGTCAGAATCGGATAATAAACGGGAAATCCACTTGTCACCATCAGAATTCCGTAGGTCATTCCGAGAAATATATAGCCCGCCATAACAGGAAGCGTAAGGGGAAATGCCGCCCGGAATGCGCTCGCTGCAGTCTGTGTTTTCTTTGTATGCATGGTATCCTCATTCGCATATCATATCTTTTCCATATGTTATATAGGTTATTAGTGTAGCATACTTTTCCTGCACCCGCGAGAGTTTTCTTTTCAGATTGCATCCAGAAGGAACAATGGCTACAATAAGGAACGCTGTTTCTTACATTCACGATTACTTTCGCTTCAAAAATCAAGGAGAATCACGTTATGATCAAAACCTTCGCCATCATCTGTTTCATCGCCATGTACGTCGTCATGGTCATAAAAACCGAATGGCGCACCTACACGGCCATGGCAGTGGCTGCCCTGTTCATTGTTTTCGGAGTTCTTCCGTTTGGCAGCATTTTCGGAGCGGTCGACTGGAACGTCCTGCTGATGATCTCCGGTACCATGATTCTTGTCGATTATTTCATCGAGTCAAAGATGCCGAACCGGATTGCCGATCTTCTTCTGGACAAATCCCGTAATGTCATGTGGGTCGCCGTTTTCATGTCCCTCTTCTCCGGCGCTGTCTCGGCATTTATTGACAATGTGGCAACCGTCCTGATGGTTGCTCCGGTCGGGCTTGCCATCTGCAAGAAGCTGAAGACCAATCCGGTTCCGATGCTCCTTTCGATCGCCGTTTCTTCCAATTTGCAGGGTGCCGCCACTCTGGTCGGCGATACCACCTCCATCATGCTCGGCGCCTATGCGAAGATGGACTTCACCCATTTCTTCTGGATGAACGGACGCCCCGGTATCTTCTTCGCCGTGGAGCTTGGCGCACTTGCAACAGTTCCGGTCATCATGTTCCTCTTCCGTCATGATACCCAGCCGGTGCACTGTGAAGAGAAGACGGAGGTGAACGATTATTTTCCCTCCTTCATGCTGTGCAGCGTTGTCGTTGCCCTGATTCTTGCTTCGTTTCTTCCGAACAAGCCCGCGGTCACGAATGGCCTCCTCTGCTGCATTTTCGCTGCAGTCACCGCTCTTCGTCATCTTCTCCGCACACGTAGCACAGATGGCTGGAAGCATGCCATGGGCCAGTTTGATTACCAGACCGTACTGATGCTGGTTTCCATTTTCCTGGTAATCGGCGGCCTCGAGCAGGTCGGCGTCATCGATGATCTCTCCGGCATCATTGCTTCCTTTGGAAAGAGCAACCTGTTCCTGCTCTATACCGTGATCGTCTGGGGATCCGTTGTCATCTCCGCCTTCATCGATAACATTCCTTACGTCGCCACCATGCTTCCTGTGATCCGCGCCGTTTCGATGTCCCTTGGAATTGAGCCGTACCTTCTCTATTTCGGCCTTCTGACCGGTGCGACCCTCGGCGGAAACCTGACTCCGGTCGGCGCCTCTGCCAACATTGCGGCAACCGGTATCCTGAAGAAGGAGGGATACGAGGTCAGCTTCCAGAGCTTCATGAAAATCGGTGTTCCGTTCACATATCTTCAAGAAATTCGTTTTTCCTCCCCCCCTCCCCGCCGTCACCGTCGGTTACCTCTTCCTGTGGCTGGTATGGAAATAAAATTTTTAAGAAACAGTTTATAAACAATTCAGATTTCTTTCTGCCAATTTCCTGTATTATAGTAGTATTAACAGAAACAGACGTGAGCTTGTTACGATACAGGCTCACGTTTTTTCCACACTGTAAGATGGGAGAAAGCCATGGAGCAGCATTATATCCAGTTTCAGGATGTCACCAAGAGCTACGGGACCGGAAATGCCCGAATCAACGCACTCGAAGATGTTACCTTCGGAATTGATGAAGGAGAATTCTGTATTCTGCTTGGTTCCTCCGGTGCCGGAAAGACTACTCTTCTGAATATGCTCGGCGGTATGGACACCGTAAGCAGCGGTGAAATCTATTTTCACGGGAAGGAGGTTTCTGCCTTCAAAAAGCGCGAGCTCGTGGAATACCGCCGTCATGATGTAGGCTTCGTTTTTCAGTTCTACAATCTCATTCCCACATTAACAGCGAAAGAAAATGTGGAGATTGCCGCCCAGCTCTGCAAGAATCCGATTCCTGCAGAGGAGGCGCTCTCCATGGTCGGCCTGTCAGAGCGCACCGGCAATTTCCCGGCACAGCTCTCCGGCGGGGAGCAGCAGCGCGTTGCCATTGCGAGAGCGCTTGCCAAGAATCCGGAGCTTCTTCTCTGTGACGAACCAACCGGTGCCCTGGATTACGTGACCGGCAAGTCCGTTCTGAAGCTTCTCCATGATCTGAGCCGCGAGCGTCATTCCACGGTCATCATCATTACGCACAATCAGGCCATTGCTCCCATGGCAGACCGGATCATCCGAATCAAAAGTGGCCGGATCCTGTCCAATGACATCAACCGACATGTCGTTCCGATTGAAGAGATCGAGTGGTGAAGCACTATGAAATCCATGTTGAAATTAACGCTGCGTAACATCCGTTCATCCTTCATGCGGTATCTGGCAATACTTCTGATCGTCATGCTGAGCGTCGGCTTCTTTTCCGGCCTGAAGATCACCAGAGACGCCATGGCGAAAACCGGAGGCGACTACCTGACGGAGCAGCATTTTTATGATTACCGGCTGATCTCCACGCTCGGATTTACAGAGGATGACGTGCAGGTCTTTTCCGAAGCTTCCGATGTGCAGGCTGCAGAAGGGAGCTTCCAGACGGATGCCCTGCTCACAACGGGCGATGCAGCGGTTCCGTTCAAGCTGATCTCCCTGCCTGCGAAAATCAATCTTCCGTCTCTGAGGGCAGGAAGACTTCCCTCAGAAGAACATGAATGTCTGGGAGATGCGGCATATTTTTCCGAATCTGACATCGGATCGGAGCTTGAAGTGGAGGGTGATGACCTTCCTCTCTCCGAAACCGCCTTCACCCTTGTCGGGCTTGCGGACTCTCCGCTGTACCTTGGAAACGAGCGGGGAGCTTCTTCCATCGGAGTCGGCACGCTCTCCGGTTTTCTGTATCTGCCCGAAGCTGCCTTTGAGACGGAGGACATCTATACCGAGCTGTACGTGACGATCAAGAATGCCGAACCGCCCTACAGCGATGCGTACTCCGAACAGATCAAGGGCAAAAAGAGCTCCATGAAGGCGTCCCTCAAGGAGCGGGCTGACAAAAGATACGAGGATATTCTGGAGGAAAACCATCTCACAGAGGAAATGGCGGAGGCCGCAGGAATCGAAAGAGCCGAGACCTATCTTCTGACAAGAGAGGAAAACACCGGCTATGTCACCTTCGAGAATAACACCTCGATTCTCAGCGGGATCGCTAATATTTTCCCTCTGTTCTTTATCCTGATTGCCATGCTGGTCTGCATGACCACCATGACACGCATGGTTCAGGAGGAGCGCACGCAGATCGGCGTTTTCAAGGCAACCGGCTTCGGAAACGGATCCATCATCGGGAAATATCTCCTGTATGCAGGAAGCGCAACCCTGACCGGCTGGGCCGCCGGATTTTTTCTCGGCACCTTTGGTCTCCCGCAGATATTCTGGCGCGCCTATTCCTCGATGTACAGCTTTGCTCCGCTGAAGTATCTGTTCAGCCCGGTTCTTGCCGCTGCGACGCTCCTTGCCTCCATAGCAGGAATCCTTGGCAGCACCTGGCTCTCCTGCCGGAATGAGCTGAAGAGTGCCCCTGCCGAGCTTCTTCGTCCCAGTGCTCCCCAGATCGGAAGGAAAATTCTTCTGGAGCGGCTCCCGCTTTTCTGGAATCAGCTCTCCTTTCTCCAGAAGGTTACGCTTCGCAACATGTTCCGCTATAAAAGGAGACTGTTCATGATGCTCATAGGCATCAGCTGCTGCGCAGGGCTCATTCTTACCGCCTTCGGCGTCCGGGACTCCATGACAGGCATCGGAACCACACATTTCGAGGAAATCCAGCACTACGATCTGCAGGCTTCCTATGAAAAAGGAGGAGAAAAGCAGGCACTTTCAGAGCTTTCCGAACTGGACGGCATCAAGGAGGCGCTCCCGGTTCTCTCGGAATATGTCGACGTCCGCTCCATGAAGAACATCAATCTTCTCGCTGCGAAAAACCTGGAGGACCTGTCGCCGTTCTGGAATTTTCACCAGACCCCCGGCACCGACACCGGTGAAATCCGGCTGCCGCGCGAGGGAGAAGCCATCATCAGTCAGAAAATCGCACAGCACCTTGGCCTTTCTGTCGGCGATTCTCTGGAAATGGAAAACGAGAACCATGAGAAGCTTAAGGTGAAGATCAGCGGTATTTTTACCTGCTATGTAGACAATTTCATTGTGTTGTCGGACAAGACCTGTGAAAAGTCCTTTGGCCCCTTTGAAACCAATTCCGCTCTGATCCTCTCCGATGTCAGCAACCAGGAGCAGCTTGCGAAGGATATCATGGCACTGCCGGATATCGCAGGTGTGTCGCAGCTTTCCGTCACCAGAGATTCCATTGACAGCCCGATGTCCTGCCTGGACGATATCATCTGGCTGATTGTACTGTTCTCCGATGCCCTTGCCTTTATTGTTATTTTCAATCTGACAAACATCAATCTGGCGGAGCGAAGCAGAGAGGTTGCCACTGTGGAGGTTCTCGGCTTTTATCCAAGAGAGACGGCGAAATACATCCTGCAGGAAAATCTGATCCTGTCGCTTATCGGAAGTGTGATCGGACTTCCTCTCGGCACCCTGTTCCACCGCCTGGTCATGCAGATGATCGACCTGGAAGCAACGGCCTTCCGCGTTTACATTGCTCCGAAGAGCTATGTCTCCACGCTGATCTGTACGGCACTGTTTGCCATTTTTGTTAATTTCCTGATGAGACGTCAGGTACGAAAGATCAAAATGGCGGAATCCCTGAAGGCTGTGGAATAAGCCTCGCCCTCCGCCGCCAGGCGCACCTGCAAAAAAAGAGTGTTTCATCCGGTTTCCCGGTGAAACACTCTTTTTCTTATCCCTTCAGGATCTCTTCGGCTCTGCGGATTTCCTCCGCCGTCGGAGGCTGCACGCCCTCGAGCGGATAAGGAATTCCAAGCTTTTCATATTTCGCAATACCCATTGTATGATACGGAAGGACCTCCACACGCTCCACGCAGTCCGGGCAGATCTCCCGCAGATGATCCAGGAAGCTCCGGAGCCTTTTCAGATCCTCTTCGTCCGTTGTGATTCCCGGAACCAGAACGTGGCGAATCCACATTTTCTTCCTGTGAACTGCCAGATAGACTGCAAGATCCCTGATGTTGTCATTGACCCATCCGGTCAGTTTCTTATGCTTCCCGCAATCGATCTGCTTCAGATCCAGAAGAAACAGGTCCGTCACCTTCATCAGTTCATCGAACTTCTGCAGCTCCGGATCCGCTTCTGAAAACGGCTGTCCCGAGGTATCCAGCGCGGTATGAACGCCCTTCTCCTTACACAGCCGGAACAGCTCCGTCACGTAATCCATCTGCAGCAGTGCTTCACCGCCACTGACCGTAATACCGCCGCCGTTTTTCCAGTAGCCGTGGTACCGCCATGCCTTTCGGAAGGTTTCTGCAGGCGTCTCCAGATAGGAGCCTTCTGCAGAATCTCCCCAGGTTTCCGGATTATGACAGTACTGACACCGCATCCGGCAGCCCTGAAGAAAAACAATATAGCGGACCCCCGGCCCGTCCACCGCGCCGAAGGTCTCTATGCTGTTGATATTTCCCCGAATCATAAGTGATCGTGGAAGGTTCTGGAGATAACATCTTCCTGCTGCTCTCTGGTAAGGGAGATGAACTTCACCGCATATCCGGATACACGGATGGTGAAGTTTGCATACTCCGGCTTCTCCGGGTGCTCCATGGCATCGATCAGTTTCTCGCGGCCAAAGACGTTGACGTTCAGGTGATGTGCGCCCTGGTCAAAATAACCGTCCAGAACATTGACCAGATTTGCGGATCTCTCCGCATCATCATGTCCGAGTGCGCCCGGATTCATGGTCTGGGTGTTGGAAATTCCATCCAGTGCCCAGTGGTACGGGAGCTTTGTCAGAGAGTTCAGAGATGCCAGAAGACCGTTCTGCTCTGCGCCATAGGACGGATTTGCTCCGGGAGCAAGCGGTGTCCACGCACGGCGTCCGTCAGGCATGTTTCCGGTGTACTTACCATACACAACGTTGGAAGTAATGGTAAGAATGGAGGTTGTGGCCTCCGAATTCCGGTAGGTATGATGCTTCTTGATCTTCTCGATGAAGGCATGCAGAAGCCATACACCGATCTCATCGGCACGGTCATCATCGTTTCCGTACTTCGGGAAATCGCCCTCGATCTCATAGTCCTGTGCGAGGCCGTTCTCATCGCGGATGACCTTTACCTTCGCGTACTTAATCGCACTCAGGGAGTCGATAACGTGAGAGAAGCCTGCAATACCGGTTGCAAAGGTGCGGCGTACATCGGTATCAATCAGAGCCATCTCAGCAGCTTCATAGTAGTACTTGTCATGCATGTACTGAATCAGGTTCAGAATGTTGACATAAAGTCCTGCCAGCCAGTCCAGCATAAGGTCATACTTCTTCATGACCTCATCGTAGTCAAGATACTCGGAAGTAATCGGGGCATAAGCCGGTCCGACCTGTCTGCCGTTCTTCTCGTCCACACCGCCGTTGATGGCATACAGCAGGCACTTTGCAAGGTTTGCTCTTGCGCCGAAGAACTGCATCTCCTTACCGGTCTGTGTTGCGGATACGCAGCAGCAGATGGAGTAGTCGTCGCCCCATACCGGCTTCATAACGTCATCGTTCTCGTACTGAATGGAAGAGGTGGTGACGGAAATCTTAGCCGCATACTTCTTGAAGTTCTCCGGAAGCTGGCTGCTGTAGAGAACCGTCAGGTTCGGCTCCGGGGAAGGTCCCATGTTCTCAAGCGTATGAAGGAAACGATAATCGTTCTTCGTTACCATGGAACGGCCGTCCATCCCGATGCCGGCAACCTCCAGTGTTGCCCATACCGGGTCTCCGGAAAACAGCTCATTGTAGGACTTGATTCTTGCAAACTTCACCATACGGAACTTCATGGTGATGTGGTCGATCAGCTCCTGTGCCTCAGCCTCTGTAAGCGTTCCTTCCTCCAGATCACGATTGATATAAATATCAAGGAAGGTGGAAATTCTTCCCACGCTCATCGCAGCGCCGTTCTGGGTCTTGATTGCTGCAAGGTAGCCGAAGTAGAGCCACTGAACCGCTTCCTTCGCGTTGCGGGCGGGTGCGGAAATGTCATAGCCGTAAGCCTTTGCCATCTCCTTCATTCCCTGCAGCGCACGGATCTGCTCGGAGATTTCCTCGCGCTGACGGATGATGTCGTCAGTCATTGTGCCATCGCCGCAGTTCTCCTGATCCTCCTGCTTCCACGCGATCAGCTGATCAATACCGTACAGAGCAACTCTGCGGTAATCGCCGACGATTCTTCCTCTTCCGTAGGTATCCGGAAGTCCGGTTACGATATGGCTGTGGCGTGCAGCACGCATCTCAGGTGTATATGCATCGAATACTGCCTGGTTATGCGTCTTGTGGTACTCGGTAAAAATCTTGTGCAGCTGCGGATTCGGATGATATCCGTACATCTCGCACGCTTCCTCTGCCATCTTGATTCCGCCGAAGGGCATGAACGCACGCTTCAGCGGCTTGTCGGTCTGAAGTCCGACCACCTGCTCCAGATCCTTCATGGATTCGTCAATATATCCGGGGCCATATGCGGTCAGAGAGGAAACCACCTCAGTCTCCTCATCCAGAACGCCGCCCTTCTCACGCTCTTCCTTCTGCAGCTCCTGCAGTCTTCCCCAAAGCTTGTTGGTTGCTTCGGTGGGATCTGCCAGAAAGCTCTCATCTCCCTCATAAGGTGTGTAGTTCTTCTGGATAAAGTCGCGCACGTTGCACTCGCGTCTCCAGATCTTGCCCTCAAACCCGTTCCAGGCTTCATTCTGCAGCATGTTTCAATCCTCCTCTTTGAATGTTAGACAGTGTGTAATTAGTGGCCGCTAACCGGCCTTCTTCCAAGATACCCTGCTCTCCGGAAAATGTCAATCCATAGCAATCATTCTGCCGGAATATGCCCTCCTCCCCTGGAAGCATTTCCTGCTTATCTGAGTCAGCAGACGATTTTCAGTTTATCGGATTTCTGTGTTTCTGTCATTCCTTATTTCATCGAGCCACAAAAAACCTCTTCATCCAAAACGGATGAAGAGGTTTCCTGAAAATCGGTACCATATAAAACCAGTTCGATATAAAACCACCCCGATGAAGTCCGGTCCGCTCACAGAGCCGGATTACAGAACATCACTCCTGCGAACGTATCCCGGGTAATCCGGTTCTGCCGTCAGTTCCTTCACATTGATGATCTTCGCCCATTTGTCCACAATCTGGTTCTCCAGGTGGACGTTCTCACCAATGACAGAGTGTCCGAGGATCAGGCAATTCTTCACGACGGCGCCCTTCTTGATTTCCACACCGCGGCCAATCACCGAATTCTCTACCGTACCATAAACAGAAGAGCCGTTTGCCACCATGGAATTCACGACTCTGGCTCCTTCGTAGTAATGAACCGGAATCGCATCTGTCGTCTGCGTATAAATCGGCCAGTCCGAGGAGAACAGCTGCTGCGCGGTATCATAATGCAGCAGCTCCATGTTCGCCCGGAAATAGCTCCGGAGGTCATAGATGGCTGCCATATATGAGCCTTTATGCTGTGCGCCGCGGATATCCAGGCTGTCATGCTCAAGATTCAGGATATCAGTCAGATTGAAGATGGAGGAATGCTTCTTCGCATCACGGATCAGCTTGATCAGCATCTCCTTCTTCATGACATAAGTATCCATGAAGATGTTGCGGTTCGGGATCGATCCATCATTGAGATGAATGGACTTCACACCCTTCTGACGATTCAGATCCAGAACAGCACAATTCTGATACCAGTCATCTGCCTTGTCGGTCTTGTGATAAAGAAGCGTCACATCCGCTCCGCTGTCCACATGCTGCTGCAGAAGCTGCTGAAAATCCTGCTTGAAGATCATGTTGCCGGGAGTAATGACCACGTAGGGCTGCTGCATTCTCTCAATGACTTCGATATTGTCCATAAAAGCAGCGACATCCGTATTATAAATTGCGTTTACACGGCTGTCCTGATTGAACAGGAGCTGAAGCTTGCCGCGCTTGGCATTGATGTTGTAATGCTGTCCATAGCTTAAGTGCTCTGCAAGAGAGCGAGGATTCTGGCTGACATAAACCTGAATGCGGTCAATGTTGCTGTTGGACAGGTTGGAAACCGGGAAATCCACCACGCGGTATCTTCCCAGGAAGGAGAAGGCCCCGATCGGCCGGTAGTCCTCCATTCCCTGTACATGATAACGGCCATTGGAGGCCGTGACGATTCCAAATGCATTGATCATCTTATTCAACCCCCTTTACGTTCTTCGCAACCAGAAGAATGCTCTCGCTGTCCGCGCTGCCGACAACGGCACCCTTTCCGATGTGAACATTGTTGGCAACAAGGGCTCTTGTCACGACGGCTCCCTCATCGACAACCGCTCCGGGCATCAGCACGGAATCCACCACCTTCGCATCCTTTTCCACATCCACGTGTGTGAAAACAACGGAATGCTTCAGATCCCCTTCAATATGCGCGCCCTGTGTGATGTAGGCTTCGTCCACATGTGCCTCAGGTCCGATGTACTGCGGCAGCTCCGGCGCGTCCTCGGTATAGATCTTCCAGGAAGGATCATCCAGGTTCAGTGCACTCTTCTCATCCAGAAGATCCATGTTGGCCTCCCAGAGAGAATCGATGGTTCCGACATCCTTCCAGTATCCCTTGAACTCGTATGCCATCAACGTCTTCCCGTCATTCAGAAAACGCGGAATGATATCCTTTCCGAAATCATGACTCGAATTCGGATCGTCCCTGTCTGCAATCAGAAGCTTCCGGAGAACCTTCCAGCTGAAAATATAGATTCCCATGGAAGCCAGATTGGACTTCGGGTGCTCCGGCTTCTCCTCAAACTCTGTGATGTGACCGTTTCCATCGGTATTCATGATACCGAAGCGGCTGGCCTCCTTCATCGGAACCCCAATCACCGCAATGGTCGCATCTGCCTTGTTCTGCTTGTGGAACGAAAGCATCTCGTCGTAGTTCATCTTATAAATATGGTCGCCGGAGAGGATCAGAATATAATCCGGATCATACTGATCGATGAAGTCAATATTCTGCGTAATGGCATCTGCCGTTCCGCGGTAAACGTTCAGATTGGCATCTGCCTTTTCGCGGGGAGGCAGTACATAGACACCGCCGTCACGAGTATCAAGGCCCCAGTTCTTGCCACCTGCTACATAGGAATTCAGTAAAACCGACTCGTACTGCGTCAGAACGCCGACCACGTCAATGCCGCTGTTTGCACAGTTGGAAAGCGGAAAATCCACAATCCTGTACTTGCCGCCAAAAGAAACCGCCGGCTTCGCGACCTTGTTCGTCAGGTCCTTCAGACGGCTGCCGCGTCCGCCGGCCAGAATCATCGCCAGCATTTCGTTCTTGCTCATATGAATTACCTCCCCGATAAGGATAAAATAATATTACCTTTATTGTATCAAACCGGGTTGGCGAATAAAAGAGTTTCATGTAAAAGACGCACAATTATCGTGTTAATTGTGCGTCCGTTTTGTATATATCTGCTTAATATACTGTCCTTATTCATTTTTTCAGAATCAAAGCCTTCCTGCTTCGATCTGCTTCTCCCAGCCGCTTCTGCGGAAATAAATCGCCATAATCAGGGAGCATACAAGCCATCCGGCCGGATATCCCAGTGCAATCAAGGCCTCCGAATGGAAGGCGTGCGAAATCACATACAGATAAATCTGACGGAAAATCACAAAAGAGAACAGCATAATGATCATCGGCGTCTTCGACTGACCGATACCACGAAGAACACAGGCATGAATCTGATTGGAAGCGCAGAGCCCGTCAAACAGGCAGTTGCAGCGTATGAAGAGCGTTCCGTATCTCAGAACCTCCGGATCCTGATTGAACAGTGCCACAATCTGCGGTGCTGCAATGAATTCTGCAATGCAGATCGCATACGTCAGAATAAATGCAAGCCGGATGGACGTGCGCACGCCCTCCTTGATTCTCTGTACGTTGCCGGCACCGGCATTCTGTCCGGTGAAGGTAGTCACGCCAAGCGCAATGCTCTGAAGCGGAAGCATGACAAAGGCATCCACGCGTCCGTATGCCCCCCAGCCCGAAGCGCTGGCATTCCCGAAGCTGTTGATATAGCCCTGCACGAACACATTCGAAAACGAAATAATCGCCATCTGAAGTCCGGCGGGCAGACCGATCCGGATGATTTTCCAAAGGGAGCATCGGTCAATTCGCATTTCCCGGAAAGAAATTCCATAGTCCTCCCTGCTCCGGGATAACACAAACAACCCCAGAAATGCCGATACGAACTGCGACAGAATCGTCGCACAGGCAACCCCGGCAACGCCAAGCTGAAAATACAGGACGAACAAGAGATCCAGCACAACATTCAGAAGGCTTGTGATAACCAGGAACAGGAGAGGCCTCTTCGAATCTCCGACCGCACGGAGAATTGCGGAGGTCATGTTGTAGAACATCAGGCCTTCGATTCCAAGGAAGTAAATTCTCAGATAAACCGAAGCAAGCGGCACAATGCTCTCCGGCGTCTGCATGAAGCGAAGAAGCGTCGGCGTGATGCCGACTCCCACCACCATCATGAACAGACCAAGGAGAAAGGTCGCAAAAAGAGCGGTGTGCACCGCCTTGCGAAGACCTGCACGGTCCCTTCTTCCAAAGCAATGCGAAATCACCACGCTGGCTCCGGTTGACATTCCCATAAAGAGTCCCACCAGCGTATTGACCGCCGAGCCCGTCATGGTCACGGCTGCCAGCGCGTCCGCACTGACAAAATTTCCCACCACGACGCTGTCCACCGTACTGTAGAACTGCTGGAACACGTTTCCGAAGAAAAGCGGAAGTGCAAACAGAATCAGCTGCCGCATAATCGGCCCCTTTGTCATATCTCTGGCTTTTGTCTTCACAGAGCTCGTTCTTGTACAGTCTGCCGCAGTTTGATCTCCCATTTCGCATCCTCCCCCGGACATTAATATGCCACTTCTTATCCCGATCATATCACTCTGAAACTGCATAAGCCATATCTCCCTTGTGATTGACGCCGGAATGCCTGTTAGCATTGTCTAACCATTATCATAGGCCGTATAATTCTAAAGGCTGAACGTTACTTTTATAACAATATCGGCATAGATAGATCCATTAAGGAAGGAGAACATTTATGGTTTACTCACAGGAAGTAAAGAACATGTGCGTCGTACACCAGGGCGTACACCATGGCGCAGCTCCGATCCCGGAAGAGGCGAAATGGGTGAAGTCCAGAGATATCAAGGACATCTCCGGCTACACACACGGCGTCGGCTGGTGCGCTCCTCAGCAGGGTGCCTGCAAGCTGTCTCTGAACGTCAAGGACGGCATCATTCAGGAAGCTCTGGTTGAGACCATCGGCTGCTCCGGAATGACCCATTCTGCAGCTATGGCAGCTGAGATTCTTCCCGGACTTACTGTTCTGGAGGCTCTGAACACAGACCTTGTCTGCGATGCCATCAACACTGCAATGAGAGAGCTGTTCCTTCAGATCGTTTACGGCCGTTCCCAGAGCGCATTCTCTGAGGATGGACTGCAGATCGGTGCAGGTCTTGAGGACCTCGGCAAGGGAACCCGCTCCATGGTCGGCACAACCTACGGCACTCTGGAGAAGGGACCTCGTTACCTTGAGCTGACCGACGGCTACATCACTGACCTTGCTCTGGACGAGAACGATGAGATCATCGGCTACAAGTTCGTAAACTTCGGCAAGATGATGGACTTCATCAAGGCCGGCGACGATGCAGCTACCGCTCTGGAGAAGGCTTCCGGCAAGTACGGCCGTGTTGCTGATGCTGCGAAGTTCATCGATCCGAGAAAACAGTAATTCAGAAGGAGGAGAAAGAAATGGCATTATTTGAATCTTATGAGAGAAGAGAGCCCCAGATTCTTGCCACCCTGAGCAAGTATGGTATTTCCTCCGTTGAGGAATGCAAGACCATCACAGAGGCTGCTGGTCTGGACGTTTATCATCTGGTAGAGGGCATTCAGCCGATCTGCTTCGAGAACGCGAAGTGGGCATACACCGTAGGCGCTGCCATCGCCATCAAGAAGAACTGCCGCAAGGCGGATGAGGCTGCTGCTGCAATCGGCGAGGGCCTTCAGTCCTTCTGCATCCCCGGTTCCGTTGCTGACCGCCGTAAGGTAGGTCTTGGCCATGGCAACCTTGGCAAGATGCTTCTGGAAGAGAACACCGAGTGCTTCGCATTCCTGGCCGGCCACGAGTCCTTCGCAGCCGCTGAGGGTGCAATCGGTATCGCAGACAAGGCAAACAAGGTTCGCACGAAGCCGCTTCGTGTTATCCTGAACGGCCTTGGCAAGGATGCAGCCAAGATCATCTCCCGTATCAACGGCTTCACCTATGTTGAGACTGAGTTTGACTACTTCACCGGCGAGCTGAAGGTTCTCTCCGAGACCTGCTACTCCAAGGATCCTTCCAGCCCGCGCGCAAAGGTTCGCTGCTACGGCGCTGACGATGTACAGGAAGGCGTTGCCATCATGTGGAAGGAGAATGTTGATATCTCCATCACCGGTAACTCCACCAACCCGACTCGTTTCCAGCACCCGGTTGCAGGCACCTACAAGAAGGAAAGACTCGAAGCCGGCAAGAAGTACTTCTCCGTTGCTTCCGGCGGCGGCACCGGCCGTACCCTTCATCCGGACAACATGGCAGCAGGTCCTGCTTCCTATGGCTTCACGGATACCCTTGGCCGTATGCACAGCGATGCTCAGTTCGCAGGCTCCTCTTCTGTTCCGGCTCACGTAGAAATGATGGGTCTGATCGGAATGGGCAACAACCCGATGGTTGGCGCAACGGTTTCCACCGCGGTTTCCATCGCACTGGCTGCAGAGCAGGGCAAGTTCTGATTGGTGATTCTTTTCAGAAATTTCTGACTGACTGCCATTAGAGTTTGAATAAAGCAAGCCCCTCCGGGATCTCCCGGAGGGGCTTGTTCTGTTTCTGTAATCACCAGTCCATCTCATGGTAGAGATAGCTTTTCAGGCACCACAAAACGTACAGTGGGATCGACCACTTCGATTGGCAGAAGAACGCCTTCATAATCAGTCACGAAATCCAACTCCGCAGCTGCCTTGGTTCTCCAGAAATAAGTATCAATTTCCATAGTCCTTAGCTGCGACATCGGCGTGGACAAGGCAAACACAATTCTGCGTGTAGAGCCCATGGATATTGACGGGGAGGAGCTGTCGCCGGAGCGGGAGGACATTGTTCTGTCTCATGTAAACTTCTCCTACGACAGCAAGCCCATTCTGCAAGATGTGTCGTTGACGAGATTCCGGAGAAAACCACCGTCGCCATCGTCGGCCTCTGTTGCCGTGTCTAATTTGATACAACATAACGGAGCGGAATATCTACCCCTTAACGATGCACCCGCACAGGTGCATTTGTGCACACCCCTCATAACGATGCCGTATGCACCGTTACGGAGTAAGGTATTCGGTTTTATCGCTGCCTGTGCGTACACTGTGTTCTCCTCGCAAAACTGGAATTTGTCGGGTTCTTTACATAGATAAAATATTAA
>HF986587.1:35467-49378 GCA_000431495.1 Firmicutes bacterium CAG:791 | reverse complement strand
GGCCAAAGGGGACAGACTGTAAATCTGCTGCATATTTGCTTCGGTGGTTCGAATCCACCTCCATCCACTTGTAACACCAATCACAGTGGACTTTTGCTCCATTGCAATGACGCGGGGTGGAGCAGTCTGGAAGCTCGTCGGGCTCATAACCCGAAGGTCATAGGTTCAAATCCTATCCCCGCTACTTAATTTCATAAGTTTGATTACATGCCTAGATAGCTCAGTTGGTAGAGCAGAGGACTGAAAATCCTCGTGTCGCTGGTTCGATTCCGGCTCTAGGCATTTTTTCATGCTCTGACAAGTATAAAAATACCGGCTCTTCTATGTGATCGAATCAGATCCCAAAGAAGAGCCGGTATTTCGCTTACATACGAGTTTTACATATGGCTTACCATATACTCCACAATATTTGCGCAGTGAACAGCAGCTTTGGCTTCGAAGGCATCGTAGGATTCTTCAACGCTTTCATCTGCCTTGTCTGAAATGGCACGAATGATAACATACGGGATTTTATTGGCATAAGATGCCTGGGCAATGGCAGCGCCCTCCATTTCGGTGCACTTGCCATGGAAATCACGCATGAGCTCTTCTTTTCTGGCTCTTGTAGAGATGAACTGGTCACCGGAGAGAACCTGGCCTTCAAAGACAGCAACGTCCGGAGCAGCATGCCCTACAGCACGCACAGCAGCGGCACGGAGGCTTGGATCAGCCGGGAACGCTACTATGCCCATCTGAGGGACTTCCCCCTTCTGATAGCCAAATACGGTGGCATTTACGTCGTGATACTGTGCATCGGTGGACACAACGATATCGCCGATATTAATCGCATTGTCCAACGAACCGGCAACGCCGGTATTTATGATATGAGTGACTTCGAAATGATCGACAAGGAGCTGCACACACATCGCAGCATTTACCTTGCAGATACCGCTCTTAACAATCACTACGGAAGTTTTTCCGAGAGTTCCCTCACAGAAGGTCATGTTTGCGTAGGTTTCCGTTCTTGAAATGACCATCTTTTCCTTCAAGGATGCCACTTCAACATCCATGGCACCGATAATTCCGATTTTCATTCTGTTAGATCTCCTTTGATAATAATTTACAAAATAATTTTAGAAGTTTGCGTATATAAAGGATTCCGCCTGAAAGCCGGATCCATATTCGCCGAGAATAATTACGATGAAAAAGAGCCCCAGATACAGCAGCCAGCGCAGGGGAAGGCTCTGCTGCGCCGCCATGGAACGCACGGAGCCCTTCTGCTGAAGAGATTCCACATAGAACATCAGCAGAAGAGAAAGGATCAGAACAAGAATATCGTAGAGATCCAGACCGAGCGTGGTGAATCCGGTCATGGAAAAGACGGATAAATTCCAGGTTCCGATAGCGCGATACATGTGAAGCGCGGTGGCGAAGCTGTCTGCACGGAAGAAAATAAAGCCGCTGCAGACAAGAAGAAAGGTACGAACCCGCTGAAAAGCAATGTGTCCTGCGGATTCAGTTTGAATATGAAGAAACCGGTTGATCCGGTTCCATAAAGGGGCGCCCTCCTGCTCCAGGAATATGTAGCAGAAGTGCAAAAGGCCGGAGCCGATGATGTATTTGAGAAAGCCGCCGTGCCAGAAGCCAACGACAAACCACATGAGGAACATGGCCAGATACATGGGGACTTTTTTGCCTTTTTTACGGCCGAAACGACGAATGGATTTCTCACGGATCCGATAGAACAGCTCCGACTTCTGAATCGGATAGAAGACATAGTCCTTGCACCAGGTTCCAAGAGTAATGTGCCACCGTCTCCAGAATTCCGTCATGGAGCGGGAAAAGAACGGAGACGTAAAATTATCCGGCAGTGTAATACCGAGGACCTCAGCCATACCGATTACAATGTCCATGCATCCTGAGAAGTCACAATAGAGCTGAAATGCAAACAGGATCGCGGCAACAGGAATATAAAATCCGTTATAAAGGCCGTAATTACCGAAAATGGTATTCACCGGAACAGCGGCGCGTTCGGAGATGACGAGCTTTTTGAAAAAGCCCCATAGGATTCGCTGAGAGCCGCGTGTCAGATTCTCATAAGAAAAGGATCGTCTGGAGGAGAACTGAGGAGCAAGCGCCTCGTAGCGGCTGATCGGCCCGGAGGTAATCTGCGGGAAGAAGCTGCCGAATACTGCAAAACGAAGAAAGCTGCGCTCCGGCTCCAGACCTCCGTCATTGACGCTGATGAGGTAACCGAGCAGCTGCAGTGTGTAGAAGGAAATTCCGAGAGGAGCGACGGCAGACAAATCCGGTACAGAAACAGGAATATGAAGTGCGGACAGAACATTCTGCGAACACGGAAGATACTTAAATGCAAACAGGAAGCCGAGATTCAGGAGAACCGTCAGGATATAAATACATTTGGCGGAAGAAGAACCTCGATGAAGACCGATGAAGCGTGCTGCTGCATAGACGCTTACAATGGATGCAGTAAGGAAGCCCAGAGCAATCGGAAAGCTCCCGAGCGGAAGAAGAAAAATAACATTTGCCGCAAGGAGCAGAGCGTTCTGGAATCTGCCCGGAACCAGATAATATACAATTGTCAGAAGCAGGCAGAAAGCCAGAAATTCACCGGAAATCAGAGCCATAGTTTTCCTCTTGATAAGACTGCTGTGAAATCATCCTTCAGGAAATCTGTCAGATGCGGGACAGAATAATATCTGCCATTTCACCGACATTTTTCATTCCGGTGGTTTCCGACATACTGAATTTCATGCCGAAGGCTTTCTCGACGGAGACAATGAGGTCAATGTGCTCCAGGGAATCCCAGTCTTCGATGTCCGCAGAGGTTGTGCCGTCGCTCAGAGTAATGGAATCATCGTCGAAAACCGTGCGGAATACTTCGGTAAGCTTGTCAAATACTTCTTCTCTTGTCATGGTAATTCTCCTTCATATAAAAAATGTGAAATCGTCATGCAGATGTATAAGAGCCTGCTAATCAGGATTTACCTGGATGACGTCGTTCTTCTGAGTATAGCCCCCTTCCAGGGAAAACTCCCAGACCGAATTTCCATCCGGATCCTCGGAAATCCGGGAGAAGCCCTGAAGAGAATAGAAATCCTTTACCATTTTGTTCTTGGCGGTGGGATAGTAATAGCCGCGGATGGTCCGGATGCCGCGTTTTTGGCAGGCGGCTGCTAGAGAATCCATCATGGCAAATTCCATGTTCCGCTTCAGAACCCGGCAGCTCATGAGCCAGAGATCGATGTGGAACCGTGCGGAATCCGCAGCATCCACATGACCGAACACAACACTGACAACACCGTTGTCGCCGAAGCAATCCTCCAACTTTCCGTATAACGTAATATAGGAAGAATCGGAAGCGTATTGCTCAATATCAGCCTGCGAGCAGCGAAGAGTGGTCAGATTGAACTGATTGCTCTTGTTTGTCAGCTGGGCAATGCGGGCCATATACATGGGAGAAAATGGAAGAATCTCCGCCTTCATCTTCAGAGAAAGAAGGTAGTCGTGGTAATCCGTGAAGGATGCTTCCTGATTCTGACGCTTCAGATTGGCCTTATACATCTCATTGCGGCTGAGATCATCCCGTGAGAGTGCAGTGACCTCGAAGTAGCCTGCGCGGTCCAGATCGGTAATATAGTGCTCCGGTACCGTCATCTCAGGAACAGCGGCTTCGGGCACCTGACTCTTCACAATATGCCGTTCTGCAGGATTGTCGTCCACAAAAACAAGACTGTCCGTACCGATGTTGATCTGCGAAGCAATTTCAACGAGATTGCGGTCCTTTGGCTCCCAGTTTGCCTTGATGACAAGAAAATCATCCGGATGAAGAACACTGTCGGGGCGGTTTAAGCCGGCGATAGCATTTTCCTCGTCGTTTTTCGAATCAATGCTCAGCAGTACGCCCAGATCGGTGTGCTCCTTCACATAGTGCTGAAACTCGCTGTAAAGCTGCGCAGTGGGTGTTTCCTGTCCGATTTCGATGTTCTCCGGGCCGTCATCTCCGACAATGCCTCCCCAAAGAGTGTTGTCGAGATCAAGAACCAGCGCCTTTTTGTTCCGTCCGTAAACAGAGCCAATGATATTGGAAAGATTATAAGCAAGCTCCGGAATGGCAGGAACTGCCAGCGCATACTTGTACATATGCCAGTAATAGGGATCTGCCCATTTGGTTAAACCGTAACAGGAAGCAAGATAGTTGATATCCTGAATGAAGAAATTGTCATGGGTTTGCGCATAACGGTAAAACAGATCATTCAGCCTCGACACGAAGTTCAGTTTCCCGTGGGAATCGGAGACATCCTTATTCCCGAGAAGGCGGTAAAAGGGCTGTTCAAAATTGTTCTGGATCACAGGGCAGTGAAAGGACGCCGCGATTTTGTCCCACATCTGTTCATAGGGGCGATAGGCGGAAAGAAGCATGGACTCGATGTCGTCCTCGCTGCAGCGCACGGTCGGGAATTCATGGATGTTCCGGGTGGAGGTGTGGATATAAATCAGATCGGGTGCGAAGGAAACGAGCTCCGGATTATCAAACATCACGTCCTGCCAGTATTGCGCATATTCGCACTCATAGAAAACAGGTGCAATTCCCTTGTTTAAAAGGAAAAGCTCCAGAACTTTTTTGATATCATTGGTTGTGGAGCCGCCGAGAATTGCTATTTTCTTGGTGATGCGTGAGCTTTTGTCGTCCAGCAGTCTGCGGCGGAGAGATTTCTTTTTCTGCAGAATGAGCTCTGCGTCAAATGGGTATTCCAATTCGCTTAGCATATCAGTTTCCGGCCTCCTTTAAGTGAGTCACGGTGTTTCCGTCATAGCTGAATGAAATGCAGTCGAGTAAACGCCTTGTGTTTTTATTGTATACGGCAATGCGAAGTCCAGCCTGTTCCGTGGCACAGTTCGTGCCGTTAATCACCATTTTATCCTGTCCTTCGGAATCATAGGTGAGCTGAAGCCGCATGCTGCCAAAGGAATCTTTGTATAAGAGAGGATGATCCCAGTCGGTCTCGGACTGAGCTTCTGTCTGGATGCTCCCGGCGTCGAGAACGGCGTAATAATCGGAATATGAATCCGTTGAAAGGTCCGGCGAAAGTCCGAGTGCCTGAAAGCCATTGGCAAGAACCGGAGAAATCGAGGACGGAATGAAGTCTTCTCCCCAGATCACGTACATCAGATCCTGGTCATCCCGGTAATCCGTAAGCACCTTCAGTGCCGTATCTGCGCGGGAAACGGTGGTGATGGTCTGGGATCGCTTCACATCCTCATAGCGGATCGAAAGCCGGTCCATTTTCGAAGCAAAGGCGTTGTCAGAGGAGCGGTCCGGAATGTCATAGTGATCCCGGATATAGTTGCCAAGATAAGCGGTCAGCTTCTCCGCGCCGAAGATATTAAGATGCGGGCCATCCTTGAAATCCTCAATGTCCTTCAGACCAAGAGGAGAGGCATCCTCAATGAAATTAAGAAACGGAACGTCATTTGCGGCAGCCAGCTCTGCAACCTGCTGCTGGATTTTGGGCCGTGCGTTGTAGACGTCCGGAGAGACATCTCCGTATGCATACGAATTGGGGCAGCACATCAGAAGAAGAGATACGTCTTCTTCCCGGCAAAGATCCATGATTTTCTGCAGATATTCCCGGGACGGATCGCTCAGCGTGGCTTCCACATCGTATCTTGCAGCCACAGGAGTATCCAGGGGAAGCGTACTTGCATACATGACAGAGCCCAGAGTGTCCTTCTGATAGGTTCCGTTCTCAAAATCCGATGCAGTCAGTTCCTTCCAGCGGGAGTGATAGGAGTAGAGCGGGAAATAAAATTCGGTCCGGTCTTCCCTGGGGATCAGTGCCTGAATCATCTCATAGCGATAGCGGTCGGTGATGGGCATCTGGTCCGTCAGATAGTGAAGAAAGACTTCGCTGCGCAGCTCATACAGCTCTTCTGCATAGGTGGTATCCAGAACAATCAGTTTCGGATGATCCTTGCGAATGGCATCCTTCATCAGATAATAGCTGCAGGCGAGGGACTGATTTCCGTTGGAAAGATTGTAGGAAGCAATTCCATTGCTCTTCCAGAGCTGGACAGGCTGCACGCCGTTTTTGGAGACAGAGGAGCCCAGAAACAGAACGTCAAAGGTGTTGTCCGGATAGTCGTAGTAGTAGGGAGAGAGCTCTTCTGCGTCTTTGCCCATGAAAATTCGTTCCGCGTGATGGAGACAAAAGCCGGCAAGCAGCAGAAACAAGGCGATGCGTATTATGTATTTGAGGATTCCGGAATTTTTCATATGGTAACAGTTTATCACAATGTCGCCGGATCTCCTATGTTATAATCCATGCAGAAACGGAGGCTTTTTATGTCATTTCGAAGAAAACTGATCATCGCGTTTTCCATTGTGAGTCTCCTCCCGCTGATCTTGACCATTGCAGGCTTCGAGGTCATCCGGAGAGTCCTTCCGAGAGACGCGGCCATGGTTCCGAAGCGTGTCATCATAACACTTGGAGTGATGGTTGTGGTTATTCTGGTGGTAACTGCGCTCCTGATGATCAGCTGGATCAAATCCAGTATCCTGGATCCGATCAATCAGCTGAAGACCGCAATGAGCCGTATTCGGGACGGAAATCTGGATTACAGGCTGACAACGGAAGAAAAGGGAGAAATCGGAGAGCTGTATCAGGGCTATGAGGATATGCGTCTGCGGCTGAAGGAGTCTGCGGATGAGAAGCTGCAGAACGATAAGCACGACCGGGAGCTCATCAGCAACATTTCTCATGATCTGAAGACGCCGATTACATCCATCAAGGGGTATGTGGAGGGACTTCTGGACGGAGTCGCGAACACGCCTGAGAAGCAGGAGAAGTACCTTCGGACCATTTATAACAAGGTCAACGACATGGTGAAGCTGATCAACGAGCTCACCATCTATTCCAAAATCGATAACGATAAGATCCCGTATAATTTCCGGAGAATCAATCTGTCCGATTATTTCGGAGACTGCGTGGAAGAGATCGGGATGGATCTGGAATCCCGAAATATTGAGCTGAATTACTCCAATCTTCTTTCCAGAGATACCGAGATCATTGCGGATCCGGAGCAGTTCAAGCGGGTCATCAACAATATCGTCGGCAACAGTGTAAAATATATGGATAAGCCGCACGGAAGAATTGACATACGTCTTCTGGACGAGCAGGACAGCGTGCGGATTGAAATTGAGGACAACGGGCGCGGAATTGCACCGAAGGATCTTCCGAATATTTTTGACCGGTTTTACCGGGCAGACAGCTCACGCAATTCGGCGACGGGCGGGAACGGCATCGGACTTTCCATTGTAAAGAAGATCGTGGAGGATCACGGCGGGTACATCTGGGCAACGGCCAGAGAGCATGTCGGAACCTGTATGCATATGGTGTTCCGCAAGTATCGGGAGAGTCGGCCGGTGGATGAAACCGTGACAGAGCCGCAGCATTAACGATCAGCAGGGAAAGAGCAGCAAGGAAAGAAGAGACGAAACCTATGAGCAGAGTATTGATTATTGAAGACGAAGAGTCTATTGCAGATCTGGAGAAGGATTATCTGGAGCTGTCGGGGTTTGAGGTCACGGTTGAGAATCGCGGAGATACCGGGCTGAAGGCTGCACTGGAGGAGGATTTTGACATCATCATTCTGGATCTGATGCTTCCGGGAACCGATGGCTTTGAGGTGTGCCGCCGGGTGCGCGAGCAGAAAAACGTTCCGATCCTGATGGTATCTGCCAAGAAGGATGATATTGATAAGATTCGCGGTCTTGGCCTCGGGGCGGATGATTACATGACGAAGCCGTTCAGTCCCAGCGAGCTGGTTGCCAGGGTAAAGGCACATCTTGCCCAGTATGAGCGCCTTGTCGGAGCGGGCCGGCCGGAAAATGACATTATTGAAATCCGTGGTCTGAAAATTGACAAAACGGCCAGACGTGTCTGGGTAGACGGACAGGAGAAGCAGTTTACCACGAAGGAATTCGATCTTCTGACCTTCCTTGCGGAGAATCCGAATCATGTGTTTACCAAGGAAGAGCTGTTCCGCAAGGTCTGGAACATGGACAGCGTCGGAGACATTGCGACGGTAACGGTGCACATCAAAAAGATCCGTGAGAAAATTGAATACGATACCTCAAATCCGCAGTACATCGAGACCATCTGGGGCGTGGGATACCGCTTTAAAATGTGAGCAGTCGGCAGACGGATAAACAGCAGGAAAGTACAAATATATGACACATGATATGACGAAGGGAAACCTTCTTCCTATTCTGGTTAAATTCACGATTCCGCTGGTACTGGGAAATCTGTTACAGCTGACATACAACGCGGCCGACAGCATCATTGTCGGCCGTTTTGTCGGAGCAGGGGCACTGGCAGCAGTGGGGACCAGCAATCCGCTCGTGACCCTGATTATTCTTTTTGAACAGGGCATCTGCCTTGGAACCGGCATCCTGATTGGAATGATGTTCGGATCGAAACAGTACGAAAGGCTTCAGAGGCAGGTTTCGACGGGAATGATTTCCGGCATCCTGTTCTCGCTGCTGATGTCGATGGCGACATTCTGCTTTGCCCCGGAGGTGCTTGCGCTGCTCCAGGTTGATGCGGCCATTCTGGAGGAGGCGGTTCTCTACCTTCGGATTGCGGCCTTCGGCCTTTTGTTTAACTTTGTTTACAACTATTTTGCAGGAACGCTGCGCGCCCTGGGAGATGCCAGGTCACCTCTTCTGTTTCTGGCACTCAGCGCGGGATTGAACATCGTGGGAGATCTGTTCTTTGTAATCGTTCTGCACTGGGGAATTGTAGGCTGTGCGGTCGCAACGGTTCTTTCGGAAGGCTTGTCCGGACTACTCTGTTTCCTGTATATTCAGAAAAAAATCCCATTGCTGCAGCTCGGGAAGCGGTGGCTTGTCTTTGACGCAAGTCTGCTGAAGCTGACGCTTCAGTATGGCTTTGTCAGTGCCATGCAGCAATGTGCGGTTCAGGTCGGAAAGCTGGGGATCCAGACCATCGTCAATACGATGGGAGTTGCATCGACCGCTGCGTTCAGTGCGGTGAACCGGACGGATGACTATGCCATAGTTATTGAGCAGAACATCGCACATGCCATGACCAGTGTGATGGCCCAGAATGAGGGCGCAGGAGAGCATAAACGGGTATATCGCACGTTTCATTACGGAATGATGCTGGAAATTGTTTACGGTGTTCTTGCGGGAATTGTTTTTTATTTCCTGGCAGAGCCGATGATGAAGCTGTTTACGCAGGATCCGGAGGTTGTCCGGATCGGCGTGGTGTATCTGCATCTGATTGCGTTTATGTACATTCTTCCCGGGATCACCAATGGTCTGCAGGGATATTTCCGGGGAATCGGAGACCTGAAGGTGACGCTTGTCAGCAGCATGCTGAATATGGGAGCACGTGTGGCGGCAGCTGTTCCGATGGTGTTTGTGTTCCACATGGGAATGGAGGCAATCCCCTGGTCCTATCTTGTGGGATGGGCGGTGATGCTCGCGTTTGAGGTCCCGTTTTACCGCCACTGGAATAAGAAGCATTTGGGAGGAAGGTAAAGATTATGTCTGACTGTGATACCTGCAACAACCTGGAATGGGATGAAGACGAGCAGGATTATGTCTGCATCGCGGATGTGGACGAGGATGACTATGCAAGAATGATGCTGGAAGAACGCGGAGGCCATCCGCATCAGCGCTGCCCCTACTGGGTGAACGGCGATGAATATGCAGTGGTCCGTCATCAGGCGTTCTGATGCACTTTGTAATGGGAGACTTGAATGATACAGATTGTACTGCATGAGCCGGAAATTCCGTTTAATACCGGAGCGATCGGAAGAAGCTGCGTGGCGACGGATTCTCCGCTTCATCTGATTGAGCCGCTGGGCTTTGTTCTGAATGATAAATATGTCAAAAGAGCAGGGATGGATTACTGGGACAAGCTATCGCTTCACCGGTATCTGGATTATGAAGATTTTCTGCAGAAGCACCCGGAAATTGTTTTTGCCGGAGAGGAGCAGGAGACAACGGCTGCCCGGAGACCACATCTGTGGTTTGCGACGACCAAGGCGCAGCAGTGCTATTCGGATGTGTCCTATGGCCCGGATGACTATATCATGTTCGGCAAGGAATCTGCCGGGATCCCGGAGGAGATTTTGGTTCGTCATCCGAAGGCATGTGTGCGGATTCCGATGTGGGGAGACATCCGCTCCTTAAATTTATCCAATTCTGTCGCCATTGTTCTGTATGAGGCACTTCGTCAGAACGGATTTGAAAACCTGTCACAGAAAGGCAGCCTGCACCATCTCTCCTGGGAGCAAGGCTAAAATACCTGCGATGATATTCAACTCATTCTTTTTTATTCTGATATTTCTTCCGCTGACCGTGTCCGGCTGGTTTCTGTTAAACCGGAAGAGCATGACCCTTTCCGAGTGGTTTCTGATTGGGATGAGCCTGTGGTTTTACGGGAGCTTCAGCCCATGGTACCTCGCGGTGCTTGCGGTGAGCGTTGCCCTCAATTATGGCTTCGGGCGAATTGTTCAGGGCAAAAAGGGACTTCTTGCGGCAGGAATTCTTCTGAATCTGGCATTGCTCTCCTGGTTCAAATATGTCACGCCGGAGATGGGCGAACCGGAGCTTGCAGGGACCATGGTGCGCAGCCTCCTTGCAATCGGTCTTCCGGTTGGCTTTTCCTTTTATACCTTCAGCCAGATCTCCTATCTGATTGACAGCTTTCGGGGAGAGGTGAAAAACGATGGTTTTCGCCGGTATCTGCTGTATATTACCTATTTTCCAAAAATTGTTGAGGGTCCGATTACCTGCTATGAGGAAGTCATGTCGCAGCTTCGGGATCCGGCCAACAGAGTTTTCTCCGCGGAACAGCTGTCGCGCGGAATCCTTCTGTTTACCTTCGGTCTCGGGAAGAAGCTTCTGATTGCGGATGTGCTGGCCGGTCCGGCGGTTTTCGGAATACAGAGCGCGTATTATCTGGATACCTTGTCCGTGCTTCTGACGATGACCTGTTACGCGCTGCAGCTGTATTTTGATTTCTCCGGCTTCTGTGACATGGCGATGGGAATTTCATGGATGCTGAACATCAATCTTCCGCTGAACTTCGATGCGCCGTTTCAGGCAGAGTCTTTCCCGGAATTCTGGAAGCGCTGGCATATGACGCTGACGCGATTTTTTACAAAATATGTGTACATTCCGCTCGGCGGAAGCAGGAGGGGGACGCTCCGGACCTGCCTCAATGTGCTCGCGGTCTTTGTGCTGTCTGGCTTCTGGCATGGTCTTGGCTGGAATTATCTGATCTGGGGCCTGCTCTCCGGAGTGCTTGTGGTTGCCGGAAATCTCCTGAGGAAGAGGGAGCAGAGTCGCAGGAAGGAGCAGAAGGCTGGCTCCAAAGCTGTGGAAAATACCGTCCGGACAGGTCTTGGAAGAGAGCTGAGGCGGCTGGGAAATTTTGCGCTGTTTCTTGTAACACTGGTGTTCTTCGGAGCACCTTCCCCGGTGTATAGTCTGGCCGTTCTGAAGAACCTGTTCCGGCCGATGTGGCCGGGGTGGCTGTACCGCATGGCGGCAAAGCTGGAGGTGCCGGAATTCTGGCTTCTGAATAAGGCGGCAGGGGCGATGCTGCCTTCTGCGAAAAATCTGATTCTGTTTGCGGAGCTTCTGCTTGTGCTTGCCGTATCTGCGGTTTTGCTTCATGGGAGAAGAACGGCCGTAAAGCTTGCGGAGTCCATGCAGCTGAATCGCAGAAATGCCGTGCTTGCCGGAATTCTTCTGATCTGGTGCCTATGCTCCATGTCAGGAGTCTCCACGTACCTGTATTTTAAATTCTGAGGTTCGGAAAGAAAGTACAATGCGGAAACATAAAATCAAAAGCAAAGAGAATCCATATCTGAAGGCGCTGGCAGGGACGGCGGCAGCATTGGCGGCCATCTGCATGCTGACTGTATATCTGCTGGATCCGTTTTATCACTATCATAAGCCGTGGTTTGGCCTGAAGGCGGTTCTGAATGAAAAGGAATATCAGGTGCCGGGAAGCCTGCGTCATTTTGATTATGACAGCGTGCTGGTCGGGTCCTCTGTCGTGGAAAACAATGACAATCGCTGGTTTGATGAAGCCTTTGGAGGAACCACAATCAAGGCAGTCCGAAGCTATGGCGGCATTGCGGATCTTGTCTGGTACCTGAATCTCGCGTTTGATTCCAGGGAGCAGAAGGAAGAGAAAATCTGCCGTGTGTTCTTCAACCTCGACCCTGCATCCCTGACGCAGGAGGCACAGACAACCTTTGAAGCCTCCGGCTGTCCCATGTATCTTTATGACAGGAACCCGTTCAATGATGTGAAATATCTTCTGAACAAAACGGTTTTGCTGGAGAAAATTCCGTATGAGCTGGCCCAGTCGCTTTCGGTTGAATATAACGAGAATCTGTCCTACAACTGGGCGGAGGGAAAGGACTTTTCCGAGAACGGCGTGCTGACCCACTATTATCGTGTCAAAGAGGAAGCAGTGCCTCTTCCGGGAGATGCGAAGAAGAAAGAGCTGGAGGACAATCTGGCGCTTTTGTGCCGGGTTGTGGAAGAACATCCGGACACTGAGTTCTATTTTTTTCTGCCGCCGTATTCCATGATCTGGTGGGACGATGCAGCAAGAAACGGGCTGAAGGAGGTCTATCTGTATGATGAGCAGCAGGCTGCAGGGAGACTGTTGGAATATGATAACGTGCGGTTCTTCGATTTTCAGAATAAAGAGGAAATCGTGACGGATTTAAACCGGTATATGGATACCGTGCATTTTGATCCGGAGGTCAATCGTACCATGTGCGAGGCGATGGCTGTCGGCAGCAGCGAAGTGACGACAGAGAATCTGGAGGATACCTTCGCGGCAACCAGAACGCTGATGGAGCAGTATGAACAAGAGGTGATTCCGGAGCTGGAGGAAAATGACCGGTTTGTTTATGCGGAAGGATAACCGGAGAAAAGGGTCGGGCTTTGGAATTGTAAGGGAGAAGAGGAAAACAAGCGATAGAAATCAGGAGGAGTCGTGATGGAGGAGAGAGGCTGGTACAAAAGCGGAGAGGCACTGCAGGATGAAATGAGAAAGACAAGAGTGCCGCAGGATATGCTGGCGCTGTGGTATCTGGGACAGGCGGGGATTACAGTGAAGTACGGGGAACATGTTCTGGCCGTGGATCCGTATCTGGGGCGGCCGGAGCCGGACACCCGGAGCTTTCCGCCGCCGTTTGCGCCGGAAGAAGCAGACTTTCTGGATGTTGTTCTGTGCACGCATAATCACAGCGATCATCTGGATCCGTACACGCTGCGGGGAATTGCGCAGAGCTCTGAGAAGACGGTTTTTGTGGTTCCAAGGCCCTGTGTACAGGCAGTTCTTGACTGCGGAATTGAAAAGGAAAGAGTGATCGGTGCGGCAGCAGGGGAGGAGATCTGGCTGGGCGAGGTTACGATCTGTCCGGTGCCTGCGGCACATGAGGATCTTTTCCGTGATGAGAACGGAGACTATGAGAATCTTGGATATGTGATGAAATTTCCGGAGGCTGTGGTCTATCATTCCGGAGATACCATTGAGTGGGAAGCGATGACAGAGGAGCTGAGACCCTTTGGAATTGATGTTGCCTGCCTTCCGATTAACGGGAGTGACTGGAAACGAAAGCGTGCAGATATTATCGGAAATCTGAATGCGCGTGAAGCAGCAGACGTTGCGAATGAGATCGGAGCGGATCTTCTGATTCCGATGCATTTTGACTTGTTTCCGCACAATGGAGAGAATCCGGCACATCTTGCGGATTATATGTTTACGGAGCATTTCGGACATAAGTATCATGTGATGGCTCCCGGAGAGAGATTTTTCTACTGCAGATAAGGAAAGGCTGCGGCAG
>HF986587.1:32147-35450 GCA_000431495.1 Firmicutes bacterium CAG:791 | reverse complement strand
AAGGCTGCGGCAGAGCTGCCGCAGCGGGGAAAGCAGGAAATGGCAGAATCGGAACTGGCGGCAGATAAAACACAGACGGAGGAGCTGCTTTCGTGGTACGCGGCAAAACGGAGAATCCTGCCCTGGCGGGAGGATCCTACGCCGTATCATGTCTGGCTCTCTGAGATCATGCTTCAGCAGACACGGGTAGAGGCAGGAAAAGCCTATTATCTTCGTTTTCTGGAACAGCTGCCGGACATTGCAGCTCTTGCAGCGGCACCGGAGGAGGTTTACCTGAAGCTTTGGGAAGGACTCGGATATTATTCCCGAGTACGGAATCTTCACAAGGCTGCCGTGATGATCATGGAGGAATATGGCGGGGAAATGCCGTCTTCTGCCAGTGAGCTTGTAAAGCTTCCGGGAATCGGGCCGTACTCTGCGGCGGCGATTGCATCCATTGCGTTTCAGCAGCAGGAGGTATCTGTAGACGGAAATCTGCTGCGTGTTTTCGCAAGGATGACGGAATACGGGGAGGATATCAAGGCTCCGGCAGCAAGAAAGGCGGCGCTTGCCTATTATGAGGAGCGGATTGCATCGGTAAAACGGCCCGGGGATTTCAACCAGGCTCTGATGGATCTGGGAGCCGGGATTTGCCTTCCGAACGGCGTACCTCTTTGCGCAGAGTGTCCGTGGGCAGAAAGGTGCCGGGCACATCAGACTGGCCGTGAAACAGAATTTCCGGCGGCTGTTATGAAAAAAGCCAGAAAGCAGGAAGACCTCACCGTATTTCTGATTCATGCGGGAAATCTTGTGGCGATCCACAGAAGACCGGGCGACGGACTTCTTGCCGGTCTGTGGGAGTTTCCGAATGTGCCGGGGCATCTGAGCGAAGAAGAGGCGAAGATGTCTCTTGCCGGAATGAAGCTGCGCAGGGAGCCGGAATTCATACGAAAGCTGCCGGCAGCGAAGCATATTTTTTCTCACATTGAATGGCACATGACGGGATACGAGATTCGGATTCCGGAGCTCTCCGGGGAAGAGCTGGAGGAGCTTCAGGAGGATGAGACTTATTTTGTCAGTCACAAAGAGCTGACAGAACACTATTCGATTCCGTCAGCTTTTGAGAAATACAAGCGGTATGAAGAGAAAATGTTAAAGGGCGGGGTTACAGAACCGTCCGCGCCTGTGTAAGCCGCATGCGAAACAGGGAATAGAAATCCGAAGAGCCATCCTCCGGAATCACGTAGGGAGTGACGAAGAAGACCTTCAGAATAAACAGGTTGAGCTGCTGCGCAAAGGCGGTATCATCGGAGGATGCCAGGAAGCTCTTCACATCCTTACAGAAATAATGCCATTCGGAGACATATTTCTCATATTCGGAAAGCTCCGCAATGCCGAGCCATTTGCTGATCCGGACTTTTATTTTTCCGGGCATGTCGCAGCCGTTGTCCACGATAAAATAGCGGAAGGTGCGGGTATCTGCGTCGTAATCGCGGCCGAGCGGGAACAGCCGGCACAGTCCCGGACGGAACGGATGAATGGAGCAGCGGCCGTCGGAAGACAGAAGTGGACAGGCGCCGTTTTCTCCGTCCTGCATCCGAAGGTGCGGGAGAATCATGCCTTCCTCCTCGTGAAGAGCAAGGATGCCTGCGGCGCGAAGCTCTTCAAAACTCTTTCCGAGGCCGGAGGAGAGCTGGTAAATGTCCCAGGGATCCAGATGAATGGTGTCTGTCATGCCGTGGCAGCAGTCTCCGCAGCCGTTGCATTTCTCGCAGTACACCTTTGCCAGATCGGAGTGCTGAAAATATTTGTGATCCATAGTTGAAATCCTTTACTGACAGCGTTCGGCAAGCCGCGCTGTTCTTTTATTTGTGATAGGCCCTGCCTGCGTCAATCATGAAGCCGCGGTAAATTTGTTCCAGAACCAGAACTCGTGTCATCAGGTGCGTAAACGTCAGATCCGAGAGCTTCCAGCGGGCGTTGGCTCTTGCAAGAAGTGCTTCTCCCGGACCAAGGGAGCCTGCAATGACAAAAACCAGGCTGGAAGCCCTGCACTGCCAGGAGGCAAGCTGCGCCGCAAACTCTTCGGAGCTCCATTCCTTTCCATGAAGATCAAGGAGAATACAGAAATCGGAGGGACGGATCTTCTCCAGTGCCCTTGCAGCCTCCCGGTCCTTGATCAGCTGCGCCTCTGCGGGTCGGTCTGCATGAGCATTTGCCTCATCCTTTACTTCCATAACCTCAGCCTTGCAGAAGGCAGAGAGTCTTTTCAGATATTCCCTCTGAAGCGTGTCCAGAGATTTGTCCTTCATGTGACCGATGCAGAGAATGGTTACATTCATGTGGTAAAATTCCTTTGTAATTGCATTTTGCGGTTTTGAAAAATGATCATGCGGCCAAGGGCCAGGAGAGTCATCATGCATATTGAGTATCCGGAATATTATAACAAATTTCATTGTCTGGCGGGCGACTGTCCGGACACCTGCTGCAAAGACTGGGAGGTCGATGTAGACGAGGACACCTTCTATTATTACAAGGTTCAGGAGGGAGAGCTTGGAAAGAAGCTGGAGCAGTGCCTCGTGGAGGACGGAGACCTGAAATACATTCCGATGAAGAAGGATGGAAGCTGCCCGTTTCTGACGGAGGGAAAGCTGTGTGAGATCTGCAGCTGCCTCGGAGAAGAGGGACTCAGTCAGGTCTGTCAGGAGTATCCCCGCTATTATATGGGAATCGGTCATTATGAGCAGGTGGATCTGAGCCTTTCCTGCATGGAGGTGGGGCGGCTTCTGTTCACGCAGGCTGGTCCTGTCCGGTATGAGAAATCCGAGAATGATGAGGAAGCGTGGGAAACACTCTCGGATACGGATCAGAAGAGGCTGACGGAGATCCGGAGGATGCGTGATTCCATGATCGCCTCGCTCCAGGAAAATGATGGCAGCAGGGAGCCTGCGATCTGTATTCTTCCCGATGCCAGGGGGGATGAACGTCTTCGCAGAATTCTGAGGCAGCTTGACGTACTGGATTCCGAGAGCGGAATTCTCCTGGAGGAAGTCGAAGACAACTATGAAGAAATCCGGAATCGCGAGGCTGCCTTCCGGGAGAAGAACAAAGAGCTCCTGGAGAGGCTGTTTACGAAGTTTGCGGTCTATCTGGTGTTCCGCTATACGCTGGATTCCTATTATGAAGGGAATCTGGAGAAAGAGCAGAGGTTCTGGAATCGAAGCCTTCGCCTTCTGTTTCTCATGTGCGTGAATTATGAGCGGAAGGAAGGTGCCTTTGGAGTGGGCGCAATGATCCGGATGGCAGAACATTTTTCCCGACAGA
>HF986587.1:28180-32062 GCA_000431495.1 Firmicutes bacterium CAG:791 | reverse complement strand
AAAGAATTGTTTTTACCGGATTTTCCGAAGAAGACGGCAGGTTCACAGGATTCGACAAACGTGGTAGGATGGTAAAAAAATTGAGCCAGGCCTTATGTGAGGCGGAAGGAGCACACCGATGAACATTGTATGTCTTGATCTTGAGGGAGTTCTCGTACCTGAAATCTGGATTGCGTTCTCGCAGGTATCCGGGATTCCGGAGCTGAAACGCACAACCCGTGATGAGCCGGACTATGACAAGCTGATGAAATGGCGTCTTGGTATTCTGAAGGAGCATGGGCTTGGCCTGAAGGAGATTCAGGAGACCATTGCGAACATCGATCCGCTTCCCGGCGCGAAGGAATTTCTGGATGAACTCCGCAAGGTGACGCAGGTGATCATCATCAGCGATACGTTCTCGGAATTTGCAGGCCCTCTGATGGCAAAGCTTGGCTATCCCACAATCTTCTGCAATTCTCTGGAGGTCGCTCCCTCCGGAGAAATTACCGGCTTTAACATGCGGATTGAGAATTCCAAGCTTACGACAGTGAAGGCATTGCAGTCGATCGGCTTTGAGACCATTGCAAGCGGAGATTCCTACAACGACCTTGGCATGATCCGCGCGAGCAAGGCAGGCTTCCTGTTCCGCTCCACGGAGCAGATTAAGAAGGATAATCCGGATCTTCCTGCCTATGAGACCTTTGAAGAGCTTGCGGCTGCGATCCGCAAAGCACTGTAATGAGATATTATTTTGCGCCCCTTGAGGGGATCACGGGCTATTGCTTCCGGCAGGCGCATCATCAGTATTTTCCGGGTCTGGATGCATATTTTACCCCGTTTGTTGTGGCAACCTACACGAAGAAGCTGAAGTCCAGGGAAAAAAGAGACGTTCTGCCGGAGAACAATGCCGGTGTGCCGACGATTCCGCAGATCCTGACGAATCACGCGGAGGAGTTTCTGTTCTGCGCAAGGTATCTGGCGGAGTTTGGCTATCCGGAAATCAATCTGAACCTCGGCTGTCCGGTCGGAACGGTCACGGCAAAGGGAAAGGGCTCCGGGATGCTGAAGAATCCGGAGGAAATGGACCGCTTTCTGAATGCTGTCTGTGAAGGCGCAGAACAGATCACGGTAACTGGCGGGGACGGCCGTGTGCAGCCCATTCGCATCTCGGTGAAGACACGGCTTGGATGGGAGGATCCGTCGGAATTCGAAGAGCTTCTCTCCGTGTATGAGAGGTATCCGCTTTCGGAGCTGATCATTCACGCAAGAACAAGGCAGGAGCTGTATCGCGGCAGGCCGGAGCTGGAGGAATTTGCGAAGGCGTATCACAGAGAAAATGGGCCGGCGGGCTCCGCTTCGGCAGCAGAGGGAGCAGATTCAGGATTCTCTGCGGAAAAAATGCACCGACTGACACTGTGCTACAACGGAGACATCCGGACGGAAGCAGATGTTTTATTTCTGGAGAAGGAATTTCCGGAGCTTGACCGCGTAATGATCGGAAGGGGACTTCTGGCTGATCCGAATCTGGTGACGCGGCTTGCTGCCGGCCGGAAGTCTGAGAAGAAGACGTACCGCGAGTTTCATGACACGCTGTATGCAGCCTACGGCGAGCAGTTTCAGGATGACCGGATCCGCATCAACTGCATGAAGGAGCTCTGGACCTTCATGGGGCAGAGCTTTGCCGATACCGGACGCTTTGTGAAGGGAATTCATAAGGCAGGAAACCGCGTGGAATATGAGGCCGCTGTGCGGATGCTGTTTGCGAATTGTGAGCTGCAGCCGCTGCGGAACGGACTGCAGCATCCTTAAAAAATGAAGAAGGCCTTACACCAGGCCCATTACCTCGTCGACAGGGACAGAGAGAATGACGCCGTGTGCAGGGGAATTGAGACCGCAGGAAGCGGTGATTGCCTGCATGACGGCGTTTTTCTTTTCTTCCGGAACGACGATCATGACAAAATCCTGTTCCTCGGGGCCGTCAATTCCAAGATAGGGGCCGGCGTTGCCGGCAATCCGGCGGCCGTGAACCACTGTGCCGCCCTTGGCACCGACGGTTCTTGCGGCTTCAATGACATTCTCACTGTAGCCGGTATTGACGCTGACCAGAATCATGGAATAAGCCGGAGCATTCAACTGCTGATCTGACATAGGGATTTCCTCCTTGGACTGGACGGGAATATTAAGCAGCTGGACCAGTGCCTTCTGGGCACCGGAGAGCGGGAGCGTCAGTGCAATTCCGGTTCCTCTGCGGTGATAAGACAAGGTCTGCTTCATGGAAGAGAACAGCTCGGGAACCTGCTGCGTCGGTACGCACCCGAAGGTAAGAATTCTTGTAGAGCCTCCGAGCCCCAGAATATCCAGAAATTCCGACGGTGCAGTTCCTTTCCCGCGGATTTCGGCGATCAAAGGAACATGGTGAGCACGAAAGGTTTCTGCGACAAGGCGCTCGTCCTCTTCCGTTGTGATGGAGAGGAGAACGCGGAACGTTTTCGGTTTATCCTCGCGATGCGAAAGCGTGTGACTGGCTGATTTCATGTTATTCTCCATACAGATGCCGCTCTGCGGCGATTCGAAGAGTCATTTCTGACGGCATTCCGATTAAATATCCAGCTCAACAATTTCATCGTCATAGTGAAGAACCGCGGCACTTGTGCGGGACGCTTTTCTTCGGTAAAGAAGGCCCATGATCTGAATGGCAATCAGAGGAGCCAGAGCGACCAGAGCAACCACTCCGAAGGCGTCAGTGACAATATTGCCGCCGACCGCGCTGCAGGCACCCATTGCAAGGGGCAGCAGGAAGGTGGAGGTCATGGGACCGCTGGCCACGCCGCCGGAGTCGAAGGCGATTCCGACGAAGACGGAGGGAACGAAGAAGCTCATGATCAGGGCTGCGGCATAGCCGGGAATGAGAATCCAGTAGATGCTGATGCCCGTCAGAACGCGAACCATGGAAAGCGCTGTCGCGCAGGCAACACCTGCCTGAAGAGCACGATTCATGGAGGTGTGCGGAATCATTCCGCCGGTGAGATCCTCGACCTGCTTGTTGAGAACCTGAACGGCGGGCTCGGCTCTGACAATCGAGAAGCCGATGAGGATGCCGATGGGAATGAGAATCCAGGAGTGCTGGTTGCTCCCAAGGCCGCCGCCCAGGAGATTTCCGACCGGAGCAAAGCCGACGTTGACGCCGGTCAGAAACAGGATCAGTCCCAGAATGGTGTACACAAAGCCGATCAGCATGCGGAGAATCTGATGAGGCGAATAGGGGCGTCCAAAAAGCTGAAACAGTGCGAATACACCGACAATGGGGAGCGTACTCTGAAGAACCTCACGGACATAGTGCGGGAAGGCCTGCACAAATTCCAGGGCGACATCCTGCGTGGTAAGAACCGGCGCAAGCTTGACGGCGTTGTAGGAGGCTTCGGATGGATGATAGAAGATGCCGAGCAGCATGACCATCAGGATAGGGCCGATACTGCAGAGCGCAATGAGACCGAAGCTGTCATCCGAGTCGTCCCGGGAGCTCAGAATGGAAGAAAAGCCGACGCCGAGGGCCATGATAAACGGAACGGTCATGGGACCTGTGGTGACGCCGCCCGCATCGAAGGCAACGGCCAGAAAATCATCCGGAACAAAGAAAGACAAAAGGAACAGAAGAAGGTAGAGAACCGGCAGCATACGACGGAGCGGAATCCGGTACAGAATGCGCAGGACCGCAATCGCGGTAAAAATACCTACGCCTGCGGCGACCGTCCAGATGAGGACCGCATTGGGAATGGCAGCGACCTGATTGGCAAGGACCTGCAGATCCGGCTCCGAGATGGTGATGACTGCACCCATGAAAAAACAGATCAGAAGAATGAGCGGCTTGCTCTTTCGGCGGACAATTCTGCCGCCGATTCCCTG
>HF986587.1:0-28084 GCA_000431495.1 Firmicutes bacterium CAG:791 | reverse complement strand
GGAAGGCGCCGGTCAGAAACAGCGCGATGGTACCGATTTCCATGGGAACCAGTGTGAAGCTGAGAATCAATACAATTGCGGTGATCGGAAGTACGCTGGAAAGCGCTTCTCTCGTTTTTTCTTTAAGCTTTTCATTCATAGGCTGATAGGATAAGGTTATAATCAATGCATATGTGTATGGTAACACAGGAAAAAAACGGAACGCAAAGATGTTAAGAAATCTTAGCGGGACGAAAAAGAAAGGTTTGTATTTTACAATATGAAGAATTTTAAAACGCAGGAAATCACATTCGGAGCCATGATCGCCGCTATTTTCGGAATGCTCCTTCTCTTAAACCGGCAGACCGGCGGAATGCTGGAGGAAGTGTTCCTGTTTGCGTTTCCGATTCCGATGGTCGCTTATTCGGCAAAATACGGCTGGAAGAAAAGTCTGCCGGTGTTTGCAGTCACGGTGCTGATTGCCATTTTGTGCGGGACCTTCAGCGGATTTTTCTATGCGGCGAGTGAGTCGTTCATCGGAATGGTGTACGGCGCGATGCTCAATCAGAAGAAGGATCCGGGGAAGACCTTATTTCTGGTGATGGTTCTGTCGGCACTTGCGAACATCCTGAGCAGCGTCGTGCTGGCTTCGCTGTTCGGAATCAATCTGCAGACCGAGATGAAGGAAATGCAGAAGATGATGATTGACACCATGGAGAAGGTCTACGGCTCGCAGGGCATGATGGTGGGGGCGGCAGCAGGCACGGATACCGCCGGCATGGTGGAAGCGATGAAATCCATCTTCAACGTGAATTACCTTCTGCGGATTTATATCATTTCCATGATTCTGCTGGGCGTGATTCAGGGCCTGATTATCTATCAGCTCAGTCTGATTATTCTGCGGAGACTGAAATTCCAGGTACAGAAGCCGCAGCCGCTCCTTCAGTTCTATCCTCCGGTCTGGACGGGGGCTGTCGCGCTGACTGCATTTCTGTGCTACTTCATTTCCATGATGTATCCCCTGCAGAATGTCAATGTGGCGAACCTTGTGCAGACACTGGGAACCTGCGGCTATCTGTACCTGATCTGCTTTGGAATCATCGGAGGAGCGGGATACCTCAGACGGCGGCTTGGCATGATGAAGCTCTTTGCGGTTCTGTTGCCGGTTCTGTGCATTTTCGCGCTGCCGTATGTGCTGGTATTTATCGGATTTTCTTATGTGAGCCTGAGCCTCCATGACAAGATCCTTGGGAAACTGTGAATCAGAAACAGAAACGGGCAGTCAACGGCCCGGCGAAAGGAGAGACAATGAATTTATTCATCAGCTCGGATATTGAAGGAACCTGTGGAATCTGTGACTGGTCAGAAATTTCAGAAGGCGGAAGTGGTTATGAACGCTTTGCGGAGCAGATGTCGAGAGAAGCTGCGGCAGCCTGCGAGGGAGCGGGACCTGACGCGGAAATCATGGTGAGAGACGGACACGGCTCGGCAAGAAATATCATTCCGGCGCTTCTTCCGGACAATGCTGTTCTGATGCGGGGCTGGGAGAAATCTCCGGATGGCATGATGGCGGGAATTTCCACAGGCTTTGATGCCTGCGCGATGGTCGGTTATCATGCGCATGCGTATTCCACGGGGAATCCGCTGGCCCATACCTCGGAGCCCAATATCCAGAAGCTTTTGCTGAACGGGGAATACTGCAGCGAATTCCGATACAATGCTTATTTTGCAGCATATTACGGAGTGCCGACCATTTTCATCAGCGGTGATGCGGACATCTGCAAAGAAGCAAAGGAGCTGATTCCCTCCATTACGGCCGTTCCGGTGCTTCGCTCACACGGAGGAGCCAGCATTTCCATTCAGCCGGAGCGGGCGCTGCAGCTGATTCGTGAGGGAATGGCAAGGGCCATGGCAGGAGACTTTGCTGCCTGCCTTCCAAAGCTGCCGGAGCATTTCTGCGCGGATATCGAGTATAAGGAATATCAGGATGCGGAGAAGTTCTCTTATTATCCGGGTGCAAAGCGGCTGGATGCCAAGACCGTCCGGTTTGAAGCCGATGATTATTATGAAGTAAAGCGGTTTTTCATGTTCGCGATCTGACAGAAAACTGCCCATATCTCACAACACGAAAGGCGAGAAAAGAGAAATGAAGTACGATTTTGACTCCATCATTGACCGTCACAACAAGGATTCCATCGCTGTGGATGTCATCCCGTTTCCGGGAGCCGAGGTGCAGGAGGGCTTTGACCGGATCCCGATGTGGGTGGCAGATATGAATTTCCCCACGGTGCCGTCCATTCAGGAGCACGTTATCGAAAGGACGAAGCATCCGATGTTCGGGTATTTTGATCCGTCGGAGGAGTACTACGGCGCCATCATTCGCTGGCAGGAGAAGCGAAATCAGATAAAGGGCCTGTCGAAGGAGGCCATCGGCTATGAAAACGGCGTTCTTGGCTGCCTTGCAAGTGCCATGCAGGCCTTTACAGCACCGGGAGAGGGGATTTTCTTCCATTCTCCAACGTATATCGGCTTTCAGTTTACCGTGAAGGAAAACGGAAGAACCTGCGTGACGTCTCCCTTGAAGAAGGATGAACAGGGGGTGTGGCGCATGGACTACGAGGATATGGATCGTGTGATCCGGGAGAATCACATCCATTTTGCCGTGTTCTGCTCACCGCACAATCCCTGCGGACGTGTGTGGGAAAGAGAGGAGATTGAGCGGGCGATGGAGGTGTTCCGAAAGAACGACTGCATTGTCTTCTCTGATGAAATCTGGTCGGATCTGATTCTGGAGGGACATCGGCATATCCCTACTCAGAGCATTTCGGAGGATGCAAGAAATCGTGTCATTGCAGCCTACGCGCCGTCCAAAACCTTCAATCTGGCAGGATTGATCGGTTCGTACCATATTATTTACAGCAAGTATCTGCGTGACCGTGTCGAGAAGCAGTCGAGGCTTTCCGGCTACAATCATATGAATGTTCTCTCCATGCACGCACTGATCGGCGCCTATGAACCAGAGGGAGAAGAGTGGGTGGATGAGCTGTGTGAGGTTCTTTCCGGAAACATATCCTGGGCCTGTGATTACATTGCGAAGCACTTTGAGGGAGTCAGTGTGTCGAAGCCGCAGGGGACCTACATGCTATATCTTGACTGCCATGAATGGCTTGAGAAGCATGGGAAAAGTCTGGATGAGCTGCTGCGCGCCGGCATTGCGGTCGGCGTAATCTGGCAGGACGGAGCTGCGTTCCGGCAGCCGGATACCATTCGTCTGAACCTTGCTCTGCCGAGAACCAGGGTGGAGGAAGCATTCCGGCGTCTGGAGAAGTATGTTTTCTGTGCGGAATAATTCCTGAGAGAAGCGAATGGTCAGGTGAGAAATGATAGAAAAGGACAACAGCCCCTTTGGCCCAGCGGATCAGGTGGGGTATTTCTTTGGCGATATGGCTGGCAATTGCAGTCAGTTTGAGTCGTCTTTACCGTGATTTGCGGCGGATTCCTCGCCGCGAATCCAGTCGAAGGTGGTGGTGTCCTCCTTGGATTCGAAGGAGTGTACATAAAGATATTTGCGGATGACAAAAATACCGGCGATCGCGGCAACGCTCATGAGAAGCTCCAGACCGCTTCCGCTGTCCAGTACCATATGACGGGCAATGGCAAACAGGAGAACGCCAAGAGCACTTCCAGGAGTGTGCTTGATCAGCATGCGGACAAACTCGATGCCAATGACAAGGTTAAATGCATGCTCCAGAAAGACGTGGAAGGAATATGCATTGGTATTATCCAAAAGACTCGGCATTTCTTTCAGAATCGGAATGATGCTGATGAAAAAGCCGACCAGTACAATGACCGCCACTGCAATTTCCATGACCTCGGTGACGAGCTCCAGCCAGTCAGCCAGTGCGCGATGCTTCTTCTCGCTGCGGGCAATGCGCTCCATGCGTTTTTCCTCTTTCTCTTCGGGTGCCTTCATAGCTTTTCTCCTGTTGATAAGTCGCGGAAGAAGCTTTCCGGCTTCGCGCGAACACGATGTTTTCTTTTCATTATACTGGAAGATTCAGTACCACGGAGATAAAAAATGATGTATAATAACTCCACTGTGTCAGCAGCAAAGGACAGCTGCCGGCATGGCAGATATGTTTGCGTAGCTCAGCTGGATAGAGCGTCCGCCTCCTAAGCGGAAGGTCGCGCGTTCGAATCGCGTCGCGAACAGAGCGTATAAGGCGTTGGAGATAAGGCGGAAATGCTTTGTTTCCAACGTTTTTTCGTGTTCTGGGCGCAAAAAACAAGGAGGTATGCATTTATGACATTTTTCAACAGCGCAGTCACTGTACTGCAGACCCTCGTAGTAGCTCTCGGTGTCGGTCTCGGCATCTGGGGAGCCATCAACCTGCTGGAGGGCTTTTCGGGTAAACGACGGTATTCTGAAGCAGAGAAGAACGGAATCGGACATAATCCGAAAAATAAGCAAAAACAAATAGGAGTTGCGGTTTATAATCGTAACTCCTATTGATTTTTCGATGCGTCTGCGGCATTATGGAATCATGGAGGTGGTTCCTATGATAAACAGACCGCTCTACGTTGATAAGATTATGGCATACACCGACACACCTTTTGTAAAAGTGTTGACGGGTGTTCGCCGTTGCGGAAAATCTACAGTTCTTAAAATGATCATGGAGAAGCTGCAACAGGAGCATGACATTCCGTATGAGCGGATTGTCAATATGCGCTTCGATTCCATGGATTATGAGGATATGACAGCGAAGGATATGTTCAAGGCTGTCAAAGAAAAGCTAAATCCAACTAGGAGAACGTATCTCTTTCTGGATGAGGTTCAGGAAATTGAAGGCTGGGAGAAAGTAGTAAATTCCCTGGCAACGGATTATGATGTTGACCTTTATGTGACAGGCTCCAATTCCAGAATGATGTCTTCGGAAATAGCGACTTACCTGACCGGACGATATGTTTCCTTCCGTATCTATACGCTTTCTTTTCAGGAATATCTGGAATTCAAAAAGCAGTATACACAGGTAAAGGATATCCATGCTGAACTGGCAGATTATATCCGCTTGGGAGGCTTCCCTGCAACACATCTGCGAGAGTATTCACAGGATGAGGTTTATACGATTGTCCGGGATATCTATAATTCCACGATTTTCTCGGATATCGTAAAGAGAAACCAGATTCGCAAGATTGACCAGCTGGAGCGGGTGGTTCGGTACACATTTGCGAATGTTGGAAATTCATTCTCAGCAAAATCAATTTCTGATTATCTGAAATCAGAGCATCGTTCTATCGACAATGAAACGGTGTACAGCTATCTGGAAAAGTTGGAGAAAGCATATCTCCTTCATCGTTGTTCTCGATACGATCTGCGCGGAAAGGAAATTCTGAAAACGCAGGAGAAGTTTTATCTTGCCGATACCGCTTTACGTTACAGCGTTCTGGGCTACACACCGGACAGCGTTGCGTCCAGTCTGGAAAACGTGGTGTATCTGGAACTCTGCAGACGAGGATATATCGTGACGATCGGGAAAACGCCGGATGGTGAGGTCGATTTTGTGGCGCAGAAGCAGAATGACCGATTGTATGTGCAGGTCACACAGGAGATTAAATCCGAGAAGACCGAAAAGCGTGAATATGAACGACTGCTGGAAATCCGGGATAACTATCCGAAGTACGTTTTGAGAACCGATGAATTTGCCGGAGGTAATTACCAGGGAATCAAAAGTATGCACATTGCAGATTTTCTATTGGGCACTGAATATTAACGATGAGGGCGGCGGTGAGCCGCCCTTTTACATACTCTAAGGAAACGCTGATTTAATCGAGCATTTCAAGTGAAAGAAGTGCACCACTACTGTAAAATAGAAGTATCAAGAAAGGCGGTGCGACCCTATGCAACAGCAGACTTTCACTGATATTGAATACGCCAGACGGAAGAAGAAAACCCGCCGTGAGGAGTTCCTTGATACGATGGATCAGATGATCCCCTGGAAAGACTGGATCGCTCTGATCGAACCCTACTATCCATCCGGGAAACGCGGCAGGCCGACAAGAGGAATCGAAACCATGCTCCGCATGTACCTCATGCAGAACTGGTTCAATCTTTCCGATGTAGCAATGGAAGATACGATCTATGACAGCTATACCATGAGATCCTTCATGCATCTTGATTTTTATAAGGAACAGGTTCCGGATACGACAACGCTCCTGAAGTTCCGCCATCTGCTGGAAGAGCATCACATCGGCGAACAGATCTTCGCCGATGTCAGTTCCCGTCTTGAGAAAGCGGGACTGATCATGCATGGCGGAACGATTGTGGATGCTACGATCATCAACGCCCCCGAGTTCAACGAAGAACAAGGAAGGCAAACGCGATCCGGAAATGCGTCAGATCAAAAAGGGCAACCAGTGGTATCACGGAATGAAGATCCATTCTGGAGTAGACGCCGGAAGCGGTTATGTCCATACAATCACAGCTACATTAGCCAATGTACATGACATCAATGAAGCCACAAAGCTGATCCGTGAGGATGATGAAGTCATGTATGGCGATTCGGGATACAGCGGGATGACAAAACGTCCGGAGGTAAAATCGGACGAACATCTTTCGAAGATGGAATTCCGAACCAATGTCCGTCCCAGTAGCATCAAAGTACCTGACACCTACCAGGGAATCCAGTGGGAAAGGGACATCGAGAACCGGAAATCCTCTACACGCTGTAAGGTAGAGCATCCGTTCCTTATAGTGAAGCGGCAGTTCGGATATGCCAGAGTAGCATACCTCGGACTCGCCAAAAACTTCCATCGATTCAATGTACTGTTTGCCAGTGCGAACATGATCATGTGCGCAAGGGCCGGACGACTGCGGGAGTTCTGCGGGGCGTAGTGCGTCCAAAAGGGAGGAAGTCTCCCGAAAGAGTGACCTGACAGATCAGTATAACTGCCATTTCTCAGAGATTTCAGGTCCCTGAAGGAAAAAGAATACAAAATCACTTTAAAAAACGTTGTTACGAATTCGGAGGCGAGTGAACATCTATTTGTTCAGCGTTTCCTAAGATAAACGAACGTTCAATACCTGTCGGCTTCGATCACCCGGGTATTATATTTGACTGCTATCTTATGCCAATTACGTCCCAAGTGCGTAATTTCATGTTGAACCGCAGGGCTCAACGGGCTATACTTTAATTGCGATCTTAAGACGATTACGGCCTAAGTACGCATTATCAGGAGGCGTCAATGATACAACGTGGTCTTTATCTTCACCAACTTGTTTCCTACATGTGGGATGGCCAGATCAAAGTTATTACCGGGATCCGGCGGTGCGGAAAGTCCGTTCTTTTATTCGAACTGTTTCGTGACTATCTGCTATCACAGGGGACGAGTGTCGAGAATATCATCACAATCGAACTTGATAAACGCAAAGATGTAAAATTCCGCAGCCCGATTGCTCTCAGCAGTATGGTCGAGGCAAAGATACAAAACAGCGCACAACAGTACTATCTCTTTATCGATGAAATTCAACTGTCTGTTTCCATTCCCGATCCGGATCTGCCCGGCGAAAAGGTAACAATCTATGATATGCTGAATGAACTGCGGGGATACAAAAATCTTGATGTGTATGTCACAGGAAGCAATTCCCGGATGCTGTCAAGCGACATCGTAACAGAATTTCGTGGCCGTTCTTCTCAGATCCATGTATATCCTCTTTCTTTCCGGGAATTCTTTGCCGCTGCAGGAGGAGATAAAAGAGATGCATTTGACCGCTATATGCTTTATGGCGGGATGCCATATCTTCTGAATCTGAAGGAAGACCGACAGCGAAAAGACTATTTAGCACAGCTTTTTAATGAGGTATATATCAAGGATATCATTGAGCGTGAGGGAATTGAACGCCCTGATGTATTTTCTGATATCCTGGACTTTCTTGCGTCATCTGTCAGTTCTCTGACAAATCCTACCAATATTGCAAACACACTGAACAGTACAAAAAGAGCGAATATCAGCCCTAAAACTGTTTCAAGTTACCTGGAATACCTGAAGAATGCCTTTCTGATCAGAGAAGCAAAGCGCTGGGATATCAAGGGAAAACGATATTTTCAGTATCCAAACAAATATTATTACACAGATATCGGGCTCCGTAATGCGCGAGTTAATTTCCGGCAATTTGATCCGGGTCATATCATGGAAAACATCCTGTACAATGAACTGATTATACAGGGATATTCCGTTGATGTTGGTGTCGTCCTCGACAGGCGAAAAGATCAGAAGGTGCAAAAGGAAATTGATTTTGTTGTCAATCAAGGTGACAAAAAGGTATATATCCAATCCGCCTATGAAATGTCTCATACAGAAAAGACAACCAGTGAACTGGACTCTCTGCGACTGACGAATGATTTCTTTGAGAAAATCGTTATGCGTCGGGATATTCCGGCGTCATTTACGGATGAAAACGGCATTCGTCATATCAATGTACTGGATTTCCTGCTTGGCAAAGAAACGATCTTCTGATTCATAAGATAATCGGCACATGGTAGGATGAATCTTCTGGATGAGGTCGCGAGCATGGCAGCGGATCTGGATAGATTCAGTGATGCGAGGAGAAATTTATTATGGCAGTAAGAAAAGCAGATGAATCAGACAGATTGTTTGTAGTTGAAGTAGGTATGGAGAACCGTGCACCGGAGGAGATCGCTAAAGATGCGGCTTTTCAAATCAGTGCATTGTTCGACAGGCTTATAGAGGAGCAGCAGAAAAAAGATGATCAAGACATTGTATAACAAGTTGCAGGATGTACAGAAAGTTCTGATTTTTTGCATACCATAAAGACTGCCTTATGCCGGAATATGCTCAAATTGATCTTTTCGTCTATAAGGCCAAAATATTCAGGAACCGATTTGTAACTATCGGCTGGTTTAACCAGATAAATTACATGAGAGGCCGCCGGCAGGATCGGATTCTATTTTTAATAGGATCCAGCCCTGCCGGCGGTCTCTTTCTATTCCTGCCGGCGGAGCTTTCGAACATCAAAAAACAGTTTGAAAGCCTGACATGTATTAAGGGCGAGGATACACATATTGCTGATTTTCCGTTTTCAGGGAAAGCAGTATCGGTACCCTTACCTTTTGCGCCCTTGTCAGACTCTGAAGATTCCAAATCGTACTGCATGCAGGTGTATCCTTCCGTTCTCCACGTCAGGCGGAAAGAAAAAACCATCTCTGGAGCTTCTGGTGAGATCGCCCTCTACTTCCATGTCAGTACCGACTATCTGCTTCTAGGGCGGGAGCTTGACAGGGATTCCATCCGTGCAAGCCTTCTTGAACTGTCCGCGCAGATGACGGAGCTTGCCGGCAAATTGTAAATCAATCGCTTGGATTCAAAATAAGCGATTGATTTTGGCATTACTACTTGTTTTGTTAAGATCGCTGATTTTTTATCGTTTGCCTTTATTCAAGCACCGTCTCTAAAAACTTCAGGGAAGAGCAAAATCATTTTATAACATCTTTAAATTTGTCAAATTGTCAATCCGGAGAGCTTTTTTCTTGTCAATACAGGATTACGGCTGATATCGATTTTGCAAATCTCTACAGTCTCAGTAGTAAATCTCCATTACCAGTCCCTAAGATCGTACCGTCCCTACAGTTAAACTTGTACATGTCAGGAGCCAAACAGCTCCGTATCTCCGATCCTTGAAAACTGCATATGCATTCTTCAGGTACAGCCCTGTGACGGGGAGCCACATCAGCGGAAAGAGCGAAGATCATCAGAAATGATGGGAGCGCGGACCGGTCTGTAAGCCCGGATTGCTTCCGGGTACAGCTATGATCCGTCGCAGCACAATGATACTTCTGTACGCAGCTCGGTGAGAACCACGGAGGGGTTAGAGTCCCATGATGCCGTTAGCAGACGGATGCCTGAATGTATTCCCGCAGGACAGAGTGCCTGCATCTTCGGGGGTGTCGGGGACAAATACGAAGAGACCATATTTGACATGAAGCCGCCATGAGACGGCTTTATCGATAGTCGGGCGGGAAGCGATTACCGCCCAATGCATAGAAAAACATAGCAGGACATACCCTGCATGGATTTTACATGGAGGATTTGCAGATGCTTAAGAAGAATTGGATCTATAAGCGCGGAGACATCTATCTTGCGGATTTGGGCACGCCTGCAGGCAGTGTTCAGGGAGGCGTCCGTCCGATGATTAACATTCAGAACAATACGGGGAGCTTTTTTGGTCCGACACTGATTGTGATCCCGCTGACAACAGAACTCAAGAAGTTGAACCAGCCGACACATTATGTGCTGCAAAAGCAGCGCGGACTGGAACAGATTTCCATGAGTGAGTCGGAGCAGCCGGTAACGATCAATAAGACGCAGGTAATCAAGTATCTTGGAAAAACAGATCAGGCGCATATGAGAAAAATCGATGACTGTCTGAGAATCAGCCTTCACCTGAATCCGGAGGACGCTCTTCCGGAGTGTGCAGACTTCCCGTGACGCGGCAGGTGCTGGTGAAGCTTCCTATGTATAATACGGAGGTGAGGAAATGATCATGGAAGCAATGAAGACAATGGAATCCCCAGCGGATGCTGCCGGAGCTGCAGCGGAGAAACGATGCTATACGGTTGAGGATCTTCAGATTATTCTCGGCGTAAAAGAAGCGGGAGATCTGGGATGCGCCGACACTCTTCCACGCGATTGAAGTGTGTGAAGATGACCGGCTTCCGGAGAGCATCAAAGCCGGAAAAGCATATGTCTATGTGAACAAGGAACTGCAGCGTGTCAGCAAGAGCGTTATGAAGACACTGGAGAAGAAGGATGTGCTGCGGGTTTTTCCGGAACTTCGCGAGAGCAACAAGACCGTTCTGGTTCTCAAGAAGCCCAAGACGGAAACCAGCACCCGCAAGATTTTCCTTCCCAGAACCGTAGCTGAGATGCTGATCGACTGGAAGCGGGAGCAGGATTTTACGAAGGAAGCACTTGGCAGTGAGTATTCAGACTTCGATCTTGTCATGGCAAATGATCTGGGAATGCCGACAGAGCAGTCCAGGATCACTGCCCTGTTCTCCGACTTAATTCAGAGAAATGATCTGCAAAAGGTTGTCTTTCACAGTCTGCGGCATTCCAGTATCACCTATAAGCTGAAGCTGAACGGCGGCGACATCAAAGCGGTTCAAGGAGATTCCGGTCACGCGCAGGCGCAGATGGTCACGGATCAGTATTCCCACATTCTGGACGATGACCGGATGCATAACGCGGATCTGTTTGAGCAGGCGTTTTATGGGGGAAAGGGTGCTGAATCGGTTCATGAAGCGGCGGAGACTCCGGCAGCTGCCGGGCAGACTGAAGTGAAAACAGGCACAGAGGGAATAGATCCTGAACTGCTGGCGAAAGTCCTGGCGAACCCGGAAATGGCAGCGCTTCTGACAACGCTTGCCAGAAATCTGAAATAACGGATAGAGAACAATCTCCGATCCATGCAAGGCACTTTCTCAGGAAGGTGCCTTTTTACATAGCCAGACAATATTTCCAATCATTTTAAACGTATTTGTTGATTCAATCAATCATATGGTTTATGCTTGCGGTATAAGGAGATGCGGTAAATGCGAATTGATGATGAATTGAAAATTCTGGCTGTGAAAACGGGTATGACTTTAACCGAGATGGGACGAAGAATGGATAAATCTCCACAGGCATTCAGTCAGAAAATAAAACGAGGCACCTTTACGCTGGATGACTTGCAGGAGATTGCGTTGGTAACCGGAAGCCGGTTTGAGTGTGCTTTCGTTCTGCCAAATGGCGATCGTATCGAGATTGGAGGCAAAAAATGATCCGATATATCGAGGGCGATATATTTAAAAGTCCCGCTCAGGTTCTTGTGAATACCGTAAATACCGTTGGTGTCATGGGCAAGGGCATTGCTCTTGAGTTTAAGAAGCACTATCCCGATATGTTTCAGGCTTACAGAGATATCTGTGATAAGCGGAAATTAAAAATCGGTTCCTTAATGCTATGCTATGAACCTGATCATTGGGTCCTTCTTTTCCCGACCAAGGAACATTGGAGAAATCCTTCCAGGATAGAATATATTGAAGCCGGACTGGCAAAATTTCGCCGAACCTATGCAGAAAAAGAAATCACATCGGCAGCATTCCCGCGGTTGGGATGCGGAAATGGCGAATTGAACTGGTCTGATGTAAAGCCGGTCATGGAAAAATATCTTCAGGACCTGCCAATTGACATTTATATCTATCTGGGAACAGGCCCGGATCCACTTCCTGAGCATAAAAATCAGGAAAAAACAGTCAATTGGCTTCGACAAAATGCAAGAGATATGTCTTTTCAAGGCCTGGAGGATGATATCCGATATAATTGTTCCATTGTTCCATATCATTTTGATTCCGATCAATCAGGCTGGGACGTACTCTGGAAAGATGGACTTGTTTTTCAAAAACAGAATGCAAAGTCCGAACCGGTTGAAATAGACGAAGACGCATTTTTTGAAATCTGGTCTAACCTTCGAAGTGACGGCTTTGCCCTGAAAGAAGGGGAAAATTCTCCACATCGTCTTGTCCTTGATCTACTGCTTTCTCTTGGATATGTTTCTGAGGTGAGAATTACAGATGGAAAGACCGGAGAAAAAACAGATGGTTATCAAATCAATGCCGGAGAAGGCAGAGTCTATGATTTAAAAGGACACGCCGATGAGTTATAAAGAAATCATTTTGAATAATGAAAAGTTTGCTCCGTTTCGATGGTGGCCTCATTACGCATATCATTACACGGATATCCGGAATGCGGTAAGCGTTTTGGAGAGTAGAATGCTTTATAGCCGGATGCAGGCAGAAGAACTTCATGTTATGCAGAACGATAATGCCAGCCGTCAGGTGATCGATATGACGCGACATGCGACAACATCTTATGTGCGGTTTTATTTCAGGCCATTGACACCCACGCAGTATTATAATGAGGGCTTTAAGCATCGCGATCTTCGATATGACGGTGATCCAAATGCAAATGTTCCGGTTCCTGTATTTTTCTTTTTTCACCTTGATAAACTTCTATCTGATCCGGTGACATGCTTCTCGGAGGGCTCAGAGGCAGGGGAAGGATGCCCTGTATTACAAGGCGAGGATGCATTTTCCAAATTGAATTTTGACATGATCTACAGAAATGGCCCATATCAATCCCAGAATCCAGTGGATAAAAAAAGAGAGGGATCTCTCAGGCAGTCAGAAATTTTGTATCCGGACAGGTATCCGATTGAAAATTCTCTGGCCGGAATTGTCTGTCGTAACGCCGAAGAAAAGACAACCTTTTTAAATCTGATTAAAGATAAAAGCAATAAACTGTTCTTCTCTTGGCAGTCGCATATCCGGATTATGAATTCCGGTCTTTATTACAATAATGGATTATTCGTTAACAGCTGTTCTCTTCATGACAGGGATCTGAGTCTCTCGTTTTCCGATTCATATCCAAGAAGGAAATATGCGGGTGAGCGGAATAAAGGCTTACAGATCAATACCTGCGTTCAATTCGAATGGCTGCATGGAAACGAGGTGCTGAATCGAAAGGAATTCGAAATAGGCGTCAATTACCTGAATGCGGGACCGGTCGTTTTTCATGGAGTGCCGGAAATCAAGACGGCTAGGGAATTAGCCGTCAAGGTATTTATGGAAGGGAACCTGATGTGCTATCGGAAATTCTCCCTTCAGACTGGAGAATACTGATCTTAGATCTTTAGCTAATATCGGCGGCAGCTGCAAATGATCCTTTTCCCTTTTTAGCAAAATCTAATAATCTGCTAAAATGAAGGCATAAACTTCTAACGACAAAGGTGAACTTCGGTGAACCGAAACAGATTCGGAATTCGAAAAAAGCCTGATGAAAAGCGGCTTTCCTGTACATAGGTGAACACAGATGACAAAGGTTCAATGGTTCTCCTAAGCGGTAGGTCGCGCGTTCGAATCGCGTCGCGAACAGAGATTGAGGAACGTTGAAGATAAGGCAGAAATGCTTTATTTTCAACGCTTTTTTCATGTTCTGGGCGCAAAAAACAAGGAGGTACGCATTTATGGCATACACCGACACACCTTTTGCAAAAGTTTTGACGGGTGTTCGCCGTTGCGGAAAATCTACAGTTCTTAAAATGATCATGGCGATTATATTGATGGGATAGAAAAGCCAGATTTTCCACATCATTTTGAAATTGACAGAAGTAAACCCGAAGTCGTACTGTGTCTTCACATGCCGTATGAATTTGATTACAGAGACTGGATAGCAGATACTATCATACCCTGGACACAGGAATGGTTATATTTCTATGAGATTTGGCTTGCTACCGGAGAATGGTGCGGCGGTGGTCACGTCCCAAAGGCACGATAGAAACCGGGAGAGGAGACATCACCTTGGTTGGAAAATATAAAGTGATTACATTGTGCGGAAGCACGCGATTCAAAAATCAGTTTATGGAAGTGCAGAAACAGCTGACGTTGGAAGGAAATATTGTTATAAGTGTTGGCTTGTTCGGGCACTCTGGTGATAGTGAAGTCTGGGAGAATATGGACGAAGGCACTTTAACCGCTACGAAAGCCATGCTGGACGATATGCATAAGGCCAAGATTGATATGGCTGACGAGATCTTTGTAATCAATGTTGGCGGATATATCGGAGACAGTACTCGTTCAGAAATCGTGTATGCTCAGGCTCATGGAAAATTTGTCAGATATTTGGAACCATAGAATATGGGAAAGAAACATAAGAAAAAGAAGAATACAGTAGATCTATATAAAGAACTGTATTCAGAGATGGACGGGACATTTGCTTTCATTGCGGGACATACATCTGGCGGAGCTCCATACGGTCTTACATGGGAACAGGCCGGTATTGATTCAGATCTTCCATTTGAGGAGAAAGTTCGACTCTATAGAGAACAAATAAGTGGGGCTGATATACTTTCGGTGAATGAAGAAGACGAATTACCATTTGATTAACGCATGTGCGGCGCTGAAGATATGAGGCAGTGAGCAATGATTGATAAGAACACGCAGGAGAAAATAGAATTCAGCGGCATCATCCGATCTGTCCAGCCGCGTTCCAATGTGTGGCGGTACCGACTGGATAATCGTACCCACAGCATGACGGGCTATAATCTTTTTCTGTCCGGGACGGCTGAAGGTGAGGAAGGGAATTTTGCCGTTGCCATCTCAGAAAAGCAGATGCTGAAGCACCGTTTTCATATCGGGGATGAGGTCAGGGGAACAGCCTGGACCAAGATGTATCCGAAGCTGGAATATGCGGACTATTATCGCGCCGGCGGTCTGAAGAAATTGTCCGAAGGCCCGGATCTTGACGAAGAAGCCAGGGAGCCATGGACTGGCGAGTTGCCGGAATTGTCGGTCTATGACTGGCGGGGATGCCGCATGCTGGACAGCCGTTCCTGGAAGGGAAAGTGCTTCACCTGCAAATGGGCCTGCATGGCAAATGTGGCGATCGAATACAACTGGGGTGTCACCCAGAAGTTCCGTTTTGAGAGCTTCTGCTACGGTCCGAAAAACTGCAAACAGTATAAGATGGGAAAACCCAGGGCGGTTCCTTACAAAGACTGCGGATCAGTTTACGATGAAGGATGGCTCGATGAGATTTGCACAGAAAACCGCGATGATGAAGAGTGAAGAATGCACTCTGCCACAGCGAATGCAGATTTCATGACAGCATTCATGGGAAGTTCTGCGGACGGACATATCACCTGGTATCAGGGGACTTGTCTGCGCTGGAAATCACTGCAGATACCGGGCCGAGTGAACGATTAGGTTGAATTGGATCCTCTCCCGTTCAACCGCAGGTCGGGTGACAGACAACTGAAAAACTCTATAATACAAAGATGGAGGGAATGCCATCTGCAACGGTAAAATCCGGTGGCATTTCCAGGTCATATACACGGATATCGGCTGGTTTAACCAGATACATTACATGAGAGGCCGCCGACAGGCTTTCGAATACCAGAAATCATATTGAAAGCCTGATATGCATTAAGGGCGAGGATACACATATTGCTGATTTCCCGTTTTGGGAAAAGCAGTATCGGTACCCTTATCTTTTTGCGCCCTTGTCAGGCACTGAAAGTTCCGGACCGTACTGCATGCAGGTGTATCCTTCCGCTCCCCGCATCAGACGGACAGGGAAAACCATCTCTGGAGCTTCTGGTTGAGATCGCCCTCTACTTCAATGTCAGTACTGACTACCTGCTTCTGGGGCGGGAGCTTGACAGAGATTCCGTCCGTGCGAGCCTTCTTGAACTGTCCGCGCAGATGACGGAGCTTGCCAGCAAATTGTAAATCATAACGAACGGTAAGAATGCATTGCATTTATATTACTGTCATGTATTGTCCTGCAGAAAATACGTGACAGTAATGTAAATCAATCGCTTGACTTGAATTCAAGCGATTGATTTGGTCATGACTACTTGATTCGATAGGTGCGATTTCGATTTTTTCCGATCGCCTCGACTTCCTTCATTTCGGACAGTATGGCTCTTGTTCTGGCGGCGCTAAGGCCAATATAGCCTGCAATTTCAGCACAACCGGACCGGTCATTGTCTTTAAGGTAATCCGGAATTTTCTTTTGATTTTCGGCTGTCCTTTTTGCCCTTGGCGATATATTATCGCTTGTTTTATCGCTTGCCTTTTTTCAAGCGATAAAGTGATAATAGTACGGTCGGGATCAAACTGCTCTTCGATAACGGGATCTTTCAAGCTTTCATCTTTCCAGATATTAAAAATCTTGGGAATGCCACTGCCGGCGCGTTCACCGATATCAATCAAGTTGAACATTTTCATGAGTCCGCGATTTCTAGGATCAGATACACTGCCGAGCATCATCTGAATTTTACCGGCACGACTGTATCCGGGATTTGCAAATGTAATCCTGTTCGGATGTAATGTAATGACAACTCCTCTGGAGCCGTAATAATCGGTATTGATAAGACAATTTGCCAGAGCTTCACGAATAGCTTCATGCATTGGCGTATCATCTATTCTTGTTCCATCTGAAATTTTAAGAGGAACATTCAGTGACTGTTTAAGCTTATTGTAAACGCGGAAGTAAAAATCGTATAAATTTCCGGACCAGTCTCTGAACCAGCCGACACATTATGTGCTGCAAAAGCAGCGCGGACTGGAACAGATTTCCATGAGTGAGTCGGAGCAGCCGGTAACGATCAATAAGACGCAGGTAATCAAGTATCTTGGAAAAACAGATCAGGCGCATATGAGAAAAATCGATGACTGCCTGAGAATCAGCCTTCACCTGAATCCGGAGGGCACTACGGTCGTGATGAAGCCGGTCCTGAAAGGCCAGGATGAACAGGGCAAGAATATCTGGGAGGACCAGAAAACCAAGGTTCTGAATAAGGAGCTGAAGGGAATGGTCGAAGCCTACAAGACAAGGCAAAGAAAGTCCCGGAGCTCTAACGCGAAGAGGCAGCCGCGTGGGCTGCCTCCGTACATAGCATTATAAATCAATCGCTTAGAACTGACTGCAGTTCATCCGGATTCAGGACTTCAATGATCTTGCCCGTGTACCGAATGATTCCATCCTTTTCCAGCTTTTTCATTTCCCTGTGAAGAGACGGCCTGGATACATTCATGATCATTGCCCATCTGGACATGGAATCCGGGATTTTTACAGCAGTTTTTCCCGTTTGCCTGATCTGCATCAGCAGCCAGAAAGCAGCTTTCTGGGCGATTCCGTTGTAGGACAAAAGCTCCAGCCTCTGTTGCAGCATATAGGTTGCGGAAGCGATCTCTGTCGTAAAGTTCTGCAGGATCCGTACATCCTTTTGCATCAGAGAAAGAAGATCTTCCTTCTGAAACACCATCAGAGTTGTCGACTCCAGAGCGACAATATCACAGGGATAGTGCTGGTTTTTTGAGAAGACGGCGGCTGGTCCGATTAATTCACCCGGGATACGGACGGAGACATTCACCTGGCTTCCGTTCGGGAAAGATTTCTGAGCTTCCACACGCCCTTCCAGGATAATACCAATCTTAAGTGCAGGATCCATCAGGTGAAAGATCGTTTCTTCTTTATCGTAACACTGAATGTGATGGGGCGTCTCTTCCAGATATGCCCGGAGATCTTTTGCCGTCACGCCCCGAAACAGTGTGCTGTTTTCCAGTACAGTATAGTCCATTGCGAACCTCCCATTAAGGATCTTTAGCTCCAGTATACACCAAAAAGACTTGATTGTGTATCTTGGGATACAGAATTCTTTAAAATTTTTGTGTATGCTGATGCCAGAACAAGAAAGAGAGGATTCCAAAATGATTCGCAAAATCATCCATATAGACGAAGAAAAATGCAATGGCTGCGGGCTGTGCGCTGAGGCCTGCCACGAAGGAGCTATCGACATCGTAAACGGTAAGGCGAAGCTCATGCGGGAGAACTTCTGTGATGGCTTCGGGGACTGCCTGCCGGGATGTCCGACCGGCGCGATCACTTTCGAAGAGCGTGAGGCTCCGGAATACGATGAATCAGCAGTAAAAGCAGCGAAGGAGAGAAAGACGATGAACGAAATGAATCACGAACACCACGAGGGCGGCTGCCCTGGGTCGAAGATGATGCAGTTTGCACAGAATGAAGTGGAAAATGCTCCAGTTAATACCGGGAAGCCGGTATCCCGTCTGGCACAGTGGCCCTGTCAGATCAAACTGGTGCCAACACAGGCACCCTTCTTTGACGGAGCGAAGCTGCTGATCGCGGCGGACTGTACAGCTTACGCTTATGCAAACATGCATGAGGAGTTTATGCGCGGCAAAGTGACGATCATCGGATGCCCCAAGCTGGATGCAGTGGACTATTCCGATAAGCTGACGGAGATCATCCGGAATAACGATATCAAGAGCGTGACGATTGTTCGTATGGAAGTGCCCTGCTGTGGCGGTCTTCAGAGAGCGGCAGAAAACGCACTTAAGACAAGCGGTAAATTCATTCCGTGGCAGGTCGTTACGATCTCCCGGGACGGCAAGATCTTAGACTAAGGAGAAGAACATCATGAGCTTTACAGAATGGAAAGATAAAACGGCTGCGTTTAAGACAATTGATGTAAGAGGCATTCAGGGCAATTTCTTTCAGGGGATCAAGAAGCAGGCGATGCAGCTTCTTGCAGGAAACGGACTGGAGATCATCCAGAATTTCGATCCTATCCCCTTGTATGAAGTGATGGAAGGCCTTGGCTATGAGCATTTTACCGAGCAGAAAGGAACTGCAGAGTTCCACGCTTACTTCTATCGCACGGAAGTGAAGCAGGAGGAAAAGGATATTCCGATGCGTCCGGCGGCGCTGACCAACATGCCTCTGATCGATGAGAAACTAGGAAATATCGCTGTGAACTTCTGGGATCTGACATGGAATGACGAAAACAGATATTTGCCCTATGAGACCCGGCTTCTTCTCTCCCTGACTAATGCTGTCGGTGCCGGCCGGATGCGTCAGGCGACAAGAGAACTTGTGAAGGCATATATCCACGGCCTGGACAGCGCAGCGCTGGACGATGTATTCGAGCTGTTGGCCTGGAACCAGGGTATCGGTTATTTCAGTTCTGAGATTGGTCCGTCCACACTGTTTGCCGCATACAAGACCATCAAGAACATGGAAAAGCAGGGCAAGGAACGCGGTGAGATCTGCGAAATGCTCAAGGAGAAGTTCGGTGAAAAGAACCCGGATGTAAAAGTATGAGGTAAAAATGATGAAACACGAATGCAAAGTCACGGTAATAGATAAAAAGTGCTTTGCTGATTTTCAGGAGCAGTATCTGGCAGATAAGAAATCCGGCCCTTGCCCTTTCTTCAATATTCCAGAAACCCCTGAAGAGGAAGAATGGCTGGCAAAGCAGAACTTCCATAACAGTGCCGAGGAAGCCTATACCGGCTAACCAGTGAAATAGAGATCGGCATCTCTTTACATAGCGCATTCGGATCACCCCCCCCGGATGCGCTATTCTTTTGCCCATTTTCAAAAAAAGGAGGATGCACGAATGAAACTTGTTATTGCCGAGAAACCTTCGGTTGCCCAGTATCTGGCAAAGGTCATCGGTGTTAGCGTCGGCTGGCGATTATCACCCGACGCTAACAGCTCCTCTTCTGGAAGCAACTGCCTGCTATTATTTATGGCAGTGAGGAGAATGGTTGTATAACATTCTCTAATAATGACAAATTCAGCACTTTCGTTTATAATAATAAACGCTATTATGGAGGCAAATAAGATGAAGAAGGCTGCATATAATATACTTCCGGGAACTGAGGAAATACTGAAGACCATGGGCGAGCAGATTAAACTTGCCAGACTCAGGCGCAGCCTGTCGGCAGAGCTGGTGGCAGAACGTGCAGGAATCAGCCGTGCTTCCTTGTGGAAGGTTGAAAAGGGTGATCCATCTGTAGCTATGGGAATCTATGCAGCGGTTTTGCATGCGCTGAACAATCTCGACAAGGATCTTCTGCTTGTTGCAAAGGATGATGAAATGGGCAGACAGCTTCAGGATCTGAATCTGATCACAAGGAAACGAGCACCAAGGAGAAGTAACTAATGGCATCCAATCAGAAAACCATCTTTGTCTACGATGATTTCAGTTCAGGAAGTCCGATCCTAATGGGAACTCTGTATGTGAATATTATCAAAGGTGGGGAATCCTATTCCTTTGAGTATGATAAGGACTGGCTTAAGAAGACTTCACTTAAACTCACATTGGATCCGGAACTCATGTCATATTCCGGCAGACAGTATCCAACCGGAAAAACCATCTTTGGTTTGTTTGCGGATGCATCTCCTGATCGCTGGGGACGCGTTCTTATGAATAAACGTGAAAGAATCCTGGCAGAAAAGGAAGGACGCAAACCATCTAAGCTGTACGACAGCGACTATTTGCTGGGAGTATACGACGAAACACGAATGGGCGGCATTCGATTTAAAACAAATCCGGATGGCCCATTTCTTTCTGATGACAAAGAAACAGCTGCTCCTCCTTGGGCAACGCTTCGCACATTAGAGGAAGCTTCCAGAAATTTCGAAAGTGACGAAAGTGTTTTGACCGAAAAATGGCTGAATCAATTGATTAAGCCCGGCTCCTCTCTTGGCGGTGCAAGACCTAAGGCAACGGTAGTAGATACAAAGGACCAGTTATGGATTGCAAAATTCCCGTCCAGAAATGACGAAAATGATACCGGTGCATGGGAAATGGTGGCACACGATCTGGCAGGTCTTTGCAGGTTAAATGTTCCGGAGGCTAAGCTTGAGAAATTTTCCAATCTCGGGAGTACGTATCTGATAAAGCGATTTGACCGTGTTTTAAATAAGAGGGTACACTTTGCTTCTGCCATGACATTGCTCGGAAAAACAGATGGGGCATCCGCGGCCGATGGAACAAGCTATCTGGATATGGCAGCCTTCATTAAGTCCTATGGCGCTCAGCCCAAACAGGATTTGCTTGAGCTTTGGAAACGAATTGTTTTCAATATGGCTGTTACCAACACGGATGACCATCTGCGAAATCATGCGTTCATTATTACAGAGCGGGGCTGGATACTATCGCCTCTTTATGATGTAAATCCGGTTCCGTACGGCAACGAACTATCCTTAAATGTCGACGAGGAAGATAACAGCATCAGCATCGAACTTGCCATCTCCACCGCAGTTCGATTCGGAATTTCAGAGACTGACGCGAAAGATTATGCAAAAGATATCCTGACAATTGTCAGAGAAAACTGGGAGAAAACAGCTTCCGGTTATGGAATCAACCGCAGACAGATAGAAGAAATGCGACCTGCTTTTCGTGCTTGCTATGAATAGGTGAAAATATACTCGGAGCTATCAGATGCTTCCGGGACCGGCCGATCTGGAAACCCAGGAATACTCACGAGCCGCTCACGCTAAGATCTGCTAAGAAAGACTTGGATTCGACATCAACTCTTTTCCCGTTCTTAGAAAAAACTAAGATTAAGCCAGTGTCGCCGCTGCCATTACATCATCGCTGCAATACTGGTTACATAAGGAGTTACATATATGACCCAGAGCCAGCTGCTCGGCATAACAAAGAGCATTGCCGAGCTGGCGTGACCGGTTTTCCGATAAGACTGATCACTCTTGAGCAAACCTTGTGAAATGACGAAAATCTACTTTTTCTGGAGCTTTCGATGTGTTCGGGGCCATGTGGCGGATAAAAGTATACTTTCTTTCTACGACGAAATTATTCAAAAATGCACAAATAATTTCTGGATTCAATCTTAAAATGATTGAATATAACCACAACATATGTTGTAATGAGTGAATAAGGGGAAATATTTCACAGGAGGAAGAAAAATATGGCAAGATTTACATTACCGAGAGATCTTTATCACGGGGCAGGTTCCCTGGAAGAACTGAAGAACCTGAAGGGCAAGAAGGCAGTTGTCGTAGTCGGCGGCGGCTCCATGAAGCGCTTTGGTTTTCTGCAGAGAGTAGAGGAGTATCTGAAGGAGGCCGGCATGGAAGTGGCTCTGTTTGAGGGAGTAGAGCCGGATCCGAGCGTAGAGACGGTCATGAAGGGTGCGAAGCTGATGCAGGAGTTCGGTCCGGACTGGATCGTAGCAATCGGCGGCGGATCCCCGATCGATGCAGCAAAGGCGATGTGGGCATTCTACGAGTATCCGGATACAAAATTTGAGGATCTGATTACACCGTTCAGCTTCCCGACCCTGCGCACAAAGGCGAAATTCTGCGCGATTCCTTCTACCTCCGGTACAGCAACCGAGGTTACGGCATTCAGCGTCATCACAGATTACGAGAAGGGCATCAAGTACCCGCTGGCTGATTTCAATATTACGCCGGATGTAGCAATCGTTGACCCGGATCTGGCAGAGACGATGCCGCAGAAGCTGACTGCCAACACCGGTATGGATGCGATGACGCATGCAATTGAGGCATACGTTTCCACGCTTCACTGTGATTACACCGATCCGCTGGCACTTCATGCAATCAAGATGATCCATGCTTATCTGGTGGATTCCTACAATGGCGACAAAGAGGCAAGAGCCCGTATGCACAATGCACAGTGTCTTGCCGGCATGGCTTTCTCCAATGCTCTGCTTGGAATCGTCCATTCGATGGCACATAAGACGGGTGCTGCTTTCTCCGGAGGACATATTGTTCATGGAGCAGCAAACGCAATGTATCTTCCGAAGGTTATCAAATTCAATTCCAAGGAGCCTGAGGCGATGGCACGTTATGCGGATATTGCCAGATTTATCGGCCTTGCGGGAGACAGCGATGAGGCTCTGACGGATGCCCTGATTGCGGAAATCAAGGAGATGAACAAGAAGCTGAATATCGCTCCGTGCATCAAGCTTTATGAGGGCGGTATCATTGATGAGAAGGAATTCAATGAGAAGCTGGCAACGGTAGCAGAGCTTGCAGTTGGCGATGCATGCACCGGCTCCAATCCTCGTGCGATTGATCCGGAGCAGATGGCGAAGCTTCTGACCTGCTGCTTCTATGATACGGAGGTAGATTTCTGATCGCTGTTTGAAATGTATTCGACAGATCAGAATTTCAGGATTGAAATGATCTGATAAAAAGCGAGTCATAAACAGAGACAGAACAGGACTTTTGCAAAGGTATCTGTTCTGTCTCTTTATTTTGCCCTTTTCTTACGAAAAGCTTTTTATATAAGGAACGGTACGGATTTATTCTTCCACGACAAGACGCCCTTCAACCATGCGGCCAAGGTGCTGGTTCACGGTCATGTACTCTTCCACAACATCGCGTGCGGAGGTGGACAATACGCGGGTTTTTCCGTTCTCCTCGGCTTCCTCCAGCGTGATATCCAGAAACGGCTTGAGATTGTTGTAATGGTATTTCTGCATGGCAATGGAATACAGGCGTTCCGCATGCAGCTCCTCGCCGTCCAATGTCAGCTCGCGGAAGGCCTGTGCACTCCTTGACCAGACGATGCGCATCCCATGGGAAAACTGGTAAAATTCGGTATGTTCGCCCTGAAAGGCCTCTTCCCGGAGAATGTGGCGCAGCATTCGTTCCAGCTGCGTGCCGGTGACCTTGAGCATATATACGGCGTCATCATAGGGAAGACATTCTACGAGGTCGGCATAGTGTACCACGGGACCGAGAGTATAGCTTCGGATCGCACCGGAGCCCATCAGCATCAGATCAATGCCGAAGCTGTCACGCAGAATATCGGCAATGAGATCGCCCAGAGCTGTCTCCTGATTGCGTTTGGGATGGGTGAGCTCGTAGGAAAAACGTGTAATGATGCGGTCGTATTTCTTCGAGGTGGCGGTTTTGTAGCGCTGAATGAAGTTTTCCACCTCCTCATCCCGGGGACAATGAGAGTCATCGATGGGGATGATTTCCCATGTGAACGTGTCAATGGCATTGCGGTCGGTGTCCACCATAATGTCGAAGCGGCCAATCTGATCGGTTCCGGTGCCTGCCTGAACGATATAGATGTCGTTAACTTTGGCGGGCTCCTCGGGGACCGTGTGGCTGTGCCCGCCGATGATGACATCCACGCCCCAGTCCGGATCCAGAATGGCGGCGAGCTTTTTGTCCTCCTCAAAGCCAATGTGCGTGAGCAGCACGGTAAAGTCAATGTCAATGGCGTTGTAGGCATTGCAGATATTCCCGACCTCGCGGGCTGCTTCGCGGATGTCTACAAAGGAGCCGATCAGTTCTTCCGTTTTTGTGGCGGCCAGCACCTCTTCCGTAATGATACCGATAAAAAGAATCTTCATGCCGTCAATGCGCGCAATCCAGTAAGGCTGGAACATTCGTTTCCCGTTGGATTTGATATGAAGATTGGCATTGATGATAGGAAAATCCGCGCATTTTTCCAGAAACAGCAGATGGGCCAGGCCGTAATCAACCTCGTGGTTGCCGATGGTGGCAACATCCGGGCCAATCAGATTCATGATGCCGATGGTGGAGGTGCCTTTGTATTCCGAGTCGATGACACTTCCCCGGAACATATCTCCCGCGATGGCATAGATGACATTTTTCTCCTCATGCCGAACCTTATTCACGTAGCCGGAAAGCAGAGACACGCCGCCCACCAGCTTTTCATCGATCTTCTCCGCAAGAAAATCGCCGTGCATATCGTTGGAGTGGAGGATTGTCAGTTTTTTGATATTTTTCTGTCTTCTCATGCAATTACCTCCTTATTGTCATTATATTTGGCGCTGGGGGGCTCTTCAAGCTGCGCGTGGATGTTGTTGTCTTCCTGCATAAAGAAAGTGATTAATTGCGGAAATTGTTGGATAATAAGTGTAACGTTTTGACGGAATGAAGAAGCACCGGGAAGGTTAAGAACAGGGAGAAAACAATGATGCAGGTTCAATATGAAAAATGTGTGCCGCGCTGGGGCGTGCAGGAAATTGTTGTGGCAGGAAGAACGGAGGGAAATCCGTTTACGGATTATGAGATATCGGCGATTTTTTCCAATGAAAGTGAACGGAAGCGAGTGAACGGCTTCTATGACGGAGAGGGACGTTATATTGTTCGTTTCATGCCCTCATTCGAAGGAACATATGAATTTACAGTGGAAGGGACGGCATTGGAGGATGCGGGAGTTGTTCAGGAGAACAGATCCGGCGTCTTTGAGGTAACGGCTCCGGAAAAGGGAAATCATGGACCGGTGTATGTCGCAAATACGTTTCATTTTGCCTATGCGGATGGAACGCCATATTATTCCATCGGAACGACCTGTTATGTCTGGGAGCTGCAGAGTGACGAGCTGATTGAGAAGACGCTGGACAGCCTTGCAAAGAGCCCGTTCAACAAGATTCGGTTCTGTATTTTCCCCAAGCACTATGATTATAACCTTGGAGAACCGCGCTCGTATCCCTACGAGGGAACGCCGATGGACTCCTCTGTCCTGACAACGGAGAATTTCAACGAGTATACAGGAAAGACGGAAGGCAATCATTTTGACTTCTATCGGTTTCGGCCGGATCACTTCCGGCATATTGAGCACTGCATTGAGAAGCTGGGGAAAATGGGCATTGAAGCAGATCTCATTGTCATGCATCCCTATGATCGCTGGGGATTTTCACAGATGACGCCGGAGCAGGATGATCTTTACTGGAAGTATGTGGTGGCCCGGTTTGCGGCGTATCACAACGTGTGGTGGGCGTTTGCAAATGAATATGACCTTATGAGCCAGAAGCGCATTGCGGACTGGGAAAGATATGCGGAGCTTGTCTGCCGGATGGATCCGTATCAGCATCTTCGCTCCATTCACAACTGCAGACCCTTTTATGACCATACCAGGCCCTGGATCACGCATTGCAGCATTCAGAGACAGGATTTATATAAAACAGCGGAGTGTACGAACGAGTGGAGAGAGCGGTATCGGAAACCGGTTGTGCTGGATGAGATTGCCTATGAGGGAAATATTCAGCATGGATGGGGCAATATCAGTGCGGAGGAGATGGTACGAAGATTCTGGGAGGCGGCCTGCCGTGGCGGCTATGCAGGACATGGGGAAACCTATCTGAGCCCGGATCGGATTCTGTGGTGGTCTCATGGCGGAGTACTTCACGGAGAGAGCTGGAAACGGCTCGGATTTCTGCATGAGATTCTCTGCCAGACGCCGGGACTTGGATTGCAGCCTTATGAGAAATGCGGCTGGGACGAGGTTGCAGCGGTTCCGGAGGACACCGGAATGTCTTTTCGGTCGGTCAAGGATTACTATTTGATCTACTACAGTTTCATGCGTCCGTGCTTCAAGGAGTATTATTTCGATGATACGACGGAATTCGAGCTGAGGGTTCTGGATACCTGGGACATGACGGTGACGGATGCAGGCATTGTCAAAGGGAAATTCCGCGTGGAGCTGCCCGGGAAGCCGTACATGGCAATTCAGTTAAAACGACATGGCATACAGTGAGCTGTTGGAAGGGAAGAACATGCAAAAACAAAAGGAACTGCGGCGTCTTGTGACCGTGCTTCTGGCGGCCTGTCTGATGGCGGTCAATATTAAGACCTTTGTCCGGGCCGGCGGCTTGTATCCGGGCGGCGCGACGGGATTGACGATTCTGTTTCAGCGCATGGCGGAGACGTTTCTTCACTGGGAGGTTCCGTACACCTTGATCAACGTGAGCCTGAATGCAATCCCGGTTTATATTGGTTTTCGGTATATCGGAAAGAAATTCACGCTGTATTCGCTCCTGATGATTGTGGTCAGTTCATTTCTGACGGATCTGATGCCGGGATTTGTTCTGACATCGGACACACTTTTGGCATCCATCTTCGGAGGAATTTTGAATGGAATGGCGATCAGTCTGTGTCTCTCGGTGGATGCGACAAGCGGGGGAACGGATTTTATTTCGATCTATCTGTCCCAGAAAAGAGGAATTGATTCCTTTAACATCATACTTGGGCTGAATGTTGTCATTCTGGGGGCGGCCGGATTGATGTTTGGCTGGGACAAGGCACTGTACTCGATTATCTTCCAGTATGTGTCAACGCAGATGATTCACCTGCTCTACCGCGGCTTTCAGCAGATGACGCTGTTCATTGTGACGGATAAGCCGAAGGAGGTCTGTGAGGCAATCTATCGGATCAGTCATCATGGAGCGACGATCATGGAAGGTGAAGGCAGCTATGGACACCATGCAGAGCCGCTTGTGTATTCGGTGGTCGATACTCCGGATACGAGAAAGGTGATCAAGGCAATTCGGGATCTGGATGACAGGGCATTCATCAACTGCGTTCGGACAAGTGAATTGAAGGGAAACTTTTATTTCAGTCCGAAGGATTGAGATGATACCTGATCAGATGGCACTTACCGTTCATGGAAAGAAGAGAAATATACATCGAAATGATTTTCTGGCGCTTGCGCAGAATTGTGGAATTTCTGAAAAAGCGGCTGAGAACATGATTCGAAGTATATTAAAAAGGGTCAATCCCAAGAGTTGTGGGATTTCAAATCTCACCCAAGGGTAATTCCGAGAACGCGGGCCCCTCGGCGATGCTGATTTCATCTCTGCGAATAAAATTCTCTCGCAGGGATGATTCTCCCCCGCTTATTTCATCTCTGCAGATAAAAATCCTC
>HF986586.1:13870-20967 GCA_000431495.1 Firmicutes bacterium CAG:791 | reverse complement strand
AGGCAGAGGCATGGGGGTTTTAGGATTGACCCTAAAGGACATTGGCGTGCCGGTTATCTCCAGAATAAAATGCCGAGCAGGGCTGACAGAACAATCATCAGAATGGGAGAAGGGGCGGCTTTCCGAAGCCTTCTGCAGGCCAGGTGAATCAGGAGCAGAAGGGCGAAAACAAGAATGGCTCTGATGTCGGGAGAGGGCGTCGTTCCGGTACCGGTATAAGAAAAAAGCGAAGACAGCGCCATGGTGATTCCGGTCGCGAGAATCATGGCAACTACGCAGGGGCGGACGCCGGACAGAAAGGCGTTCACCCCTTTGTATTTCATCAGATTCGTCAGCACCGAGGCAATCAGGAGAATGATGAAAAAGGACGGAAGAATGACGCCGAGCGTTGCAAGGAGGGCACCCGGAATTCCGCCCTGTGAGGATCCGATGAAGGTTGCCATATTGACGGCGAGCGGTCCGGGTGTCGATTCCGAGACGGCAATGAAATTGATAAATTCCGTTTCGGTCAGCCAGCCATTTTCCAACACGGTTTCACGGACCAGAGAAATCATTCCGTATCCGCCTCCGAAGGAGAGACAGCCGATCAGAAGAAAATTGTAAAAAAGCTTCCAGTAAATCATAAACGCCTCAGTTCCTGTCAGTTCCATGCTTTTTCAGAAGAGACACAAAAAGTCCTGCCATTCCGCAGATCAGGATATAAAACACGGAGGAAAAGGATACCGAAGAGACAGAACAGAAAATCATAGCTGCGAGGACAAGCAGAACGATCGTCCTGTTAAAAAGAGATTTCTGCAGGCTCCTCAGCATCTTGAATCCGGCCGTGAGGATCAGATAGACGACACAGACCTGAATCCCGCGAAAAGCCAGAGAGACGATCCGAAGACTCAGAAAACGGTCGAAGAACAGGGAGATCGCATAAATGATGACAAAGGATGGGAGGCAGACTGCAAAGGTCGATACGGCCGCACCCGGAATGCCGGCGATCCGGTAACCGATAAAGGTTGCGCTGTTGACGGCCATGGGCCCCGGAGTGGATTCTGCAATTGCAGTCATGTCCAGAAATTCATCCTTGGTCAGCCAGTGTTTCCTGTCAACAAATTCCCGGTCCAGGAGGGCGAGCATGGCATATCCGCCGCCGAAGGTGAAGGCTCCGATTTTCAGAAAGGTAAGAAATAATGTCAGCTTTGTTTTCATGTAAATCAGTATAAGACGTTTCCATGGGGCGGGTGAAGACTATGATTGACGATTTTTTAACAAATTTCTATAATATATGTTGGCAGTATTTTTGCTGACTCGATCAAAGGAGACGAACACAAAGTGGAGAGCAGGGAGATTTCACAGGCGGTGATCGGCCGCTTGCCTCGCTATTATCGTTATCTGGGAGATTTAAAGGAACAGGGAGTAGAGCGGATATCCTCACAGGAGCTGTCGACGCTGATGCATGTGACGGCATCGCAGATCCGGCAGGATTTTAATCATTTCGGCGGGTTCGGACAGCAGGGCTACGGATACAATACGCAGTATCTGTACGAGGAGATCGGGAAGATCCTGGGATTGGACCAGACGCACAATATGGTGCTGGTCGGAGCGGGAAATCTTGGCTCAGCGCTGGTGAACTATATGAACTACCGAAACCGGGGCTTTTATTTCAAGGCAGCGTTCGATCGCAATGAGCAGCTGATCGGAAGGAAGATCGGAAGCGTTGAGGTTCACGGGATGGATGAGCTGGAGGCCTTTGTAAAGGACAATGAGATTGATATCGTGGTCCTTACGATCCCGAAGCAGGAGGCGGTCAAGGTGGCAGAGAAGCTGTGCAAATGTCCAATCCGGGCTATCTGGAACTTCGCTCACACCGATTTGCATGTCCCGTCCTCCATTCAGGTAGAGAACGTCCATCTGTCAGATTCTCTGATGCGGCTTTCCTACAACATCAAGCGGCATGAGCCGGAGAAAAAGGTTTGAAGGTGGAAACGATATGTCACTTTCAGCGAGGGATAAAAGTGATGCAGGGCCTCCCTTTCGGGAGGCCCTTTTCGAATATGACGGCGGGCGAAACAGCGCTTGGTTCGACAGGCGGCAGGAAAAGGAGGAATCAGGATCCATGGAATATTTACTGACAGCAGCCGAGATGGCTGCTGCTGACAGAACGACCAGCGAAAAGATCGGAATTCCGTCCATTGTCCTTATGGAGAGGGCGGCTCTTGCAGTCGCAAAGGCCGTACAGGAAGATTTTCCCGATGCTTCCGATACCGAAATCCTGGTCATTGCGGGAAAGGGAAACAATGGTGCAGATGCTCTCGCAGCAGGGAGAATTCTTCTGGACGCCGGATATGGTGTGACATTTTACAGCCCGGATGACGGACGAGATCAGAAGGCGGCTCTTTCCGGAGAATCCCCGGAAAATTTCCGAAAAGAATCCGTGAAAGAATCCGTGAAAGAATCTGTGAAAGAATCCTCCCTGGACATTCAGCGCGGAATTCTGGAGGCATACGGCTGCCGGGTGTTCTTCGGGCTTCCGCGAAATGAGCATCCGAATGTGGTCATTGACGGCATCTTCGGAACCGGGCTTTCGAGAGCAGTTTCCGGCAAAGCGGAGGAAGCCATTCGTATGGTCAATTGTCTGAGAGAGCGGGGAGCCCGGATCTATTCCGTGGACATCCCGTCCGGCGTTTCTGCGACGACGGGAGAGCGTCTCGGAGCTGCGGTACAGGCAGATGTGACGGTCACGTTTTCTTTTTATAAGAGAGGACATTTCCTTTTTCCCGGGAGCGATCTGTGCGGAAGGCTGATTCGGGAGGAGATCGGGATCACAAAGCGGGCTTTTGCGGAAACCGGGGTACCGGAGGTTTTTACTTACCGGAAGGAAGCTCCGATGTCTCTGCTTCCGAAGAGAAGGGCAGACGGCAACAAGGGAACCTTTGGGAAAATACTTGTCATTGCCGGCTCCCGCGGCGTCTCCGGCGCCTGCACAATGAGTGCGCAGGCGGCTCTCCGGATGGGAGCCGGAATGGTGCGTGTATTTACGCATGAGGACAACCGCGTGATTTTGCAGGAGACGATTCCGGAAGCCATGTGCAGTACCTATTCCTCTCTGAGGAAGGAACTATCCGGAAATGCAGGCCGGGAACGGACTTCTTCCGGGAATGCCTTCGCGGATCTGGATTTATCCGTGGAACAGGAGCTTTTGGCCTGTCTGTCATGGGCAGATGCCGCAGTCATAGGACCTGGTCTTGGAAGATCAGAGGGATGCAGACAGCTTCTTGCCTTTGTTTTGAAGCATGCAGACGCTTTGCCGCGGGGGCTTGTCATTGATGCGGATGCCATACGGCTCCTGGCAGAGGGAGAGGGACTATACGGGGAGCTTTTGTCTGCAGGCTCCAGAATTCCCGTGATTCTGACGCCGCACCCTGCAGAATGCGCAGCACTTTTTCATAAGACGGTTTCGGAGGTTCTTGCCAATCGCTTTGCGTGGCTTCCGGAATTTGCAGACCGGTTCCACTGCACCATTGCAGGCAAAGATGCAAGAACCCTCGTGGCTTCGTTCGGACATACGGAACGGTATCTGAATACCTCGGGAAACGATGGCCTTGCTACGGCTGGCTCCGGAGATGTCCTTACGGGAATTGCGGCAGCCTGTCTTGGCCTTGGAATGGAAGGCTTTGCGGCGGCAACGGCTGCGGTATACATTCATGGTGCTGCGGCAGATGCACTCGCCAAAGAGAGAAGCAGAAGGTCCATTATGGCAACCGATCTCATTCGGAAGCTGGGAGAGATGTAATATGAAGAGGAGATTTGCTAAGCGATGGTATTTTATGCTAAAATTTTGGTTTAGCAATACGCTTTCATACAGGGCGTTGCTGTTTATCGTGTGAGACTTCGGGAGGTGAAGGCTTTTTTATGGATGATCTGTCGGCTGTCAGTCTGATTCTGATTCTGGCTGTTTTGCTGATTCTTGATGTAATTGTATATGGTTTTGGCGCTGCTGTCCGCATGCTCCGTCCGCAGGCGGAGGAGGATGAGAACGAGGAAGGCTCTGAACAGGGTGCGTCCAGAGAACGTGAGCAGAAGCTTCGTGCGAGGAGGCAGAAAATTCTCTCTTCCGTGATGAGGAATCAGGCGGATTATGCGGATACCATTCAGCTGGTGACGGCCTGTGTCAACATGGTTGTCGGTGCGGTCTACGGAATTGCGGTTTCCAGATTTTTGCTGGTCCGCATGGAGCAGTTCTTTCCTTCCGGGCTTCAGGAAGGCTGGGCTTACGCGCTTTCTCTGATTCTTTCCTGGCTGATCGTGCTCTATGTTCTTCTTGTCTTTGGCGTTCAGATCCCCAAGCGCCTTGGAGGTGCGCATCCGGAGAGGTGGGTTCTTCGATGCGGCGGTGTATTTCATGTGCTGATGATCGCTGTTCTTCCTTTGACAAGAATCGTCAGCGGAACGGCAAGGGGAATTTTGTTTCTGTTCGGCATTCGGAAAACGCCGGTTCAGGGAGATGTGACGGAGGAAGAGATCCGCTCGATGCTGAATGAAGGCCATGAGCAGGGCGTGATCGATCAGTCTGAGGCGGAGATGATTACGAATATCTTCGAATTCTCGGACAAGGAAGCCGCCGATATTATGACGCACCGGAATGACATGATCATTCTTGAGGATTCCATGAAGCTTTCGGATGCGCTGGCGTTTATGCTGAGGCAGCATAATTCCAGGTTTCCGGTCTATCATGAGAACATCGATGACATTCTGGGCATCGTGCATTTTCGGGATGCGGTACGTTTCCGGGAAGAACACCATGAGGAAGAGGACAAGCCGCTTGCTTCCTGCGAGGGTCTGATCCGGGAAGCGGATTTTGTTCCGGAAACCAAGGACATTGATGACCTGTTCCGCCAGATGCAGAGCAGGAAGATCCAGATGGTTATTGTCATCGACGAGTATGGCCAGACGGCAGGCCTTATTGCCATGGAGGACATACTCGAAGAGATTGTCGGCAACATCATGGATGAGTATGACGTAGATGAGAATCATATCACGCCGACCGGGAACAAGAATGAATTTATCATCGATGGAAGAACGCCTCTGGAGGATCTGACGAAACGCTTCGGCATCGAATTCGAGGATGATCATTATGAAACCGTGAATGGTTTTCTGATGGAAGAAATGGATAAGGTTCCCGATGCCAATGAGCATTTCACAACGGATTACGGAGGGTTCCGTTTTCACGTTCTGTCGGTTGCGGACCGGCAGGTGCAGAGGGTTGCTTTGACCAGACTGGCTCCGTCTGCAAAGGGTCAGAATTAGTTATCAGAAGGAATACATTTTACATATTTGAAGGAGAGAAATCATGTCAGGACATTCTAAATTCGCAAACATCAAGCATAAGAAGGAAGCAAACGATGCGGCTAAGGGTAAGGTATTTACCATCATCGGCCGTGAGATCGCCGTTGCCGTAAAGGAAGGCGGCCCGGATCCGGCCAACAACTTCAAGCTTGCACAGGTCGTTGCAAAGGCAAAGGCAGCCAACATGCCGAATGACACCATTGAGCGCGGAATCAAGAAGGCTGCCGGCGATGTCGACAACGTCAATTATCAGCAGAACACCTATGAGGGCTATGGCCCCGGCGGAGTTGCGATTATCGTAGAGACTCTGACCGACAACGTAAATCGTACCGCTTCGGATGTACGTGCTGCTTTCTCCAAGGGAAATGGTTCCATGGGAACCAAGGGCAGTGTCTCCTTTATGTTTGATCAGAAGGGACAGATTGTAGTAGACCGTGAGGAGTATGACGGATCTGCGGACGATCTGATGATGATTGTTCTGGATGCAGGTGCAGAGGACATTCAGGAGGATGAGGATTCTCTGGTGATCCTGACCGCTCCGGAGGATTTTGATGCGGTTTCGAAGGCAGTTACGGAAGCAGGGATTCCTACGGTTTCGGCTGAAATCTCGATGATTCCACAGAATTATGTGACGGTGACCGATGCCGATGCGATCAAGGGGCTGAATATCATTCTGAGCAAGCTTGACGAGAGCGATGATGTTCAGAATGTATATCACAACTGGGAGAACCAGGACAGCGATGACTGAAAATCATAAAATTGACAATCCGCTTCCGGACCCTGTGCAGGGCCGGAGGCAGGAGCTGGAATTCCCGATTCAGAACGTGGAAGAGGGAGATTGGGATAAGCTTGCGGATACCATGGATTTTCCGGACCCGGAAGATCTGAAAAATGCAAGAGAAGATGATTTTGATGTGCGGATCTCAGAGGAAGACGATTTTGACCTCTGAGATCCTTGGCGCATCTGCAGGATTGATTTTAGAAGAAGCATAGAATTCATTCATGGCAGCAAATACCGGAAAGAGAACAACTTCATCCAGAACAGCATCCCGAGGCGGGAGCCGTTCTTCATCAGCGGGACGTGCAGGAACCGCCAGAGGTACCGGAAATCCGACAAGGAGAGGAAGCTCATCTTCTGCGAGGAGCACGGCATCTTCCCGAAGCTCTTCCGCACATTCCTCATCTGCTTCGAAGAAAAGAAACGGCTCCGGGACGGGAAGAAATTCCGGACGCAGAAATCAGTCTTCTGTCGTGCAGCGCGATGTTACCTTAATCGCGCTTTTTGCGCTGATGATTTTTCTTTTCCTGTGCAATTTCATGAATCTTGGAATCGTAGGGAGCTTTTTCTCCGGACTGATGTTCGGCCTGACCGGAGTGATGGCCTATGTTCTTCCGGTTTTGGGGTTTGGCCTGTATCTTTATTATGTGCTGATGAGTCAGCGGGACTCCAAGATTGCGGCAAAGATTCTGGCAATTCTGGGCCTTTTCCTGATCATCGGTGTTCTTTCCGAACTGATCGGAACCGATCTTTCTGCTGTGACCGGATATGATCCGGCAGGAATCTATTCGAGATGTCTGGAGGGACGATCGGGAGGCGGAATCATCGGCGGAACCATTGCCTTTGTTCTGTACCGGCTTCTGAAGACCTTTGGAACCATTCTGGTCCTTCTGGTGGGAGCAGTGGGATGTGTCTATGTTCTTGCGCAGAGATCCATTCTGGAGCTTGCCAGGGACAAGGCAATGGATGCGCGCCTTCACCGTCT
>HF986586.1:3736-13758 GCA_000431495.1 Firmicutes bacterium CAG:791 | reverse complement strand
TTCCTATGAGGAAGCTCCGCGTTCTCACTATGATGAGAGCCGCGCAAGGTATCAGGACCTTCAGCGGGAGCGCAGAGAGCGAAAGCGTCTTCAGGATGAGGAACGAAGACGGAAAGCGCCGCAGAACATGTGGAACACCGATCTGTCGGAAGATGAAGCGTTTTCCGGAATGGACGGGCATGCGGCCGGGGATACTGCGACCCGGAAAGAAATGAACGATGTCGGCATGCAGGACGTGGTGCCGGATATTCCGGAGCAAAAATCCGGACAGGACATCCATCAGGAAGTACCTGCAGCTGGCATTCCTTCCGCTTCTTCGGAAGAAGAGACGATTTCTTCGCCTTCCGAAGAGGAAATCCGGGATCCTGCACTTCTGGAAGAAGAAAAACGAAAGGAAGAGATTCGGGCAAGGCGTGATTCGGAGGAGCTTCACGAGATCCGGCCGGAGGATTACTGGGATGAGGAAATTTTGTCCCGGGAAGAGTCGTTTTCGGAAGAAGGAGAGCTCCCTGTTCATGAGCTTCCGCGCAGTCCTTATGCGCAGAATACAGATGCGGGAGGAGAGGTCCTTCGCGCAACTATCTACCGGGACGGTGAGGATCCGGATGAGGAGGCTTCCCATGGGTCTGCCGCAGAGGCGGATGTTCCGATTTCCGGGGAAGCGAATGCAGAAGGCCCGGATTCTGGGATTTCAGAATCCGATGCTTTCGATTCGAATCATTCGGAGAACGCTGATTTCTTCCGATACGAAGAGGTTCCGGAGATCCGTGTGGTTCGGAATGAGCCGGAGGAGGAAACGCCGGAAGCAGCGGGAGCACCGGAAACGGACAACGAAGATAACGAGCCTGTATCCGATCCTGAGCCGGCGCAGGCACCGGCACCGGCTCAGCCGCCCATGCAGGATGTGCCGGTTCATACCGAACGTGAGAACACAACCTCTGAACTGAACGCAGCGCAGGAGGATGAGCCGGAAGAACGGACGGAAGAACAGACAAAAGAACAGATAAAAGAACAGGCGGAAGAGCCCGCAAAGAAAAGAGAATATCAGTTTCCGCCGGTTTCGCTGCTTCGTCCAGGAGCCGGCTCCAGGGCTGATTCCGATGATGAGCTTCGCAGCACAGCACAGACGCTCCAGACAACGCTTCGCAATTTCGGCGTGAACGTCACCATCACAGACATTTCCCAGGGCCCTTCGGTCACCCGGTATGAGATGCTTCCGGAGATGGGCGTCAAGGTCAGTAAGATCGTTTCTCTTGCCGATGACATCAAGCTGGCACTTGCTGCAACGGATATTCGTATTGAAGCTCCGATTCCGGGGAAATCGGCAATCGGTATTGAGGTTCCGAATAAGGAAGCACAGCCGGTTGCGCTAAGGGATATCGTGGACACGGAGGAGTTCCGCAGTCAGAAGTCAAGGCTTGCATTTGCCGTCGGTAAGGACATTGCCGGAAAGCCGGTCTACGGAGACATCGCAAAGATGCCGCATGTTCTGATTGCCGGCGCCACCGGCTCCGGTAAGTCGGTCTGCATCAATACCATCATCATGAGCATTCTGTTTCATGCCAAGCCGGACGAGGTCAAACTCATCATGATTGACCCGAAGGTGGTGGAGCTTTCTGTCTATAACAGCATTCCGCATCTTCTGATTCCGGTGGTGACCAATCCGCAGAAGGCGGCAGCGGCTCTCAACTGGGGCGTTGCGGAGATGGAAGCAAGGTATCGTGCCTTTGCGGATGCAAGGGTTCGTGACATCAAGGGATACAACGCTCTTGTTCTGCAGCATCAGAAGGCCGGGGACTCGGAAAAGGAAGCTGTGATGCACTTTATGCCGCAGATCGTGATTGTTGTGGACGAGCTTGCCGATCTTATGATGGTTGCGAAGAACGACGTGGAAACTGCGATCTGCCGGCTTGCGCAGCTTGCAAGAGCGGCGGGAATTCATCTGATTATTGCAACGCAGCGGCCGTCGGTAGATGTCATCACCGGTCTGATTAAGGCGAATATGCCAAGCCGTATTGCCTTCCGTGTGTCATCCGGCGTGGATTCCAGAACCATTCTGGATATGAACGGAGCGGAGAAGCTTCTCGGAAAGGGTGACATGCTCTTTTTCCCGCAGGGACTGCCGAAGCCCAATCGTGTTCAGGGCTGCTTTGTATCCGATGACGAGGTAACCGATGTTGTCAATTTCCTTGCGGTCAACGATCCGGTGTCTGAGGAAGAAACAAAGCATCATCAGAGAGAAATTGATGCGATCGAATCCGGAAACGGCGTGGGCGCTGCCGAAGTCACAGGTACAGACGAAGCAGCTTCGCATGAGTCGGATGTGGACGAGCTGTTTTCTTCCGCAGGTCAGTTTATTATTGAGAAAAACAACGCATCCATAGGCCTTTTGCAGAGGCGGTACCGGATCGGCTTCAACCGGGCTGCACGGATCATGGATCAGCTCTGTGAGGCAGGTGTTGTCGGAGATTCCGAGGGGACTAAGTCCCGGGCAATTCTGATGACGCCGGCGCAGTTTGAAGAATACTGCAGCGATAACGGCATGTGAGAGTTTCAGAAAACAACAGGAGAATGAGATGTCAGCAAAGATCATAGGCGGGAAGGAAATTGCGGCAAACGTACGGGCGGAGCTGAAGGAGAAGGTTGCAGCTCTTGGAAACCAGGGAATTTCCGTAACCCTCGCGGTGGTTCTGGTCGGTGAGAATCCTGCGAGTAAAGTTTATGTGCGCAATAAGATTCGTGCCTGCGAGGAATGCGGCATCATCAACAAAGAAATCCTGCTGCCGGAAACGGCATCCGAAGAGGAGCTCCTTGCAAAGGTGGATGAGCTGAATGCGGATCCTTCCGTCAATGGCATTCTGGTTCAGCTTCCGCTTCCTTCGCATATGGATGAGGACAGGGTGATCCGGAGAATTGATCCGAAGAAGGATGTGGACGGCTTTCATCCGGAAAGCGTCGGAGCGCTCTCCATCGGGCTTCCGGGCTTTGTTTCCTGCACACCGGCCGGTATCATTCAGCTTCTCCATCGCGAGGGAATCGACTGTGACGGAAAAGAATGTGTCATCGTCGGACGCAGCAATATCGTCGGGAAGCCGATGGGCATGCTGATGCTTCGGGAGAATGCAACGGTAACACTTGCACACTCTCATACGAAGGATCTGAAGGAGGTCTGCCAAAGAGCAGATATCCTGATTACCGCAATCGGAAAACCCAGGTTTTTCAACCATGAGTATGTCAGAAAAGGTGCCGTCGTGATCGACTGCGGCATCAACCGGGACGAGAATGGAAAGCTCTGCGGTGATGTCAACACAGATGACATTATGGAGACAGCAGGCGCCGTGACTCCGGTTCCGGGAGGCGTAGGACCAATGACCATTGCGATGCTGATGTACAACTGTGTAGAAGCGATTCGTCTGCAGCGTGAAGCATAATCGTATTTACAGTTAAGAGAGGATCCGCGAACGGATGAAATGTCCCAAGTGTGGAAATGAGATTCCGGATGGAGCGCTGTTTTGTGAGAACTGTGCCACCGAGATAAAAATGGTCCCTGAATATGAGGCGAAGCTGGAGGAGCAGATCATTCTTGGCATGGAAGAGGCTGCCAAGGTCATCGCAGAGGAAAAGGGAGAGCTCCCTCCGGCGGAAGCTTCGGAAAATTCCGGGGAGGACGCTGTACCGGAGAATTTAACGGATGAGCTGCCGGATGAGAGACCGGAAAAGTCCGCAAATCATCAAAGAGCGCTTCAGGCTGCCAGAAGAGCCAAACGTCTTGCGCGCTACGCAGCAAGACGCAGATATGTGAAATTCATGATTGTCTTCATGATTGGAGCACTCTTTGCGACAGCATGTCTTATTTTGTTCTACTCCGGTGATTTGTATCAGAGAACGCATTCCAAATCGTATTATGTCGGAAAAGCTTATCAGCTGTCCTGCGACGGCAAATATCAGCAGGCTGCGGATGAAATCGACAAGGCGATTGCACTTGGTCCGTCTCACGATGAGGCGACGGGGGAAGCGTTAAGCGATGTGGACTTGTACCTGAGAAAATCCGAGTACCTTCAGAAGGCGGGAGAAGAGGGACTTGCGCTTGGCGCTGCCAGTATGGCATTTGAGGATGATGCAGCGACCGAAGAGGATGTCGTTGCTGCATATGGCCGCATGATTGCAATCTACGCGTCCTATGAGGAATATGATAAAATAGCAGAGCTTCTATCCAATTGTACAAGGCCGCAGGTGGTAGACAACTATCTGCAGTACGCATTGTTCGACCCGGAGTTTTCCGAAGACGAGGGCACCTACGAGGATACCCTGACGCTTACCATCAAGGACCAGGGAGACGGATCGATCTTTTACACGCTGGATGGCTCGGTTCCGGATACCTCTTCCCTGCTTTATAACGGTCCGATCGAGCTGACAGAGGGTACCTATACGGTATCTGCTGTTTACGTGAATCATTTTAATCTGTCCAGCAATGTGGTGACGAAGACGTATACAATTAACAGCTCGGTTCCCGCACCGCCAGACGTGACTCCTCAGTCCGGAACCTATGCGAAGCAGATGAAAATCGAAGCCTCTGTGATGGGAGAAGACAGCGGCAGCGAGAGTACGGAAGAAAAGAAGGACAAGAGCGGAAAGGCAGCCTTCGGAGAGAAGAAGGAGCAGAAAGAAAAGAGGGCTTCGGCTGTAACCGGAAAGATTTATTATACAACCAACGGGAAGGATCCGACAGTGAAGGACTCCGAATACACGGAACCCATTCCAATGCCGGAGGGAGATTCCAACTTCCGATTTGCGGTTATTTCGGATGCCGGCATTTCTTCCGAGGTTGTGGAGAGAAATTATACCTTCAAGCTTTCCTCCTCCATCGGATCAGCTGACGGGATTAATTACATTCTTGTAGCGCTGATCCACCGCGGAGAGATTGTGGATACGGCGGGGGCCATACCGAGCGGAACCGCACACTACAGCTTCACGTATACCGGATTGAAGCAGATTGCTGACACGGGGAATTTCCTGATGTATTCGGAGGCGTTGACCGACGAAGGAGGCAATACGGTTTCCACGGGCCGGATTTACGCAGTCAATGCGACAAACGGCACGGTAAATATATATTCGGCGGGAACCTTGTTCCCGATTGGATAGATCGGAAAAAGAAACCGATTAACAGAACAGCAGTTCACAGTAATCATAGGAAAGGGGCATGAGAATATGTTTGAGATCACAAGAAAAGAGCTTCTGGGACCCAAGGTCTATCTGATGGACATTGTGGCACCGAGAGTCGCGGAGCGCGCGCTCCCCGGACAGTTTCTGATCGTACGCGCGGATGCTGAGGGTGAGAGAATTCCCCTTACGGTCTGCGATGACAACAAGGAAAAGGGAACGATTACCATTGTTTTCCAGACAGTCGGCGCGGAGACGATGCGGATGGCAACACTTGAGGTGGGCGACCGGTTTGCAGATGTGGTAGGACCGCTTGGAAATCCTTCCGACCTTGTGGATGTTCCGTTGGAAGAGCTTCGGAAGAAGAAGCTTCTTTTCATTGCGGGCGGCGTCGGAACCGCTCCTGTTTATCATCAGCTGAAATGGCTCCATGAGCACGGCGTGGATGCAGACTGCATTCAGGGCGCAAGATCAAAGGACATTCTGATTCTTGAAAAGGAAATGGATGAGGTGACCGGAAATCTTTATTTTGCGACGGACGACGGCTCCTATGGAATCCATGGAAATGTCTGCGTAGCTCTTCAGCAGCTTTACGACGAGGGAAAGCGTTACGATCACTGCGTTGTGATCGGACCGATGATCATGATGAAATTTGCCTGCCAGCTCACAAAAAAGCTGGAAATTCCCACGGTTGTCAGCATGAATACCATCATGGTGGACGGAACCGGAATGTGCGGTGCATGTCGTCTGATGGTCGGCGGGGAAGTAAAGTTTGCCTGCGTGGACGGACCGGAATTTGACGGCTGGGAGGTTGATTTTGACCAGGCAATGCAGCGCTCACGTCTGTACAAGACGGAGGAGGGACGTCTTCTTCTGAGAGAGCAGGAGAAAGAAACGCACGAAGGCGGCTGTGGCTACTGCCACGATTAAAATGTCGTCACTTCGGAGATGTCATCAGGTTACAAATTATTCATTGGACTGCCGCAGACTGACTGCGGCAAGGAAGGAACGAATATGGCAATTCAGGTTGATATGATGAAGAAGGTCCCGGTCCGTGAACAGGATCCGAAGGTCCGTGCAACGAATTTTGAAGAAGTATGTCTTGGCTATAACAAGGAAGAGGCAGAGGCAGAGGCAACCAGATGCCTGAACTGCAAGAACCCGCAGTGCGTGCAGGGATGCCCGGTCTCCATTAACATTCCCGGATTTATTTCGCAGCTGAAAGAAGGAAACGTAAGGGGCGCGTATGAAATCATCAGTGAGTCCTCCGCTCTTCCTGCTGTCTGCGGACGCGTCTGCCCGCAGGAGCGTCAGTGCGAAGCAAAGTGCATCCGCGGAATCAAGGGCGAGGCAGTTTCCATCGGCAAGCTGGAAAGATATACGGCAGATACCGCCAAGGAGCTTGGCATTCGTCCGGAGAATCACTCCGTACCGAACGGGAAGAAGGTTGCTGTGATCGGAGCAGGCCCTTCCGGTCTTACCTGCGCAGGAGATCTGGCAAAGCTTGGCTATGAGGTTCGCGTTTTTGAGGCGCTTCACAAGGCCGGCGGCGTGCTTGTCTATGGAATTCCGGAGTTCCGTCTTCCGAAGGAGCGAGTTGTTGCCAAGGAAATCGAGAATGTAGAGGCTCTTGGCGTCACCATCGAAACCGACTGTGTTGTCGGACACTCCACCACGGTTCAGGATCTGATGGACAAGGAAGGCTTTGATGCTGTCTTTATCGGTTCGGGCGCAGGCCTTCCCCGCTTCATGAACATTCCGGGTGAGCAGGCTCTCGGCGTATTCTCTGCCAATGAGTTCCTGACCCGTTCCAATCTGATGGGAGCCTATTCCGAGAAGTCCCGCACACCGATCATGCGTCCGAAGAAGTGCGTGGTTGTCGGCGGCGGAAACGTAGCCATGGATGCTGCCCGCACGGCCCTTCGACTCGGCGCAGAGACACATATTGTGTACCGCCGCGGTGAGGAGGAGCTTCCTGCAAGAAAGGAAGAGGTCGGACATGCGAAGGAGGAAGGCATTGTATTCGACCTTCTCTGCAATCCGGTGGAAATTCTCGTTGATGAGAACGGCTGGGTAAAGGGCTGCCGCTGCATCCGCATGGAGCTTGGCGAGCCGGATGCATCCGGAAGAAGAAGTCCTGTTGAGGTTCCCGGCTCTGAATTTGACATCGAATGCGATGCCGTCATCATGTCCCTCGGAACTTCTCCGAATCCGCTGCTTCACCGTACAACGGAAGGACTGGAGGCAGACCGGAGAGGACGCCTCATCGTGAAGGAAGGCACGGAGGAGACCACGAAGAAGGGTGTCTTTGCAGGCGGTGATGCCGTGACCGGTGCAGCAACGGTCATTCTTGCAATGGGTGCCGGCAAACAGGCAGCGAAGGAAATCGACGAATATCTGAAATCGGTCTGACCGGGTAAAGGATGGATATGGCGCAGGAGCTTTGCGAAGAAACGTCTCAAATCTGCACGGAGGAGCTTTTTCTCCGTGCAGATATTGAAAGAGAAATTTTCGGTCAGCGGGACGACTATGTCCGCAGAATCGAAAATGAGCTGGGGGTAACCATTCTTTCCAGAAACGGTGCAATTCTTGTTTCCGGAGGAAAAAAGGGAGTCCGCCAGGCTGTGCTGACGCTGAATCAGCTGGCCGGTCTTGCAAAACGGGGCACCGGCATTGAGGAGCAGAACGTGAATTATGTGCTTGAAATGAAAAAGGAAGCCGAGGAAAATCCGGATCTTCTTCCCGCACTGGACAGTGAAGTGATTTGTCACACGACGTCTGGAAAGCCCATCAAGCCGAAGACGATCGGGCAGGAGAAATATATCAAAGCGATCCGGGATAATCTGATTATTTTTGCCAACGGTCCTGCCGGAACGGGAAAGACATTTCTTGCAATGGCAATGGCGATTACGGCATTTCAGAACAAGGAAGTAGAGCGGATCATTCTGACAAGACCTGCCATTGAGGCCGGTGAAAAGCTCGGTTTTCTTCCGGGAGATCTTCAGAGCAAGGTGGATCCGTACCTTCGTCCTCTTTACGATGCTCTTTATCAGATTATGGGCGCGGAAAAGTTTCAGGCGAATATGGAGAAGGGGCTGATTGAAGTGGCGCCTCTTGCCTATATGCGCGGAAGAACGCTCGACAATGCATACATTATTCTTGATGAAGCACAGAACACGACTCCGGAACAGATGAAGATGTTCCTGACGCGCTTTGGCTTCGGATCGCATGCCGTGATTACCGGCGATGCGACGCAGAAGGATCTTGCAAAGGGAACCGTGTCCGGTCTGGATGTGGCTACCCGAGTGCTTTCCAGAAAGAACATCGAGGGAATTTCCTTTGTGACACTGGATTCCCGGGACGTTGTCCGTCATCCTGTCGTACAGAAGATTGTTAAGGCTTATGAGGACTATGAGAAACAACAGAGTCGTTTTGACCATCAGCGAAGAGAATACCGCAAATCCTGAGCTTGTGTTTGACTTTGATCAGACAAAGGTGGCGCAGGCGGTCTGTGAAAAGGTGCTGGAAACGGAAGGGTGTCCGTATGATGCGGAAATTTCTCTTACCTATACCGGGGACGAGGAGATCCGAAGCATCAACCGGGATTATCGCGAAATCGATAAGGTGACGGATGTTCTTTCCTTTCCGAACCTTCCTTTTGAGGGGGCAAAGGGCCCCGGAAGCTGGGAGGATGTCTGTGCGGATGCGGCAGATTGTCTGGATCCGGAAAGCGGCAATCTGGTTCTGGGAGATATCGTTCTGAACCTGAATCGTGTCGCTCTGCAGGCGGAGGAATACGGCCATTCCAGAAAACGCGAATTTGCTTTCCTGATTGCGCACAGCATGCTCCATCTATGCGGCTATGATCATATGACGGAAGCGGATGCCGAGGTGATGTTCGGGCGGCAGGAGGCTGTTCTGGAGGCGCTTGGCATCACCAGACAATAAGTAAGAAGTGAGAAATTCAGGATTTATTACCGATCCCTGTGAGATGAAAGAAAGGATGATGTTTCGTGGCAGAGAAGAATCGGGTGAGAAAATTTGATACGGATCTGTGTTCTTTTCTTTTGTTTCTTCTGATCTATTGCATCATCGCGGTCGTCTTTTCTCTGAAAGACGGCAGCGATGTTATGTTTTATGCAGGATTCCCCATGCTGTTTTCTGCGGTCTGCGCTGTTTTTTCCATGATCTGTGCGGATGGCTTTACCAGAGAGCAGACGGCCAGAAGGCTTGCGCGGAAGAAGTACGGGGATACACTGACTTTGTTTGGCAGTGTACTTCGCTTTTCTTTTGTCTGTGCAACGGGAACCTTTGTTATTTTCTATTTAGGGTCCGGCATTCTGGGGAAGGCGGTTCTTGGCAATGCGCTGTTTGCACCGATTCTGCGTGCATTTACACCGGCGCTGGTTCTTCTTCCTTTTCTGGGAGCCATGAAGGGCTTTCTTCACGGCATCGGGAAAAGACGCGCTGCCCGGTCAGCGCTTTGGCTTCTCACGGTTTTTTATGCTATGTTCGGGCCGGTTTTCGGTCTGATCGGAGCGCACAGAGGAAGCAAGGTTGCTGCTATTTTAAGAAATGACGACATGATGGCGGTGTACTGTGCCTGCGGAATCGGGACAGGACTGTCTGCTGCAGCTATGATTTGCTTTGTGTTCCTTGTGGCTCTGACCTTTTTGTCTGTCCGCAGCCTGCAGAGAAGCTCGCGCTATCGCAGGGAGGATCTGTTTGAGGGAAGAAGGAGCGAGAGCTCCGGTGAGCTGTTTCATTATTGCGCCATGAAGCTGCTGCCGGGATTTATTCTCGGGATCCTGATGCTTCTTGCCCTTGTGATCGGGTACCGGATGGGGCGTGGCTTCACGGGG
>HF986586.1:0-3637 GCA_000431495.1 Firmicutes bacterium CAG:791 | reverse complement strand
CGAGCCTCCTGCTGGCAATGCCCTTTACGCAGCTTACCGTGTCCTGCGTTCGTGCCTGCCAGCAGGAGAAACGAAAGCTTCTGCGGATGCGGCTTCTTCTTCTGCTCCGGCTGTCGGCCTATATGGGAATTCCCGCTTCGGCTTTTGTGTTTGCCGCAGCAAAGGAGATTGCAGGCATGTTTACCCAGCTTACCTTTAAGGGAGAGGAATCCGCAGTTCTTACCCTGAAGGCAGGAAGCTTTCTGATTTTTCTGGTTCAGACGGCGATCCTCCTTCTCATTTTTTTCTGGCGATGTGAGGAAAAGCGTGTCATTGTGTTTTCAGCTGGAGCAGCTTTTTTTGCGGAAATTGTGTTCCTCGTTGTCCTGAAGATTTCCGGGGTTGGAATTACGATGAATGTCTGGCCTCTGGACGTGATGGGAGTGGTCTTCCTGGTGATTTTGTATCTTGCAGGAAGAAGCGGTGCTGCCGCCGGAGTCGATCCCTCGTTCCTTACAGAGGATATTCTGATTGCCGTTTGCGCCGCAGGTGCAGCAATTCCGCTGCTGTTTCTCAATGACTATATGCTTGCGATTCTTCCGGCACCGCTTGCCTTTCTTGTGATGCTTGCCGTGTTCTGGATTTTGTTTGTGCTTCTGAGTCTTTTTCTTCACGCGGCGGATCTTCGGAATCTCCACAGGATTCCGGGCGGAGGCTGGATTCTGAATCTTGCGATGGTGCTAGGTGTGATGGAGCGGGAGGACTAGTTATTGGATAAGAGGCGTCTTGTGATTGTGGGAGGCGGAATGGCAGGACTCTGCGCAGCCATTTCTGCGTCAGAGGCCATGCACATGCAGGACAATATAAAGGGTGAAATTCTTCTTCTGGATGCCGGAAAGGAGCCTGGACATAAGATCCTTGCGACGGGAAACGGGCGCTGCAATCTGACGAATCGAAGACAGAATAAAGCCTTTTACCGGACAGGAGACCAGGGGGCGGATTTTCTGTTTCATCCGGACGGCTGGGATCTTGAGATGACAGATTTTATGGAGTCTCTTGGAATTCTTCTGCACGAAAGAGATGGTTATGTTTATCCCAGATGTGATCAGGCATCTGCGGTGCGTGAGGCACTGCTGCGAAGGATACAGAAAGAAAATGTAACGGTTTTAAGAGAATGCCGTGTGAGGGAAATCCGCAGGGAAGCGTCCGGCGGATATCAGGTTTCCTGGAGCCGCGGGAAGGAGACGTGCGCTGTTTCTGCGGACGCCGTGATTCTTTCGACCGGCGGAATGGTTTCCGGGGCTTATCATTGCATGGGAGACGGATACCGGCTGGCAAGAGAACTTGGACATCATGTCACGGAGCCGGTCCCTGCACTCTGTGCGCTTTTTACGGATGATCCCAACCGGAAAATTGCTGCCGGTGTAAGGACGGCCTGCGCAGTCCGGCTTCTGATCGATGGCAGAAAAGCGGCAGAGGACTGCGGCGAAATTCAGATGACTGCAGATGGAATCAGCGGAATCCCGGTGTTTCAGATTTCGCGTTTTGCTGCACGCAGCCTGAAGGATACGCCAAAGAAGGAAATCACGGCCGTTCTGGATTTTCTTCCGGAGCTGTCGGAAGAGGAATGGAAGAGGGAAAAGAAGAGACGGCTTCTTCAGATGTCGGAACAGGACACCCTCGGGGATTTCTGCCTTGGACTGGTACCGGATAAAATTGCATCGTATCTCATAGCGGATCTTTCTGAGGTCAGAGAACGGAAAATCAGCAATCTGAAGGATCGCAGCATTCCGGAAAAGCTTCTGGACAGAATGCGGAACAAGACGATAAGAATTACGGGAACGGCAGACTTTGAAAAGGCACAGGTTACGGCTGGAGGAATTCCTTTGTCGGAGATCACGGAGGAAATGGAATCCCGTTTTGCAAAAGGACTCTATCTTGCCGGGGAGCTTCTGGACGTGGATGGCTGCTGCGGAGGATACAATCTTACGTGGGCCATGCACTCCGGCAGACTGGCAGGAAGAAATGCTGTGCGGAACCGGAATCGGAATTGAGGTACCGAAATGATTGAAATCAGTCAGATCAAGCTTCCCTGCGGGAGTGATCCTTCTTTGCTGGAAGGAAAAATACGGAAGCTTCTGCGGCTTTCCAGGGAGGAGCACTTTCGCTTTGAGCTGTCGCATCATTCCGTGGATGCGAGGAAAAAGCCGGTTCTTTATGATGTATACAGCGTACGGGTGGAGCTGTTTTCGAAGGAAAAGGAGAAAAAGCTGATTCAGAAGCTTTCCGGCGGAGCTTCCCATGTTCGTCCGGTGACAGAGAAGGCGTATTCCTTTCCGGAAGCAATGGAAGGCGCGAGGCCTCTGACCGGACGGCCGGTGATCATCGGCTTTGGACCAGCCGGACTTTTCTGTGCACTGGAGCTTGCGAAAGCCGGCTATCGCCCGATTGTTCTTGAGCGCGGGCAGCGAATGGAAGACCGCATCCGGACGGTGGAGCACTTCTTTCAAAGCGGTGAGCTGAATCCGGAATCAAACATTCAATTCGGTGAGGGCGGTGCCGGGACCTTCTCCGATGGAAAGCTTACGTCCAACGTCAAGGACAAAGAGGGCCGCGTAAAGGAGGTCCTATCCTGGTTTCTTTGGGCGGGAGCCCCGGAGGATATTGCCTACGAACAGATTCCGCATATCGGAACCGATCGCCTGCGCGGTGTGATTTTGAAGCTTCGGGAAGAAATCGAACGTCTTGGCGGTGAGATCCGTTTTGAAACCTGTGCGGAGAGAATTCTGATCGACCGGGGAGAGGCTGCCGGAGTGAAGCTTCGCGGAAGCGAGGAGATCCTTCGGACAAATGCCGTGGTTCTTGCACCTGGACACAGTGCGCGCGACACCATCCGGATGCTGAGCGAACTTGAGGTTCCGATGGAGGCCAAGAATTTTGCCGTCGGGTTCCGGGTTTCTCACCCGCAGGCGCTGATCAACGAGGCGCAGTACGGAATCTCGGATCCGGAGGAAATGAAGCGGTTTCACCTTGCAGCAACCAGCTATAAGCTGACTGCCAGAGCAAAGGATGGACACGGCGTTTATTCGTTCTGCATGTGTCCCGGCGGATACATTGTCAATGCTTCCTCAGAGCCAGGGCGCCTTGCCGTGAACGGAATGAGCGATTATCAACGAGATGCAAAACGGGCAAACAGCGCCATCGTGATGACGGTTGGTGCGGAGGATTTCGGAGGCGAAGGTGTTCTGGACGGCCTGGTATTTCAGGAGAAGCTGGAAGAGAAGGCCTTTCGTCTTGCAGACGGAAAAGTTCCGGTGCAGCGGTTTTCCTCCTTTGAAGAAAAGAAAACAGATACGGAGCTTCCGCCGAAGGAGGAGCTGTGCATCAAGGGAGAATACGCACCGGGAGCATTGCATGAGCTTCTTCCCTCGCAGCTTTCCGAAGATTTTGCGGAGGGCATGCATCAGTTCGGACGTAAAATCAAAGGGTTCGATCAGGAAGAATGCTATGTGGTGGGACTGGAATCACGTACCAGCTCTCCGGTCCGGATCCTTCGCGGGGAAAGCGGAGAGTCTGTCATAAAGGGATTGTACCCATGCGGAGAGGGAGCCGGCTATGCGGGCGGCATTATGTCAGCAGCCGTGGATGGAATCCGGAC
>HF986585.1:88491-127553 GCA_000431495.1 Firmicutes bacterium CAG:791 | reverse complement strand
AGGCACCACCCTCGCCCGCCGTTGTCATGCAGGTTACCGGTGTGTTCAGCGCAGCTGCAAGAATGCTCTGTCCAACGCCCTTGGTCTTAAACAGACCGCCATGCCCCATCATATTATCGACCTTCACGCCTTCCTTCTTAAGAAGCAGATCCATGCCTGCCTTCAGAACAGACAGGGATGCATACAGATGAACGCGCATGAAGTTTGCCAGTGTGAAGCTGGAATTCGGGGTGCGGGCAAAAAGCGGACGTCCCTCGTCCATCTTCGTGATCGGCTCACCCGAAAAATAATTGTAATCCAGTAAACCGCCGCAGTCCTTATCTCCCTCCAGCGCCTTGTTGTACAGAACGGAAAACAGCTTGTTCTTGTCTGCCTGCACGCCCATGGCTTCGCAGAACTCGTCAAAGATCCCGACCCATGCGTTCAGATCCGAGGTGCAGTTGTTGCAGTGTGCCATTGCGACCAGATCACCCGAAGGAGTTGTGACAAGATCAATCTCCGGATACACATTCTTCAGATCCTCCTCCAGAACAATCATGCCAAAGCACGAGGTTCCGGCTGATACGTTTCCGGTCCTTCTGGCAACAGCATTGGTTGCCACCATGCCGGTTCCCGCATCGCCCTCGGGAGGGCAGAGAGGAATTCCTGCCTCCAGGTTTCCGGAAACATCCAGGAGCTTCGCACCTTTCCCGGTCAGAACGCCGGCGCTCTCTCCTGCCTTCAGATTCTTCGGGAAAATATCCGGAAGCTTCCAGCCATAGCCCTTATCTGCAATCAGAGCATTGAATTTCTCCACCATCTCCGGATCAAAATCCCCGGTTTTGGTGCTGATCGGGAACATACCGGAGCCATCGCCTACACCGATCACCTTCTCGCCGGTCAGCTGCCAGTGTACATAGGCAGCAAGCGTTGCAACATAGTGAATATCTTTTACATGCTCTTCCCCGTTCAGAATTGCCTGATACAGATGCGCAATGCTCCATCTCTGCGGAATATTGTAGTGGAACAGCTCCGTCAGCTTCTCCGCAGCTTCTCCTGTAATCGTATTGCGCCAGGTACGAAAAGGAACAAGCAGCTCATCCTTATCATTAAACGCAAGATAGCCATGCATCATTGCGCTGATGCCGATCGCGGAAAGGCGATGAATTTCCGTATTGTATTTCTTCTTCACATCCTCAAGAAGATCCGCATAGCATCCCTGCAGTCCCTTCCAGATATCCTCCAGAGAATAAGTCCAAACTCCATTTTCCAGCCGGTTTTCCCATTCCCATGCACCCTCGGCAACCGGAATGTTGTCTGCTGCAATGAGTTCCGCCTTGATGCGGGTCGATCCGAATTCGATTCCGACAACCGCTCTGCCTTCCTCAATTTCTCTCCTGATCTGTTCCTGTTCCATTGTTTCCATCCCCTTTTTATATGCTCTTTGTCATTTCAGAACAACAAATATATTTTATCATACTTGCAGTTCGCATACATCTGCGATTCTTCTATTGACAGCCGGTAGCATCCATCATTTTTTCAAGATGCTCCCGATCCCACAAAAGGACCTTCAGTCTTTGTGCACAGACCCTGGCCGGATCCGTAAAGGACCGGTTTGTCATCACCGCCGCCACCATCTGCCCGTAGAAATCCTTCCCCGCATAGGCCTCCTGCACCGCGTGCACACCGACGATGCTCTCGTAGCACTTGCACTGCACCGCATAGGTTACCCCATCCTTTTCACACAGAATATCGGCCCCAAAATCTCCGCTCCCGCGCGTCACCTCCACATCCTCAAAGCCGGCTTCACGCAGAAGATCCGCACAGAAGAACTCAAAATCATGTCCCTCCATTTCATCCATCGCGTTCCCGGAAGCTCTGCTCCTGCGGTTCACCCACCGAAGAAACAGAAGCAGACTTACTGTAAGAGCTGCCGCCGCAAGAAGACAGAGAAAGATCTGTTCATTTGTCATAGTTATGTCTGTCACTCATCCATTTCCAGCCGCTTTGTCACCCGCTGCTGTGCCCAGTCAGCGAATTTTCTCACAGGGCCCATTCCCGGCTCCGGAAAATCAAACTCCGGCGCCTGCATTTCGGGCGGCTCTTTCTCCTGTACTTCAATTTCCGGCGGAGTCCATCCGGGAACACTCTCGCCCAGCATCAGCTCGCCGACCGGTCCTCTCGGTCGTCCTACATAAAATTCTTCATCGGTCTCCAGACAATACGCTGCCAGCTGTGCGCGTTCCGCCGCATGCATCACATGGCTGTTCTCTCCGTACCAGGAAAGACACTTTCCCCCGCAGTCGATATCCACAAACCGCTCCGCCCGGTAGATCCGATTCCGGTTTCCCGGAAGGGAGCTCAGGATGTTGCCTCCGGCCTCACGGTTCATCTGCTGATAATAAAAATCTGTAATGGTATGTCCGCAAATCAGGAGACTGTAGTTTTTCTTCCCCTGGTATCCCTCAAATGGGTTTTCCCGAAGAAGCAGTCTTCTCCAGACTGCATCCATCTTGCGGCGCTGTCTCTCCGTCTGCGTGTATTCCATATCATAGAAATAGGGAAAGGCGTGCGCCGCCATGATAAGTCTTCCATCCAGCAAAATATCACAGGAAAACGGAAGATTTTTCAGCCATTCATAAAGATCGTTCTGCTCTTCCTCCGGCAAATCCAGAAAAGCCTCCCAGGTCACTCTGCCGTGATTGGCTTCCAGCCAGTTTTCCGCAGAATCGCTGACCTTCTCCTCCGTAATTCCATATTCCATGGCGGCAAGGAACATCAGCTCATGATTTCCCATGAGACAATGGACGAAATCATACTCCTCATCCATCTGTTTGACCGCAAGAATGGTTTCCATGGATTTCTCACCCCAGTCACCGTAATCTCCGAGAAGGTACAGAGAATCCGATCCGTCATACTGAAAACGGATCTTATCCAGAAGTCTTTGAAATTCATCGTATGCGCCATGTATGTCGCTGATTGCATAAGTAGCCATGCGCAACATTATAGCATGTGCGGCAAAAAAAGCGCAGGCCCTTACGGGTCTGCGCCTTTTCGTTTATGTGCTTTTCAGCAGCCGTGTGACTGCATCCGGCAGTCCTTTGTTCTCTGTCTTCTGCTGAATCAGAGCTTCGGGCCTGCAGCAACCAGAGCCTTGCCGGCCTCGTTGCCTTCATACTTTGCAAAGTTCTTGATGAATCTCTGTGCAAGATCCTGTGCCTTTGCATCCCACTCGGAAGCATCCTTGTAGGTGTCGCGAGGATCCAGAATTCCGGTATCTACGCCAGGAAGCTCGGTCGGAACTTCGAAATTGAAGTAAGGGATCTTCTTGGTGGGAGCCTTCAGAACATCACCGGAAAGGATTGCATCGATGATTCCGCGGGTATCCTTGATGGAGATACGCTTGCCGGTTCCGTTCCAACCGGTGTTAACAAGGTAAGCCTTTGCTCCACTCTGCTCCATTCTCTTAACAAGCTCCTCTGCATACTTGGTCGGATGCAGCTCCAGGAATGCCTGGCCGAAGCAAGCGGAGAAAGTAGGAGTAGGCTCGGTAATTCCGCGCTCGGTTCCTGCAAGCTTTGCAGTGAAGCCGGACAGGAAGTAGTACTTGGTCTGCTCAGGTGTCAGGATGGATACCGGAGGAAGTACGCCGAATGCATCTGCAGACAGGAAGATTACGTTGTCCGCAGCCGGTCCGTGAGAGATCGGCTTAACGATCTTCTCAATGTGATCGATCGGATAAGATACACGGGTGTTCTCGGTAACGCTCTTGTCTGCGAAATCGATCTTGCCGTTCTCATCAACAGTAACGTTCTCAAGAAGAGCATCTCTTCTGATTGCACCGTAGATGTCAGGCTCAGCTTCCTTGTCGAGGTTGATAACCTTTGCATAGCAGCCGCCCTCGAAGTTGAAGACGCCGTTGTCATCCCAGCCGTGCTCGTCATCACCGATCAGCAGACGCTTAGGATCCGTGGAAAGAGTGGTCTTTCCGGTTCCGGACAGACCGAAGAAGATTGCAGTGTGCTCACCGTTCAGATCGGTGTTTGCAGAGCAGTGCATAGCAGCAACGCCCTTCAGCGGCAGGTAGTAGTTCATCATGGAGAACATACCCTTCTTCATCTCGCCGCCGTACCAGGTGTTCAGGATAACCTGCTCTCTGGAGGTGATATTGAAGACAACTGCGGTCTCAGAGTTAAGGCCGAGCTCCTTGTAGTTCTCTACCTTTGCCTTGGAAGCATTGTAAACAACGAAATCAGGCTCGAAGTTCTCTTCCTCTTCTGCAGTAGGCTTAATGAACATGTTGCGGACAAAGTGTGCCTGCCATGCAACTTCCATAATGAAACGAACTGCCATGCGGGTATCCTTGTTAGCACCGCAGAAGCCATCTACCACATAAAGCTTCTTATTGGAGAGCTCCTTCTTGGCAATTTCCTTTACGGCAGTCCATGCTTCCTCAGAAGCAGGATGGTTGTCGTTCTTGTACTCATCGGTGGTCCACCATACGGTGTCCTTGGAATTCTCATCCATTACGATGAACTTATCCTTGGGGGAACGTCCGGTATATACTCCGGTGAAAACATCAACTGCGCCGAGCTCAGTCTCCTTACCAACCTCAAAGCCTTCCAGACCAGCCTTGGTCTCTTCCTCGAACAACTGCTCATAGGAAGGATTGTAGACGATCTCAGGTGTTCCGGTAATGCCATACTTGCTTAAATCGACTTTTGCCATAGTATCTTGAACCTCCATTAAGAATGTTTAACTGTTAATAAATTAACACTGCTACGGTTATACCACAAAAGATTTTGAGGAACAACGGGAATCCTGCAAATTTCATTTGTTTTTTATGCTTTTTTCCGGCTTCTGTTAAGCTTTAATCAGGGCCCGGTATATTTCCCGTTTCGGAACGCCGCGATCCTTTGCAACCAGCTTCATGGCCTCCTTGTGATCCGTCCCCTGTGATTCGTAATAAGCCATGTGTTCCTCGATGCTCATCTGCTTCCAGACGGTCTCTTCTTTTTTTTTCTTCTCCTCCGGGTCTGCACCTGCAAGCACCAGAACATATTCCCCTCTCGGCTCATGATCCGCATAATACTCCGCAGCCTCCGAAAGTGTGAACGGCCTTGCCTCCTCGAATTTCTTGGTGAGCTCGCGGCAGAAAACAATCTTCCGGTCACCAAGAGCCTCAAGCAGCTCCCGGATGGTTCCCTTCAGATGATGAGGCGCTTCATACAGGATGGTCGTTCTCTCTTCCTCCCGAAGCTGCTCCAGCACGCGGCTTCGCTCCTTTTTATCTGTCGGAAGGAACCCCTCGAAGCAAAATCTTCTGGCGGGCATTCCGGACATGGTAAGCCCCGTAATCAGAGCACACGCGCCGGGAAGGGAGGCTACACGGATTCCCTGCTCCAGGCATTTTGCCGCAAGGACCTCGCCCGGATCCGAAATCGCCGGCGTTCCGGCATCCGTCACCACCGCGATATTTTCACCTCTCAGAAGACGTGCAATCAGCTCATCCGCCTTCTCGAACTTGTTGTGCTCATGGTAGCTTGTCATCGGCTTGTGAATGTCAAAATGATTCAGGAGCTTCAGCGTGTTGCGTGTATCCTCCGCCGCAATCAGATCAACATCCTTCAATGTCTGCAGCACCCGAAGCGTAATATCCTCCAGATTCCCGATCGGCGTCGCACAAAGGTACAGCGTCCCCTGGCCTGTATTCTTATCGTTCTCATTCATCATAGCTCATCCCCCGCATTCTTTGCCGACGGTGTTCAGGATCTTTCCGTCAGTATCCGTAAATATCGTAGATCTCATCCATATACTTTCCTGGCTCCCGGTATACAATGAGAGGCTTTTCCACCGTGATTCTGGGCTTTCCTCCGCGCACACAGTCCAAGAGGACCATGTTCGGCTCACGGTCAACATATGGATACACCAGCCGCATTCTCTTCGGCTCCAGGTGATGGCCTTGCAAAGACGTCATGATTTCAGCCAGGCGGAACGGACGATGCACCATATAAAAATGTCCGCCGGGACGAAGCATCTTCTCTGCAGCAGACAGGAGATCCTCCAGACTGCAGCAGATTTCATGTCTTGCAATCGCCTTTGCATCCCCTGGATTTACCAGGCCGTGGCTGTTTGTCATATAGGGCGGATTGGATGTGACTACGTCAAAAGAAGCAGCCGCAAATAAAGCGCCTGCTTCTCTGATGTCTCCTGTTACAATTTCGATCCGCTGCTCCAGACCATTCAGACAGACACTTCTCCTCGCCATGTCCGCACTTTCCGGCTGGATCTCCAATGCCGTAAAATGGGCCGCTTTTGTTTTTGCACTCATCAGAATCGGGATGATGCCCGTTCCGGTTCCAAGATCCAGAACCAGATCTCCCGGAGCAGCCTTCGCAAAGCCGGATAACAGAACCGCATCCATTCCAAAAGAAAATCGCTGCGGATTCTGAATGATCTCCAGATGATTTCTCTGGAGATCATCAATTCGTTCATTCGGTTTCAGAAGGCTTCTCTTCTCTTCGTCTGTCATTGCCGCCATTTCTTCTTCTGTTCCTGTGGCGTCTCCGGTTTCCGCCGCCCGCAGTTGTTCCCTGTACTGCGCCGGTCTCCTGTGCCGGTGCCGGTTCTCTTCTTCCTCTGCTGCGCCCGGAGCCCGGATTCTCCTCGCGGCGCTGCGCATTCGATCCCTCTGTGCCGCGCTCCTGTGCCGGACGGTTGTCCCGTCTTCTTCTCTCGTTTCCGGAAGCCGGCTGCGCTCCGTTTTCCTTCTGCTCCTGATTTCTGGCAGGGCGCTGTTCCTTCTGCTCCTGATCCCGAGCGGGGCGCTGCTCCTTTCTGGGTTTTCCGGAGCCGCCGTTCTTCAGCTCATTACGGTTGATTTTCGGCTTCGCCTGCCCGCGTTTTCTGCGGCGCAGAATGGTAATATTGTCTGCTGCGCATTCGTGCAGCTCCTTCTCGTCATCCACCTCAACAAGAATCCGCACCGTCTGCTTCAGGATATTCACACCGGCCACCTCTCCGGTCAGTCCATCCGAAGTCTGTACTTCGTCTCCGAGCCTTGGCAGGTTCTTGTTCAGTGCCTCGTACGTTTCCTCTTCGTTTTTCAGGCAGCACATCAGTCTTCCGCAGGAACCCGAAATCTTCGTCGGATTCAGCGACAGATTCTGCTCCTTCGCCATTTTGATCGACACCGGGACAAAATCCGACAGATAGGTGTGGCAGCAAAGAGGCCGTCCACAGATTCCGTAGCCTCCGAGAATCTTCGTCTCATCCCGCACACCGATCTGACGCAGCTCAATTCTTGTACGGAAAACACTTGCAAGATCCTTTACCAGATCGCGGAAATCCACTCTGCCGTCTGAAGTGAAATAGAACAGAATCTTGTTATTGTCAAATGTGTACTCCGCGTCAATCAGCTTCATATCCAGATTGTGACGGCGGATTTTCTCAAAGCAGACACGATAGGCTTCCCGCTCCTTTTCGCGCAGCTCGCGCATCCGGCTGTCATCTGCCGCCGTTGCGATCCGGACAATCTTCTTCAGGGGTGCCTTGAACTGCTTCTGATGAATCTTCAGCGGATCACAGACACTCGTGCCATATTCCAGCCCGCGTGCCGTTTCGACAATCACATGCGTTCCCCGCTTCACAGGAAGGGCTCCGATTGCAAAATAATACGCTTTCCCCGCCGTCCGGAAGCGGACTCCGACTACCTCCGTCAGATCCCTGTCATCTGCATCCGGATCTGCTGTTTCCGGAAGAACCGTATTCTCTTCTTCCTCTTCAGCCTGACTCTGATCCGCTTCCAGATCTTCGTCCGCGAGATCCTCTTTCTCCAGAGCTCTCGCTGCCTCTTCCTCCGGATCCTCCGTGGAAAAATCCTGCTCTTCCAAAGCAGCCGAGTTCTCCGGAGAAATTTCCAGTTCTTCTGTTTTCCTATATTCTTCCATGAAAACCGCTTTCTGTATTCCTGTCTCCGCGCAGAATTCTCCGCAGCTTCAGCATCAGAAGCTCCGCGATCTGCGTATCATTTTCCTTACTGCTCCGGCGTCTTCCCGCATCGTCAAATGCCGCCTGAATGTTCTCCAGATCTTCAAAGGAAAGTCTCGCCGCAGCGCTTATAATATACTGTATCTGGTCCCGGTAAATCAAGTTTTCCGGATCCTGCGTGCTTTTCTGCACCAGAATATCCCGGTACCAGCTTCTGCCAAGATCCAGAAAATCTTCCATATGAGAAGGGGCATCTCCTTTGCCGCCTCCCGAAAGCTTCTCCGCATACTGCAGAATTCTGTGGCTGTCCGTCTCTGCAAGCTTCTCCAGAAATAAGACCTGCTCCTCCCGGAACTGCCGAAGCTCTTCTTCTGCAAGCTCCATGCATCTTCCCGGATTCCCGTGTGAAAGTCTCGCTGCAATTCTTGCTTCGTTTTCCGGAACGCCTGCTGCCGTAAGTGCTGCCACAAGATCCTTCTCCGGTGCAGGATGCAGAGCAATGCTGACACATCTGGAGAGTACCGTCGGGAGAAAAACCGACGTGTTCTGCGCCAGCAGAAGAAAAACCGCATACGCCGGCGGCTCCTCCAGAGTCTTCAGCAGGGCGTTCTGTGCCTGCTGGTTCAGGTTCTCTGCATTCGGAATGATGTAGATCTTATAAGGTCCGTAATAGGGCTTGACTGACACATCCGCCTGAACAAAACGTGCAAGTGCAACGCCAAGCGTTCCCGTTTTCGTAGCTGCTCCCACCCGCTCATTGGTCAGAAGAACGACATCCGGATGACTTCCCGCCTGAATCTGCACGCAGGAATGGCATTCTCCGCAGGGCTCCGGTCCGCCGTTTTCCTGCTTCGGCTGTTCACACAGGAGTGCAGCCGCAAAAGCAAGCGCCAGCTTCATTTTCCCGGCGCCCTTCTCTCCGCTGATCAGATAAGCCTGTGAAACCCGTCCGGTCCGAACCGCATTCTGCAGATGAGATACCGCAAGCCTCTGTCCGATTACCTGTTCAAATCCAATCTTCGGCATAACTCCTTCCATACTTCTTCCGCGCAGCGATCTGCGTCCTCGTTCACATAGCGGCGGGTGATTCCGGCCTCCCGCAGCTTCTCCTCCGAAAAATCCTGTTCATCCGCAAGAAATCTTCGGCAAAGCTCCGCATACCTTGGATGCTCCTGCTGCTTCTCCCTGTCCAATGCACGCTGAAGCCGCACTCCGTCCTCCAGCTCAATATAGAAAGGAACGACCTTCTCCGGTCCGAAATAACGAACAAAGGAACAATAGGACTCAAGCGTGCCGATCACAAGGCTGCTCCCCTCCTCCAGGCGGATCTGCCCGTCATCCTTCGTATAGTAGTGCCAGATTCCGTGCACCGTGTTGTAATCGCGGGACTCAATCACCCTTCCCGCCTTCCGGGCGTCCTCAAATTCCTGATCGGTTTCAAAGAAATACGTGACACCATTCTGTTCGCCCGTCCGGATCGGCCTCGTTGTGTAGGGCACCACCTCACGAAGGAGCAGTGCCGTGCCGTCCTTTTCCGCCCTCTCCCTGATTTTCCGATAAAGAGTGTCCTTTCCGGATGCACTCTTCCCGATCAGGCAGAAGACCTTATGCTGCTGTTCCATTTACCACACCTCAATCACGCGGATCATATTGGTTTTTCCGGACACTCCGAGCGGAATTCCGGCTGTCAGAATAACCTTGTCTCCCGGCTTTACATAGCCTGCGAGCTTCGCGGTGTTGATCGCCTCCTCGAACAGGAGATCTGCCGTGGGCTCCTGGCGAATGATCACCGGCTCAACACCGAACAGAAGATTCATCTGGCAGGCAGTTTCCTTGCTTGTCGTGCAGGCAATGATCGGACAGACCGGCTTATGTGCCGCAAGTCTCCGCGCCGTAAAGCCGGAAAGTGTGACAGTAATGATCGCATCCGCCTTAATATCCTCTGCAACCGTACAGGATGCATGTGAAATTGCAGTGGTAATATCTCCCCGGTCAACCACGCTGCGGGAATTCATGCGGGATGCATAATCAATATCTGCCTCTGCCCGGATTGCAATGGCTGCCATTGTTCGGACGGACTCCTCCGGATAGGCGCCGTTTGCACTCTCGCCGGAAAGCATGATTGCAGTCGTGCCATCATAGATGGCATTGGCTACATCTGTGGTCTCTGCCCTGGTCGGACGAGGATTGTGCATCATGGAATCCAACATCTGTGTCGCAGTCACGCAGATTTTTCCCATCTGCTCCGCCCGGCGGATCATCCGCTTCTGAAGCACCGGAACGTCTTCCAGCGGAACCTCTACGCCCAGATCGCCTCTTGCGACCATGATGCCATCCGCTTCCTCCAGAATGCTGTCCAGATTCCGGACGCCCTGCACGCTTTCAATCTTGGCAATAATTTTGATGTCACTCTTGTACTGCGCGAGAATCCGGCGAATCTCACGAATGTCCTCTGCCGTTCTGGTAAAGGAAGCCGCAATATAGTCAAATCCAAGCACGCATCCGAATTCAATGTCGCTTCGATCCTGCTCACTGATAAACGGCATGGACAGATCACACCCGGGCACATTGACACCCTTATGATTGGAAACGGGCCCGCCGTTTACCACCGTGCACTCAATGTCCGTTTTGCTTACCTTGTCGACCTTCAGTTCAATCAGGCCGTCATCGATCAGAATACTTCTGCCTGCTTCCACATCCTTCGGCAGGTTCTGATAGGTCACGGAAGCACTCTCCCTGTCTCCGTCAATTTCCTTCGTGGTCAGTGTGAATTTCTGTCCGGCTTCGAGCACAACCTTACCTTCCTTAAAATCGCGAAGGCGGATTTCCGGTCCTCTTGTATCCAGAAGCGTCGCCACAGGAAGATTCTTCTCGATTCTGACCTTCTTCAGCTTTTCGAATTTCCTTGCCTGTTCTTCATGTGTCCCGTGGGAAAAATTAAATCTCGCCACATTCATACCGGCATCAATCAGACGCCCGATCATTTCCTCATTCTCACTTGCAGGTCCCAGTGTGCAGATGATTTTTGTTTTTCTCATGTTCGAATGCTCCTTATCGTCTTCTTTTACAACACTATCAGTATAGCAAACCCATCCCCTTTACACGGAAGATTTTTTTCCGTATCCGAAACCTCTTCCGGAATCTATGCGTTTTTTTGACGTTTTTTTCCTTTTTTCGCCTGTTATCTCTTTGGAAATACCGGCGTGCTGAGCTACAATATGAGAAGTCCGTATCATGAAAGGAGTTCTTACAATGAAAAATACCAAACTTGTTGCCAAAGATACCGTCTGGATCGGCGGAAGCGATCGCCGTCTTGCTTTGTTCGAGAATCTTTTCCCTCTGCCGAACGGCGTTTCCTATAACAGCTATGTTGTTCTTGATGAGAAGATCACGCTCTTCGACACTGCGGATGTCAGCGTTGCAGATCAGTATCTGGAAAATCTTCATTCGGTTCTCGGAGAGAAGAAACCGGACTATCTTGTGGTTCTGCACATGGAGCCGGATCACTGCTCTTTGCTGCAGACGGTACTGAATCAGTATCCGGAAACCACCGTTGTGTCCAGCATGCAGACCTTCAAGTTCATCTCCCAGTTCTTCCCGGAGCTGAAGATCGAAAACCAGCAGATCGTCAAGGAGGGGGACACCCTTTGCACCGGTGCTCATACCTTCCATTTCGTTGCCGCTCCCATGGTACACTGGCCGGAGGTTCTGCTGGCATATGATGATGCCGACAAGGCTTTGTTCTCCGCAGATGCTTTCGGAACCTTCGGAGCACTGGAGGGTGGAATTTTCGCGGATCAGTATGATTTCGAGGCTCATTACCTTGATGACGCCCGCCGCTATTATGCAAACATCGTCGGCAAGTACGGCGCGCAGGTACAGGCGGTTCTGAAAAAGGCAGCAGGGCTTGAGATTGAGGAAATTCTTCCTCTGCACGGCCCCGTCTGGAGAGAGAATCTTGGCTGGTTCCTTGAGAAATATCAGACCTGGAGCAGCTATGCGCCGGAGACGGATGACATTCTGGTAGTCTACGGTTCCCTGTACGGCCATACTGCAAGTGCCGCAGAGAGCTTTGCTTCTGTTCTGGAAGAGAAATCCGGCAGGCACGTGGTTGTCTACGATGCCTCCAAGACCGATGTCTCTTATCTGATCGCCGAAGTATGGCGCTGCAGCAAAGTTGTTCTGTTCTGCCCCACCTACAACGGCGGCATGTATCCTTCCATTTCCCGTTTCATCGAGGATATGAAGGCGCTGGCTGTTCAGAACCGTACCTTTGCTCTTGCAGAGAACGGCACCTGGGCTCCCGTCACAGCCAGGCTTATGCGCAAGGAGCTGGAGACCCTGAAGAACTGCAGCATTCTCGACACCACTCTGACCATCCGCAGTGCTCTTTCCACAGCCGATGAAGCGGCTCTGAATGACTTTGCAGATGCCGTTGCAAACGCATAAAACGATATTTTCACATCAAAACAGAGAGTGCCGGAGCTTTCCGAAAGCCCCGGCACTCTTTTTACTTCTTCAGCATGACAAATGCACCGATATTTCCACGTTTTCCTCCGCTTGCCCGGTGACTGAACAAGAGCTCCGGATTGCAGGCCGTACAGATATCCGTCACCGAAATATTCTGCTCCTTTACTCCTGCCTCCATCAGCGTAATCCGGCAGGCCTCCCACAAATCCAGCTGACAATGTCCGGGGTTCCCGCGATATTCCAGAAGCTGTTCTTCTTTCCCGGGAAAAGCCAGGCGGAACTCCTCCGCCACATCTTCGCTGACCTCATAATGGTCTCTGCAGATGGACGGTCCGATTCCAACCAGAAGATCCGCAGGATCCGTCCCAAATTCCTCCTGCATCGTGCGCACCGTCTCCGCACCGATTTTTCCAACCGTTCCTCTCCAGCCGGAATGACTGGCTCCGACCGCGTGACGAACCGGATCCACGAATAAAAGCGGCACACAGTCCGCGTAGAAGGTGGAGAGAACAAGCCCTGGCTCATTTGTCACAACACCATCCGCGCTCTCCCACACCATGGGACGGAGAAGCCCCATGCCCGCGTCCTCTTTTCCGACACGCCGCACCTTTGTCTCATGCACCTGGTGGGAACAGATGCAGTGCGCAGGATCTGTTCCGAATGCCGCTGCAATCCGCGAGAAATTCTCCAGCACATTTTCCTTGCTGTCTCCGCGTCCTGTTGTCAGATTGAGGGAACGGAACTGCCCCTCCGAAACTCCACCCAGCCTGGTAGAGATCAGATTCATGGCAATTCCGTCCCGTTCCAGCATAGGAAAATACAAGGACGGAAGCAAGCTTCCGTCCTTGTTTGTGAAGTCCCGTTCCAGCAAAATTTCTTTTGTTCCTTTTCGGGTAATCTTCATTGCAATAACCTTTCCCATCAGAGGCCGCAGGCGGCTCCGTGATGGTCGTAATCATGAGATCTGTTGAATCTGCCGGACCGCTCAGTCTGCAAGTCTTGCAAGCAGCTCCTCCGTCTGATCCTCGAAGCCGGGCTTTCCAAGAAGCGCAAACATGTTGTGCTTGTAGGACTCAACGCCGGGCTGATTGAACGGATTTACGCCGAGCAGATATCCGGATACGCCGCAGGCAAACTCAAAGAAATAGAACAGCTCGCCAAGATAGAACTCCGTCTGTTCCGGGATCTTAACCATCAGGTTCGGAACATTACCATCGGTATGTGCCAGAATGGTTCCGTTCATTGCTGCCTGGTTTGCGAAATTCATCGTCTTGCCAGCCAGGAAATTCAGACCATCCAGGTTCTCCGGGTCAGTCCCGATCGTCACATCTGCCTTCGGCTTCTCAACGTTCAGAACGGTTTCAAACATAATACGCGCACCGTCCTGAATGAACTGGCCCATAGAATGAAGATCGGTCGTAAGGTCTACGCTCGCCGGGAAAAGTCCTCTCTGGTCCTTACCCTCAGACTCACCATAAAGCTGCTTCCACCACTCAGAGGTATAATGCAGAGACGGCTCATAGTTGGCAAGGATCTCAACAGACTTGCCCTTACGAAGGAAAATATTGCGGAGTGCCGCATACTTCAGGGCATCGTTCTCTTCATAGGAAGCTTCCATTGCAAGCTTTCTTCCTTCCGCCGCACCTGCCATCAGCTGCGCAATGTCCGCACCGGAAACCGCAATCGGAAGAAGACCTACTGCTGTCAGAACCGAGAAACGTCCGCCGACATTGTCCGGAATCACAAAGCTCTCATAGCCTTCCGCATCTGCCAGTGTCTTCAGTGCTCCGCGCGCCTTATCGGTTGTCGCATAAATTCTCTTTGCCGCGCCTTCCTTTCCGTATTTCTTCTCAGCAAGCTCACGGAAAAGACGGAACGCGATCGAAGTCTCGGTTGTTGTGCCGGACTTGGAGATTACATTGATCGAGAAGTCGCGGTCACCGATCACATCCACCAGATTGGCAAGATAGGTTCCGCTGATCGAATTTCCTGCAAAATAAATCTCAGGAGTCTTGCGAATCTCCTTCGAAACGGTATTGTAGAAATTGTGACGCAGGAAATTGATGGCTGCACGTGCTCCCAGATACGAGCCGCCGATGCCAAGAACGAGCAGAACATCCGAATCACTCTGGATCTTGGCTGCTGCCTTCTGAATTCTTGCGAACTCCTCCTTGTCATAGTCGACAGGAAGATTTACCCATCCAAGAAAATCGTTTCCGGCACCCGTTCCGGAAACCAGAAGCTCCTTCGCCGCAAGTACCTGACTTTCAATATTCTTAACTTCTTCTTCCTTTACAAAACTCTTTGCCTTGGAATAATCAAATGTAACCTTTGCCATTGGACGATACCTCCTTGCACCCGGCTCACACCCATTTTCCTCCTGTGCCGTGCACAGTCCTCGTCTCATGAATCTGTTCGGATAACCGGGCCTTTCCTGAACACAGACAAGACGATTTACCGTTCCTAAGTTTATCAGTCTGAAATAATGAATGCAAGACGCTTCCCGTGCAACCATCACACAGGTAGGAAAAAGAAAAATTGTGTCGTATAATGATAGTTCAGTAACAAATTCCAATCACAGAAAACAAAAAAGGAAGAGTACACACTATGATCTATAAAACATCCGGAACCTGTTCCACCCAGATTGAACTGGAAATTGATCCCGAGCATATCATTCGCAAGGTTGCCTTTACCGGCGGCTGCAACGGTAATCTGAAGGGAATTACCCGCCTCGTAGAGGGAAAAAAGGCAGAAGAAATCGCTGATCTTCTGGAAGGAACCACCTGCGGCTTCAAGAGCACCTCATGTCCTGATCAGCTTTCCCGCGCGATCCGCGCCGCTCTCTCTGAACTGAACTAAGCAGCGCACCGATCTGCAGCACAAATTCTTTATGAGGTGAATTTATCCATGAGCAAGAAAATTGTACTGACCGGAGGCGGAACCGCCGGCCATTGTACTCCCAATCTGGCCTTGATCCCTTATCTGCGTGATGCCGGATATGAAATTGCCTACATCGGATCCATCGGCGGCATTGAGAAAAAACTGGTTGCCGACTACGATATTCCCTATATCCCCATTGAAACCGGAAAGCTTCGCCGGTATTTTGACCCGAAGAACTTTTCCGATCCTTTCCGGGTCATCCGCGGCTATCAGGAGGCCCACAAATTTTTGAAGGAGTTTGCACCCAATATCGTCTTTTCGAAGGGCGGCTATGTCGGTGTTCCGGTTGTTCATGCCGCGCACTCCCTTCATATTCCCTGCATCATTCATGAATCAGATATGACCCCCGGACTTGCGAACAAGCTGTGCGTTCCATTTTCCACCAAGGTCTGCTGCAACTTCCCTGAAACGATGAAGGGACTTCCGGATTCCAAGGCGGTTCTTACCGGAACACCAATCCGTGATGAGCTTTTTCATGGTGATCGGAAGCGCGGACTCGAGCTGTGCGGCTTTGATGAAAGCAAGCCGGTTCTGATGGTCATCGGAGGCTCCCTCGGTGCCTCCTCCGTGAACAAAACAGTTCGTGATAATCTGGATGCGCTCCTACAGAAATTTCAGATTGTTCACCTTTGCGGCAAGGACAAGATGGACAACCTTCTTCTCACCCGCCCCGGCTATCGCCAGTTCGAATATGTCAAGGAGGATCTGAAGGATCTCTACGCCATGGCAGACATTGTTCTGTCCCGCGCCGGTGCCAATGCCATCTGTGAGCTTCTCGCTCTCAAGAAGCCAAATCTCCTGATTCCGCTCCCCACGGGGCGCGGCGATCAGAAGCTGAACGCCGCCTCCTTTGAGGCGCAGGGCTACAGCATTGTTGTTCAGGATGATGATCTTCCGGATGTTATTCTGGAGAAAATTTCCGAGCTCTATGAGCATCGCAATCAGTACATTTCCGCAATGGAGAAGAGCTCTCAGACCGATTCCAACCATCTCGTGCTCAGCCTGATTGAGCAGGAGGCGAAATAATTCCGGACTTACACAGTTCCGAGGCACCCATCAAAAAAAAGATCTGCAGCGTGAAGCTGCAGATCTTTTTTGATTTTATGAATATCCATTCTGTAAGATGGCTCAGATCTTGTTGTCAGAACCAAGAACGTTCTTGATCTTGTGCTCAACGATAGCCTTAACATTTGCACGGCCGTCGCCAAGATACTGACGAGGATCAAAGTGATCCGGATGCTCAACAAAATGCTGACGGATGCCTGCAGTCATGCCCAGACGAAGGTCAGAGTCAATGTTGATCTTGCAGACAGCGCGCTTTGCAGCCTCGCGAAGCTGATCTTCCGGAACGCCGATTGCGTCAACCAGCTTGCCGCCGTGCTCGTTGATGATCTTGACATATTCCTGAGGAACAGAAGAAGATCCGTGAAGAACGATCGGGAATCCGGGAAGTCTTCTGGAAACCTCTTCCAGAATATCCAGGCGAAGCTTCGGCTCGGTGCCGGGCTTGAACTTGTAAGCGCCGTGAGAGGTTCCGATTGCGATAGCCAGAGAATCAACGCCGGTCTTCTCCACAAACTCTTCAACCTCTTCCGGATGCGTATAGAATGCCTTATCCGCCTCTACAGAAACAGCGTCTTCCTGTCCTGCCAGAGTTCCAAGCTCAGCCTCTACAACAACGCCGCGCTCATGAGCATATTCAGCAACCTTTCTGGAAACCTCAATGTTCTCCTGGAACGGATGGCCGGAGTAGTCGATCATAACGGAAGTAAATCCGTTGTCGATGCAATCCTTGCAGGTCTCAAAATCTGCACCGTGATCCAGATGAAGAACGATCGGAAGCTCCGGGTGAAGCTCTGCTGCTGCCTCAACAAGCTTAACAAGGTATACGGAATTCGCATACTTTCTTGCGCCCTGGGAAGCCTGAAGAATAACGGGGCTCTTCAGCTCTGCTGCTGCGTCCGTGATTCCCTGAACGATTTCCATGTTGTTGATGTTGAAAGCTCCGATTGCGTAGCCGCCGTCATAAGCCTTCTTAAACAGTTCTGTACTAGTAACGATAGGCATATCAAATACCACCTTTCCCTGAAATAGAAACCTTGATTGATAAAAAATCAACAATGTTACCGACTGCAATTATAACGCACCTACAGGGAAATTGGAACAGAAAATGTCTGAAAAGACTTATAGACAAGCAAAAACGACGGTGCTTGGGGGGGCCGTCGTTTTTGAGAAGGTAAAACTTCTAATGGGGTATAGCAAAAACTTATAATGTATTGGGGGGGTTACAAGTAGTATAGTAGCAGTTCCCCTCTTTTCGGGCAATTCACCGATTGCATGAAATTTACAAATTCATTCCGTCGTTTTTGTGCATGTTCACAGTTGAGTCTGACATCTTCCCTCATTATCAGCCTTCACGCCGGATGCAAACAAGGCGTCGAACTCTTCGCCGGTGATCTTTTCCTTTTCCATCAGGAGCTTCGCGCTGGCATGCAGCACATCCTCATGTGCCATGATAATCGTTTTCGCATCCTCATAGCACCGGTCGATGATCGCCTTGACTTCTTTGTCAATTTCGCCCGCCATGTACTCACTGTTGCGGGAGCTGTGTCCGAGATCATAGCCAAGGAATACGTCTTCCTCTTCCTGCTGATAGTTGATGGCGCCAATGCTGGCACTCATCCCATACTTTGTCACCATGCTTCTGGCCGTTGCGGTCGCCTTCTGAATATCATTGGAGGCTCCGGTTGTAATGTCATCCAGAATCAGTTCCTCTGCAATCCGTCCGCCGAAATCGACCATAATTTCATGCAGCATCTGACCTCTTGTTGCAAACATCTCGTCACGTGACGGAAGCGGCATGGTATAACCGGCTGCCCCGACTCCGGTGGGAATGATGGAAACGCTGTAGACCGGCCCGACATCCTCCAGCTCATGGAACAAAATCGCATGTCCGCTCTCATGATAGGCTGTAATTCTCTTCTCCTTGTCGGAGATCACACGACTCTTCTTCTCCGCTCCGATTCCCACCTTGATGAAGGCTGCCCGGATATCCGTCTGATTGATGTAAGGCCGGTTCTCTCTGGCTGCACGGATCGCCGCTTCATTCAGAAGATTTTCCAGATCCGCTCCGGAAAATCCTGCCGTTGTCTGTGCAATCTCCGTCAGATTGACATCATCCCCCAGCGGCTTCTTTCTTGCATGAACGGCGAGAATTTCTTCACGTCCCTTTACGTCCGGACGAGCCACTGTGATCTTCCGGTCAAAGCGGCCAGGCCGCAGAATCGCAGGATCCAGAATGTCCGCACGGTTGGTCGCCGCCATCACAATAATTCCTTCGTTGACGCCGAAGCCATCCATCTCCACAAGAAGCTGATTCAGTGTCTGCTCTCTTTCATCATGTCCGCCGCCGACACCGGTTCCACGCCGCCTTGCCACCGCATCGATCTCGTCAATAAAGACAATGCAGGGGCTGTTCTTCTTGGCTTCCTCAAACATGTCACGCACACGGCTTGCACCGACGCCGACAAACATTTCCACAAAATCCGATCCGGAAATGGAATAAAACGGAACCCCCGCTTCACCCGCTACTGCCTTTGCAAGCAGCGTTTTTCCGGTTCCGGGAGCGCCTTCCAGAAGGACGCCCTTCGGAATCCTTGCCCCCAGAGAGGTGTACTTCGCGGGATCCTTCAGGAAATCCACGATTTCTTCCAGATCCGACTTCTCCTCCTCCAAGCCCGCTACATCCTGAAATGTGACACGGTCCTTCTCATTGGCAAGCTGTGCGCGGCTTTTGCCGAAATTCATCATCTTTGCATTGGCACCGCCGCCTCCCATCTGCTGCGCACTCATCATATAGAAGAAGAGCAGGCAGACCACAGCAACAAGAAGCATCGGCAGGACGCTTGTCATGAACCAGCTTTCTCTCGGAACATCATCCACCACAGGTTCAATCCCGTTCTCTCTGGTCAGCTCCTCGGTCTTTGTGATGTCCGTCGCATACAGGGTCCGTACCGCTCCGCCCGAAAGAGTAACCACTGCAGAGCCGGTTGGTGTTTCCTGATTCGGGACAATTTCCACGGAAACCACCTGGCTGTTCTGAAGATCCTTCTCATACGCTTCCTGCGTATAATAGTTCTGCGGCTGTCCGTAGGTTCCCCTCACGAACTGGATCAGAATAAAAATCATCATGATCGCGACAACGCCGACCACCATGCGGTTTCCTGTATTTCTGTTATCGTTCGTATCCAACTCAAACCTTTCTTACCGCAGTCACCGCTGCGGCCTTGTCCACCCTGAATTCTGAATGTTCTCTTCCTTCAAGCCGCCGCTTCAGAGCTCAACCACGCCGATGTAAGGAAGATTCCGGTATTCCTGATCATAATCCATGCCGTATCCGACCACGAACTGATCGGGAATCTCAAATCCCGCATAATCTGCCTTCAAATCCACAACACGGCGCTCCGGCTTATCCAGAAGCGTGCAGTAACGGATGCTCTTTGCTCCCTTGCTCTTCAGGAAATCTCCGAGGAATGCAAGTGTCCGTCCGGAATCTACAATGTCTTCCACGATGATCACGTCCAGTCCTTCAATGGACTCATCCAGATCCTTGCGGATCCGGACAGTTCCGGTGGACTCTGTTGCTCCGCCATAGCTGGATACCTGCATGAAGTCAATGGAAACCGGAACGGTAATGCGCTTTGCCAGCTCGCACATGAAGAAGCTTGCACCCTTCAGGATACCGACCATGCGGATCTTCCTTCCTTCATAATCTTTGGAAATCTGAGCCGCCAGCTCGCGGACTCTTCTGTCAATTTCTTCCTCGGTGATCAGTACTGTAATCTTCTCAGCCATTTTGCCCTCTTTCCTCATTGTTCTTTCAATGATAGCTCCAGAATTTTCTTTGTCTCACTGCAGATTCGGAAATCCGCTCCGATCTGCCCTCCGGGGACCCAGAGGATCCGGTCTCCGTCCGTTGGAAGAACCATTCGGTCCCGCCACGCCGCCGGAATCTTCTGATCAATCATAACCCTTGTCAGCTTCTTCCGGCAAAGCTTCTGCTCCTCGCGTCCCGGAATTGTCTCCGCAGTATCCGTATTCCGCCTGCGAAATCCGATTGCGATGCTGTCGCCTTCTCTTCTTGTCCGAAACGTCAGAAACGAAGATATTCTATCATAGTCGAACCATTTCGTATATGGATCTGCCGGGATGTCAGCCGGATTTCCGCTGTATGGAAACACTCTGACAAGATATGCCTCCTCGCTCTCCGGACACAGTCTGTTCTTTGTCCGTTCTGCTCTGTCTGCTGCGGCTTTTCCACCCGTTCCGGTCAGTTCCGTCTTCCCCTCGCTGTGCCGAATCAGTCTGAGCTCATCATAACTTTTTTCAGCCCGGATGCCTCCCGGAAAATCCACACTGTGACTTCCTTCTGTTCCAAGCAGCTTCTCCAGAAGTGCGACATGCTCCGACGTAAGATCCTTCTGTCCGCAGCTTTCAGACAGAAGAAGATAGAGCGTCCGCTTCCTGAGATAAGGTGGAAGCCCCAGAAGCTTTGATGTGAGGTAGCATTCCTTTCCATCCGGATTTCTGCATTCCTTCCTGCTCTTTGCGGTCAGCTCCTCAAGAAAAGCATCCGAAGCCGCAAGGTCCTCCGCCGTCCTGCAGATGTGCTCCGAAGCTCTTGCATTCACTCCTTCGCACAGTTCCGGAAGAATACGATTTCTGATAAGGTTCCTTGTATAGGCAAGATCCTCATTGCTTTCATCCGTGCACCAGCTCTGTCCCCGGCGTCTCAGCTCCTCCTCTATACCGGCACGCGAGCAGCGGATGAGCGGCCGGATGATATCACCATTGACAGGCCGGATCCCGGACAATCCCTTCAGTGACGTTCCTCTGCAGAGATTCATCAATACGGTTTCCGCGCTGTCCTCGCAGTGATGTGCCACCGCAATTTTCCAGCAAAACGACCCTGCCCCGCTCCCCGTCTCCTCTTGTTCCCACTCCCTGCAGGCTCTGCCGAACAGCTCATAACGGAGCTCCCGACCAGCTTCCTCTACACCGATCCGCCTCCTTTTCGCTTCCTCTGCGGCATCAATCCGATAAATTCGCAGCGGAATCTCAAGCCGACTGCAGAGCTCTTCTGTAAACCACTCATCTCTTCCCGCCGTTTTTCGCAGTCCATGGTTCACATGAACTGCGTAGATCCGTACAGACAGTTCTTTTGCAAGCTCCTGCATAAGAAGCAGAAGACAAACCGAGTCCGCACCGCCGGACACTCCGGCAACGATACGGTCCCCCCTGCTTACCATGTGAAATTCACGGAGAGTATTCCGAACTTCTTCCTTCAGATCCTGATGGTTCATTTCTTTTCGTTCACGACTTTCATTCTTTCTGGGTTCTTTTGTTGTTGTCGGAAAAGGACCGGACAGTCTTTCTGTCCGGTCCCTGCTGTTCTGTTTCCCGGAATCTCCAGGATTTTGCCTCATCTGTCGTCCGGCAAAGACTGCCGGTTCCTAATTTCCGGAGGCTTTGCCCGTATTCTTAAAAATGATCTCTCCCTGCTTCACCAGTCCAAGCTTATCGCGGGCAACTTCTTCCACGTACTCATCCGTCTTTGTGTACTTGGAATACTCCTCGATGTCCTTGGTCCGCTGCTCCTCTTCCGCAATCTGCTGCTCCAGCTCCGCCTTCTTCTCCTGATAGCCGGTGAGCTCCTTCTGGAGCTGCAGTCCGCGCACCGATACCGCAGCGAGTATGACAAGCATCACGGTGATTGCAAGCACCATACTGAAGCGGTTCTGTGATTTTTTCCGATATACAAGTCTTCGTCTGGCCTTTGCCATTTCCTGTCTGCCTCACGTTTTGATACAAGAATGCAAACCTTCTGCCGTGCATTTTATGATCTTATGATTATTCTATCACAATTTGCAGCAGCCTACAGATAACGGAAAAGATCACCCGCCGCATCCTTCCGGACCGTCTCCTGCACGGCAAGCACCTCGGCGCGGACTTCCTTGTCTCCAAAGGAAATCCCGATGACATCGCCAGGCTTTACTTCCGCACTGGCGCGTGCCGTCTTCCCATTGAGCGTTACCCGCCCGTTGTCGCACGCCTCATTGGCCACCGTACGGCGTTTGATCAGTCTGGACACCTTAAGATATTTATCTAAACGCATGAAAATAATCCTTCTTGAAAATAACGGATTCCAAAAGCTTCCTGAAGAGCTTTCAGAAATCCCCTCCTAATCGAAAAAGAATGTCCGGGGATGATCCCCGGACATTCCGACTGTCACACTGAAAAACCGCTTCTGCTCTGCGGGCAATTATGCGTTGACAGCATCCTTCAGAGCCTTACCAGCCTTGAACTTGGGAGCCTTGGAAGCCTCAATCTTCATGGTCTCACCGGTATGAGGGTTACGTCCCTCTCTTGCTGCTCTCTCGGAAACCTCGAAAGTACCAAATCCAACGATCTGAACCTTATTGCCATTCTTAAGCTCTTCAGCGATGGTATCTGCAAAAGCCTTCACTGCATTCTCAGCGTCCCTCTTGGAAAGTCCCGCCTTCTCAGCGATTGCAGCTACCAGTTCGGTCTTATTCATTATGTCTATCCTCCTGAATCAAAAATGGGCCAGTGCCCTTTTACGTACTAGACTATATATACGAGGTTTCCTTTGCTTTGTCAAGAAAAAGCGCTTGTTTTCAACGTTTTCCGACTGTTTACAGCTGCTGATTCTGCCACTTTTCAAGCAGGTATTCCCTCGTATTATGTGCAGGCTCCCGGAGTACTTCCTCCAGCATTTCATGAAGAATTCTGCCGATTTCCTTCCCGGGTGCTGCCCCTGCCGCAATCAAGTCTTTTCCGGATACCGCCAGATTCTTCAGCGAAAGGCAGTCACCGGCACGCCGGATTTCTTCAAAGGCATTTCTCCAGTACTCGATCTTTCCGAGCTTCTCTTCTCTGTGATAATCGGACTGCGCCTCCACATCTGAGGTCTTGACCTCCAGCAGGGGAAGAAACCATTCTTCTCCCAGCTCTGAGATGTTCTTACGGATTTCCGGCAACGTATCTCCCAGATTCCGGTCGTGCCACGCAATCAGTCTGACTACCGCTTCCCTGGTCTGGTTGTCATATTTCAGTTCCCGCAGAATCCGGTCTGCAAGAGCAGCGCTTCTGGCAGCGTGTCCGTGAAAATGATCGATACCGTTCCCATCCGTCGTTTTTACCTGCGGCTTGGCAATGTCATGCAAAAGAAGCGCCAGCCTCAGCACCTTATCCCGGCGTGCGGCTTTCACGGCACGCAGAATGTGATCTCCCACAGATAAGCAGTGATGCGGATTGTTCTGTCCGCATTCCATACATTCCGAAAGCTCCGGCAGAAACTGCCGAAGGAGTCCCAGCTCATATGCCTCCTTCAGCTCCTCCGGATGTTCGGAGAGGAGAAGCTTCTCCATCTCTACACGAATTCGCTCTGCACTGACCTTCTGAAGATTCGGGGCCAGAAGACGGATTCCCTCTCTGGTATCCTCGTCAATCCGATAGTCCAGCTGTGCGGAAAACCGGATCGCACGCATCATTCGAAGCGCATCCTCTGTAAAACGCTGCACCGGATCGCCCACGGCGCGTATGACCCGCCGCTTGATATCTCCGATGCCGTCGAATTCATCGACCAGACCTTCTGCAGGACAATACGCCATTGCATTGATCGTAAAATCCCGCCGCTTCAGGTCCTCCAGGAGACTTGCGGTAAACGTGACATGTTCCGGGTGACGCCCATCCGCATATTCTCCATCAATCCGGTAGGTTGTCACCTCATAGCCCGTTCGGTCCACCATCACTGTTACCGTGCCATGCTGAATTCCGGTATCCACCGTCCTGCGGAATATCCGCTTGGTGTCCTCAGGCTTTGCCGACGTCGTAATGTCCCAGTCATCCGGCATCCGGTGAAGGAGGCTGTCGCGCACACAGCCCCCGACCACATATGCCTCATATCCCGCATCCAGAAGCTGCTTCAGAACCCATGCTGCTCCCTGCGGAATTTCTATTTCCAATGGTATTGTTCTATGCATGCATTTCCCATGCCTGTCCGGCTGTATGTGTCCCTGGCTTTAATATGCCTTGCCCCAGTAGACCATCTTCTTCGCAGGCTTGCCGCAGCAGACGCAGGTTCCTGCGATCTGCTCCTGTTCAAACGGAATGCACCGGCTGGTGACACCGTATTTCTCCTTAATGGCATCCTCACACGCACGGTCTCCGCACCACATTGCCTTCACAAAGCCGGTCTTCTGCTCGAAAATATCGCCGAATTCCTTCTCATCATGTGCCGTATAGGTCTTGCTGTCCATCAGAGCCTTCGCACGGTCGTACATATCCTTCTGCATCTGTGCAAGGAGCTCTGCGATCTTTCCATCCAGCTCATCAATGCGGACCTCCATCTTCTCCGAGGTATCTCTGCGAACCACAACACACACGCCGTTCTCAATATCTCTCGGTCCGATTTCCACGCGAAGCGGAATGCCTCTCATCTCCTGCTCCGAGAACTTGTAGCCCGGACTCTTGTCCGAATCGTCCACCTTTACGCGGAAATTGGAGAGCATATCCCGGATTTCATATGCCTTGTCCAGGACGCCTTCCTTACGCTGCTGAATCGGAACAATGCAAACCTGAACCGGTGCAATTCTCGGAGGAATCACGAGGCCTCGATTGTCGCCGTGTACCATGATCATCGCTCCGATCAGACGGGTTGTCACCCCCCAGGAGGTCTGCCATACATACTTCAGCTTGTTGTCTTTGTCCGTAAACGTGATGTCATAGGCTTCCGCAAACTTCTGTCCGAAGAAATGGCTGGTTCCGGACTGAAGAGCACGTCCGTCATGCATCAGTGCCTCAATGGTATAGGTTGCTACCGCACCGGCAAACTTCTCCTTGTCCGTCTTCTGTCCCTTGATTGTCGGGATTGCCATATCCTCTGCCAGGAAATCTGCATACACATTCAGCATCTGCTGCGTTCTTTCCTCGGCCTCTTCCGCCGTTGCATGAATGGTGTGTCCCTCCTGCCACAGGAACTCTCTGGAGCGAAGGAACGGCCGGGTCTCCTTCTCCCAGCGGACAACGGAACACCACTGGTTGTACACACGAGGCAGATCACGATAGGAATGTACATCATCCTTGTAAAAGTCAGAAAAGACCGTCTCAGAGGTCGGGCGTACGCAGAGACGCTCTGTCAAAGGCTCCGTTCCTCCTGCCGTGACCCACGCCACCTCCGGAGCAAAGCCGTTTACCAGTTCTCCTTCCTTCGCAAGAAGGCTTTCCGGAATGAGCAGCGGCATGTATACGTTCTGAACGCCGGTTTCCTTGAATCTCTTGTCCAGATGGGCCTGAATCGCCTCCCACAGTGCATACCCCGCAGGCTTGAAAATCGTAAAGCCCTTGATGTGGGAATAACCGATCAGCTCCGCCTTGGTGCACACATCGGTATACCACTGGGTGAAGTCCTCGTCCATTGAGGTAATTTCAGCAACCAGTTTCTTTTGATCTGCCATGTTGTTCTCCTCTTTTTCCTCTATGTTTCCGCTGCGTCGCCGCACACCATGTGCGGTCCCTTGCAGTAGATTACGATTTCACATTGCTTTCTTCCGCATCCAGACAGAACATTGTCACCGTTCCCCGGGCCAGAAGCCGTTCTTCCTCATCCGTCACATTGACATCCACGACCATAACGGTTCTGCCCCTTCTTACGGTGCGGCTCGTCGCTGTAATCCGCCCCTTCCGGGCACTTTGAAGGTAATGAATGGAGGCATCCATTGTCACATATTTTCTTCCATCCGCCCGCGCAGTCACGCCGCCGGCCGTGTCCACCAGCGTGAACAGAAGGCCGCCGTGTGCCATTCCGTACGGGTTCTCCAGCTCATGCCGCATATCAACGTACAGAACAGATTCCTCCATGCCGATCCGGTCGATGACAATCCCGTTAAACTGTATATACGGAATGTTCTGCAGCATATTTTTCTGCTTCTCCTGATCCATCTGTGGTCCTTTCCTGACGGAATTCCTTCACCATCTCCGCGCGGTTCAGAAATTCGCAAAGCTCTCTTTGGTTCCAAGCCCCAGACGATTCATCGCAGAAAAAATCGCACGTACCGAAGCACGGGTGATATTCGAGCTGACGCCGACTCCGTACGTGATCTTACCGCTGTCGGAATCCATCAGATGAATGTATGCTGCTGCCTGGGAATCCGATCCCGAATTCAGCGCATGCTCCTCATAGTCCAGAATTTTAATATTGTAATCGAATTTCTCGTGCATGCCGCGGCGCACCGCATCCAGAGGTCCGTTTCCAACCGCCGTAAAGCTCTTCTCCTGACCGCAATCTGTGAATGTCACCGTGACCTGTGTATCGAATACGGTCTCCTTCTCTCCGCTGAGCTCGACTACCTGGAGCTTCCGGAAATGAAGCGGCTCCTTGCGATCCAGATATTCCTCACGGAACATCTCCATGATCTCTTCCGGAGGAACTTCTCCCTCCTTCTCACTTCTCGACTGTACGACATCCGCAAACTCACGCTGCATCGCCTTCGGAAGCTTGAAGCCAAAATATGCGTCCATGACAAAGGCGACGCCGCCCTTCCCGGACTGCGAATTGATTCGGACAATCGGTTCGTATCTGCGGCCGATGTCCGCAGGATCGATGGTCAGATACGGCACCTGCCAGATGCTGGAATTTCTCTCCCTCATCGCCGTAATGCCCTTGTTGATTGCATCCTGGTGTGAGCCGGAGAACGCTGTAAACACAAGCTTTCCTGCATATGGATGACGGGGATCCACCTTCATCTTGGTCACACGCTCGCAGATCCCGATGATCTCATTCACGTCTTCCAGATTCAGCTCCGGATCAATTCCCTGTGAGAACATATTGTAGGCAACATTCAGCACATCCACATTGCCCGTCCGCTCACCGTTGCCAAGAAGCGTTCCTTCGACGCGCTGCGCACCTGCAAGAAGCGCAAGCTCTGTTGCTGCCACGCCTTCTCCGCGGTCATTGTGCGGATGAACACTCAGTATAATACTGTCGCGATCCTTGAAATGCTTGCTGCAGTACTCGATCTGATCTGCATAAACATTCGGTGTCGTCATCTCAACCGTAGACGGAAGGTTCACAATCATCGGATCTTCCTTCGTCGGCTGCCACACCTCCTGCACCGCCGTACAGATCTCTACTGCATAATCCATCTCCGTTCCGGTAAAGCTCTCCGGGGAATATTCCAGAATAATCTTTCCGGGGAAATCTTCTGCCAGCTCTTTCACCCACTTCGTTCCCTGAACGGCAATCTCCTTGATTTCCTCGCGATTCTTGTTGAACACAACGTCTCTTTGCAGCGTAGAGGTGGAGTTGTAAACATGAACAATGGCCTGCTTGCAGCCCTTAATGCACTCGAAGGTGCGCTCAATCTGCTCCTTGCGGCACTGGGAAAGCACCTGAATGCGAACATCATCCGGGATCCGGTCTTCTTCAATCAGCTTACGGATAAAATCAAATTCAATCTGACTCGCCGCCGGGAATCCAACCTCAACCTCCTTGAAGCCAAGCTTCATGAGAAGGTTCCACATCTCAAGCTTCTCTGAAACCACCATCGGATCCACAAGCGCCTGATTGCCGTCCCGAAGATCCACACTCACCCAGACCGGCGCCTTCTGAATCTCTTTGTCAGGCCATTCACGCTCCGGATAAGGAAGTACCGGTACTCTTTGATATCTCTCCACTTTTTTCATAAAACACCTCCACTGGATTTGTTTATGTAATAAATTACAGGAAAAGCTCCTGTAAACGAACAGAAAACCTGCCCGGATACAACACCGGGCAGGTCCATCATTTGTATTGCCGATTATTCTCCTAATCCGCTCTCAATGGCAGCTACCAAAGAGGCCAGAGCCTCATTCTCATCCGGACCGTCGCAGAACAGTTCAATTTCATCACCGGATTTCACACACGCACCGAGCACGGACAGAACACTCTTCGCATTCGCCGTTGTATCTTTAAACTGAAATGTAATTAAAGATTTAAACTCCATCGCGTCCTTGCATAGGATGCCGGCCGGGCGCAGGTGCAGGCCTGTTGGATTTTTAATCGTAACCTTCTGACTAACCATAATCTCTACTTACCTTACACTGCTATCACTTCTGAGGCGTATGATAGCAGATCCTCCCTTGAGTCGCAAGCCATCCTTTGATCAGGCCATTGTCTTCTCAATAAAATCGGCGAGCTCTTCCGCCTTCTTCTGGATCACATCCTGATCCTCTCCTTCAATCATAACACGAACCAGAGGTTCTGTGCCGGACGGACGAATCAGAACTCTTCCCTTTCCGTCAAACTCTTTTTCCAGCGCATCGATTCTCTCCACGATCTCCGGGAAATCACGATAGTGTTCCTTTTTCGAATTGTCCACCTTCGCATTGATCAGCGACTGCGGATACTTCTTCATGATCTTCGCAAGCTCCGACAGCGGCTTCCCCGTTTCCTTCATAACCTGCAGAAGATGCAGACACGAGAGCAATCCGTCTCCGGTTGTATTCTCTCCGAGGAAAATAATGTGTCCGGACTGTTCTCCGCCAAGGCTTGCATGAATTTCCTTCATTCTCTCCAGGACGTAACGATCACCGACCTTGGTTCTCTCCACATCGATTCCATTCTCACGCCCCATGATAAAGAAGCCGAGATTGCTCATAACCGTGACAACGATCGTATTCCCGTTCAGCTTTCCCTCCTGCTTCAGGGCGTTTCCGATAATGGCCATGATTTTGTCGCCATCCACAATCTCCCCGCGTTCATCTACCGCAAGGAAACGATCCGCATCTCCGTCGAAGGCAAGTCCGATGGCAGCGCCCTCTTCCAGGACCTTCTGCCGGAGCTCCTCCATGTGTGTGGATCCGCACTTACGATTGATGTTCACACCGTCCGGATCATTGTGAATCGGCACAACCTCTGCGCCCAGCTTGCGAAGAGCCTCGACATTGGAACGATAGGAAGCCCCCTCTGCAGTATCTGCAACGACCTTCATTCCGGTCAGATCAACGGGAACGGTTTCAACCGAATGATCCACATATTCATGCCATGCATCCATGCGATATTCAATATGTCCGACACCTGCCCCGGTCGGGAATTCGATGTGCTCCATATTGCTTCGGATCTCCGCTTCAATTTCATCCTCGGTTGCATCCGGAAGCTTAAAGCCATTCCCATCAAAAAACTTAATCCCGTTAAACTCCATCGGATTATGCGACGCCGAAATAACAACTCCTGCATCAGCATGATGCGTCTTCGCAAGATAGGCAACTGCCGGGGTCGGCAGAACACCAAGGTAAATGACATTCGCCCCCACCGAGCACGCTCCTGCCATCAGCGCATTGGCAAGCATATCTCCGGAAAGTCTGGTATCACAGCCCACCATAATGACCGGTCTTTTTCCCCCGTTATCCTTCGACAGAACGTAAGCTCCCGCCTGTCCAAGCTGCATTGCCATTTCCGCCGTCAGTTCCTTGTTGGCAACCCCGCGTACTCCATCTGTGCCAAACATTCTGCTCATGTATACCTCCTTATATCGCTGCCATCTTTCTGCAGCAGAATTCCGATTGTCTTCGCTTCGTTACTGACTGTCAGATCTGCTCTCCGTGGACGATACCACAATCGCCGCCGTGATCGCATGGTTCATTTCCACGCCATCCGGCTTCGTGATGGAAATCTCAGCAGTATATACTCCCTCTGCGGTATCGGCCCTGCTGGTGTGAATCACCTTGCCCACATCAACAGAAGGAGCCAGATCCGAAAGCCGGATTGCATCCAGTGCCGAAGAAAGGCCGGTCAGGCTGATGTCAAAGGAGGGCGTATCCGAGGAGGATGACGTTACCTTCCTGCCATCATTGACCGAAGTGACCTCCGCCTTATATCCTGCCGGGACATTTTCCAGGGAGATGTCCGAGATACTTACGGTAAACTGCGTGGTCTCTGCAGACTCGATTCCGACCGTCAGATCCACCATTCCATCAAAGGAGGAATCCGCAAAGCTGATCCCATCCGGAAGATATTTCTTCAGATCCAGCGTAGTCTGATAGCTCGATGTACAGCCTGTAATATCCACATCCGAAGCAGGGACGGAAATCTTATCCACATTTGCCAGAAGAGAGGACTTGCCGGCAAGCTTTACCGTATCCGGATCAATCGTCACAACACCGTTTCGAAGATAGCCATCCGCAGGTGTTCCGCCGACACTCACCTCAATCGGGACAGTCTTAAGCGGTAAAATAACCACACTCACCTTAACCGAGTTGATATTCATGGTGAGGTTGGAGGTATCAATAATGTCTCCATTCGAATTATAGAGCTTCACATCCGAATACGTACTGATACTTCCGGTTGCACCGGAAACATCCACGGTTGCCTTCGCCGATGCAATGGTTGAAACCACAGATTCCGGTCCCGACACCCGGATCTGATTCTGGTCCGGAATGATGCTGTCCAGCTCATACCCGCTCGCAACCTCTCCGCTTGTACCGGTCTGCAGTGCAAACGAATCCGTCATCTTCGGTTCAATCGCGAGCATGACATTGTCCACGCTCCCGTCAATGTCTTCAATTTCGTTGTTGTATTTGGTGGAATAATACTTGATCTCTACCGTATTCAGGCTCGTCAGATTCTCCACATCCGCCGTTGCAACGATATCATCCCTGCTCAGATCTTCGATGATGGATCTCCTTGCCTTCACGGTGACAACGGGAACAACATCACTGTTATCCTGTATGGTATAGACTTCTCCCTGATCTGTGATCATGGAGGTATGAAGAAGCTTTACCTGAACATTGGTAATCCGCATGTATTTCACAGGATCATTGACGTTGTTGATCAGAATCCATACGACGAGAGCAACCAGCAATGCGGTGACTTTCAGTCCGAGATTATCCAGGATATGCGGTCTGTTCTTGTTATCCTTCATCCTGATCCTTTCCCTTCCGGGACTGCAGAATCCCCTTATGATCGCCCATGTCCTTGTCCTGAAGCTTCACAAGTCTTGCCCGAAGCTCATCCGGATTGACATCGCGATCCAGAACACCACGGTATGCAATGCTGATCTTTCCCGTCTCTTCCGATACAATGATTGTCAGAGAATCTGTCACTTCCGAAATGCCGACGCCGGCCCGGTGACGTGTCCCGAGATTTTTATCCAGTTTATTATCGGAAAGCGGGAGGTAACAGGTAGCAGCAACCACGCGGTCTCCGGAAACAATCACCGCCCCGTCATGGAGGGGAGTATTCTTCTCAAAAATATTGATCAGAAGCTGACTGGAAACCACAGCATCCAGATCAATACCGGTTCTCTCCCACTCACGAAGGGGTGTATTCTGCCGGATCACAATCAGCGCTCCGGTCTTAACCCTTGCCATGGCGACGCAGGCACGCACGATCTCAGAAATGGTCTTGTCCGAAAACAATCCGTCTCCGCCTCTGGAGCCTTCCCGGAACAGAGCCGCAAAAATATTCTTCTGTCCAAGTTCCTCCATTGCAGTACGAAGCTCCGGCTGCAAAATGACAATCAGTGCGATCACCGCAATGCTCGTCACATTCTGAACGATCCACAGGATGGTTGTCATATTGAACAGCGCTGCCAGAACCACAAAAGCGATGATAAACAGAAATCCCTTCAGCAGCGAATATGCTCTTGTATTCTTAACCCACAGGATCGTGTAATATACCAGAACAGCAATGATCAGAATCTCAACAATATCGGTCCATCCGACTGCCGGGATATGCAGTACATCTGTGTAATTGGTAAGCATTCTCTGTAGTGTCTGCATTGGCTCTCAATCCTGCGTCATCGTATCAGAAATCTTCCCGGAAATCATCCGGATATCCGTCCTGTCCACCGGCATATCCGTCCTCTGACGGCTCCTGTTCCCCTGCATATTCATATCCGTCATCTTCATAACGCTGCGTCACGGATGCATCGTCTCCAGCCGACTCATACTCGTTTTCCGGCATCTCCTCCGAGCCGTTTCCGTACGGCAGCGGTGCATAGCCGTCCTCACTTCCAGGATAATAGCTGTCCGCCGTTTCCCGTCCGCCCCCGGAGAAATTCTGCGTGCCGCGCCTGGTGTTGATGGTTTTCACTGTGCGTTTCGGGCGCGCGTAAATGTTCTTCGGAATGGCCTTTACATAATAATAGTAGTCATCGTCTTCAAACTGCGTATTCTCAATCCGCGTATAATCCAGATTAAACATGAAGAACGAGATGACAACACCAACTCCGAAGCCGACAACACTGCCCAGAAGGACACCGACTACACGGATGTCCGTATCATAAGCCATTGCGCCAATCAGCAGAATCAGAATCTGGCAGAGTGCCCCTGCGCCGGATGCGATCATCCAGGAATACTGAATCGGAAGTCTTCGAATCAGATAGACCACCGCAGCTGCCGCAACAACTGCAATCGCCCGGATCATCATCCCGTGATTCTGAACAATTCCATCAAGAAGAAACTGCAGGCGGCTTACGATCTCATTGGTATCTGACCCCGATGCGCTGCTGATGACGGTCTCATTCTGATGGATAAAACGAATGAAGCTGTCTGCAATCACACCAACCGCTACAGCAGCACCGCTTGCAGGAGAATACAAAAGCCCTCCGGCGATCGGAAGTGCGTATGGAATACCAATCGTCCGACAGATTGGAAACAGAAGCAGCAGCATCGAATCCCTTGGGGCAAAACGATAATAGACCAGAAGAGCAACCAAAAGGAGAATTGCTCCGACTACAGCCGCTTCCAGTGCAAGAGAATACAGGTGCGCCAGAATCACCACTCCGAAAACCGCCACGATCAGATTCGGTGAGAGCAGCGTGCAGATCAATGCAAGCAAAAACGTCGGAAGTGTACCTGCAAGCGTTTCCTGATATCCGATCTGCCCGTTGATGCAAACCAATCCGGACAGAACAATCAGAAACTTCGCCCCCATATTGATGTAATTCTCATACTGGGAGTAGATGGAAATCACTCTCTCCCGCAGTTCCAGTAATGTAGTCATTTCCCGTTAGTCTTCCTTCTCTTTCCGATAACTGACGGACAGCCTGTGCAGGTCCTGATAATATGCATTGAGGTGCCGTCTGGCCCTCTTATAACGCGATGTGTACACCAGAACGGTGATGAGAATCATTCCTCCGACAAACGCAGCATAGGCAATCAGAACGACTGCCAGCATTTCCTGCAGGTTCATACTGTAAATCTGCACAATCAGGTTTTCAAAATTATAAATTCCATAGCCCGCAAACAGAATTACAAACGCTATGGTTGCGCAGATAAAGGTAATCAGGATCTGTTTCGTAATATAGTCTCCGCGAAAATATGCGTTGATCTTCTCGTCCCTGACACCGTCCTCCTGCTCATAGGCTGCCATTCTTGCCATTCGCCGGACACGTCCTTCATTAATCATGTCATCCCCCTATGCCGCTTTTCTGAGTCAGCTCTCCGCTTCCTGTCCGCATTCGGATGCAGATCCGATGCATCTGCCCTTTCAGGACCGGTCATCTCCGGCTGCCGCTGTCAGAACCAGTATCTCCGCTGCCCCGGCGCGAAGAAGCGTCTGCGCACAGGCATCTGCGGTAGCACCGGTCGTGAAGATATCATCAACCAGCATAATCACTACTGATTCTACATCAATGTCAGGTACAATAAAAGCACTTTTCAGATTGCGGCGGCGCTCGGAGGCACTCAGATTCCGCATGGCTCCGGTACTTCCCGTCCGAAGCAGAAGATCCTCACGCAGCGGAATTCCGGTCTTTCCGGAAATCACTCTTCCCAGAAGAGCCGCCTGATTATAGCCCCTTTTGCGCATCCGATCTCCGGAGGATGGAACGGGGACAAGCAGGTCAATTGCCTTCGGGTCAAACTCAGCCCGAAGCCTTTCCGCCATTTTCCCCCGATATAATCGGCATATTCCGCCCTGCCCTCATATTTAAGCCGGTACAGCATTCCGGAAACATCATGATAACGGTACACCGTGCAGCCCTTCCGAAAAGCTCTCGCCTGCTTCTCGCAATCGTGGCACAGCTCCCTCTCCTTCTCCAGGAGGGGTTTTCCACAGCAGCAGCAAAGAGCGTCCCGTTCCGGAGACAGTTCTTTGCCGTCAAGTTCCCTTTCGCACTCCCCGCAGATCAGTCCGCCAAAGGGCCGCACCGGCTGGTCACACCAGGGACATCTCCTTGGAAAAATAAGATCCAGTGCCAGTTTTCCTGTCCTTTGGAGTCTTGCTGCATGCCCTTTCATTCTGATTGAAGTATTATCCTTCGAAGAAATCGCCTTCTTCCTGCTTCATTTCCAGGATCCGGTCCTTCAGTCCGGAATACCTGGTGTACTGACTGATGTTCTGCTCCATCTGCGCAACGGTTTCCCGTTCTCCCAGAATCACCACACACTTTCTTGCTCTTGTAATCGCTGTATACAGAAGATTCCGGTTAAACAGGCCGGAAGGCCCTGAAAGAAGCGGCAGAATCACCGCAGGATACTCCGACCCCTGCGACTTATGCACCGTGATCGCATAAGCCAGTTCCAGATCCTCCAGCTGTGTGAACGGATAATGCACCATCTTGTCTTCATCAAATCGCACGATGAGCTCCGCAAGCTCCGTATCTACTTCCGCGATCACTCCGAAATCACCGTTAAACACACCGGTTCCTTTTTCAATCGGCATCCCGAAATTTCCCGGAATTTCCCACTCCATCTGATAATTATTGCGGGTCTGCATCACCTTATCTCCCACCCGGAAAACCTGATCGTGGGCACGGGTTTCTTTTTTCCCCGGTACTTCGGGATTCAGCACACTCTGCAGAACCTCATTCAGACGGATACATCCAAGTGCACCCTTTCTCATTGGCGTCAGTACCTGGATATCATCCCGTGTTCCCTGCACATATTTCGGCAGCATCTGCTCCATAAGCAGAGCAATGTGCTTATAAATCACCTTCGGATCCCTTCTCTCCAGAAAAAAGAAATCACGGGAATGATTTTCCAGATCCAGCTGCTGTCCCTGCAGAATCCGGTGTGCATTCATGACGATGTCGCTCTGCTTGGCCTGACGAAAGATTTTCTGCAGCGTAATGGAGCAGAATGCTCCCGATTCCATCAAATCTCTCAGAACACGTCCCGGACCGACACTTGGAAGCTGATGAATATCTCCCACCATGATCAGCCTGGTTCCCGGTCGGATCGCGCGAAGCAGCGCATGAAACAGAAACAGATCGACCATGGACATTTCATCAATGATCACTGCATCCGCTTCCAGAGGATTGTCCGGATCCCTCTCAAATCTCCAGAATTCTTCCTCCGTCCCTCTGTTTTCCTGTTCGTCCTCCTCTCCCATTGCCTTATAGCCCAGGAGCCGGTGAATCGTTGCCGCCTCGTAGCCGGTGGCCTCCGTCATTCGCTTGGCCGCACGCCCCGTCGGCGCCGCCAGGAGCACTGATTTCACATCCGCAAGGAAAAAACGGATGATGGCATTGATGGTCGTTGTTTTTCCGGTTCCGGGACCTCCGCTGATTAAAAGAACACCGCGGGATACCGCCAGTTCTACCGCCTTTCTCTGAAGGTCATCCAGATGAAGATTTTCCTTCTCCTCAATGTGCCGGATGCGCAGCTGAATTTCATCTGTTGTAAAGCTCTTTACCTCAACACTGTCCAGTTCTGTCAGGCGCCTTGCAATGTTCTGTTCCAGACGATACGCATAGGAAGAAAAAATCTGCGGTTCGCCCGGCGCGTGTTCCGGATCTTCCGTTTCCGGAACACGAATCCGGATTTTCCGGTCAAGAGCAAGATTCTGAAGCTGAATCGCAATCACTTCCCGCGGAACATGTAAAAGCTCCTCCGCCTTCTGAAGAAGAACCCTCTCCGGGAGATAACTGCTCCCCTCCTGCAGTGTGCCTGACAGAACGTACTGAATTCCGCTGCGGATTCGATAATCCGAATCCGCCCGGATACCATTCTTCCCTGCAATCTCATCCGCCGTTGAAAATCCGATCCCTGAGATTTCTTCTGCAAGGCGATACGGATTTTCCTTCAGAACGGCGTACATGTTCTCTCCGTAGGCTTCCCAGATCTTCAGGGCCTTTCTTCCGCCGATCCCATACTTCTGCAGGCAGATCATGGCATCGCGGATATCTCTTTTCTCCGCAAGCTGCACAGCAACCTCACGGGCCATCCGGTCACTGATTCCCTTTACCTCGGAAAGCCGTTCCGGTTCTTCGTCGAGAATATGCATGGTATCCTCGCCGAATTTGCGCACAATGCGGCCGGCAAGAGATTCCCCGATGCCCTTGATCGCTCCGGACGCCAGATAGCGATATACTGCCTGTGTGCCCTCTGGCTGCACAACCCGGTACTCACTCACCTTGAACTGCTCTCCGTACACGGGATGCGTAACCATTTCCCCTTCAAGCTCTACGCTTTCTCCCTCCGAAACGGCCGGAGGAAAGCCTGTGCAGGTGATCAGCTCTCCCTCATCACAGATTTCAAAAACCGTATACAAATTGTCTTTATTGCGGTAAATCACCGAAGAGATATAACCTTTTATCATTTCACCGGAAATCCATTGGAAAGAGCATCCTGTATCAGGCTGCATAAGAAGAACAGAGAAAAGAAGCCGGGCGGATTACTCCGCCCGGCAGCGTTTGCAGGTTACGATTCGATGGTGCTCTCTCCTGCGATAAATTCTACATACTTGCCGGTACCGATTGCTACTGCAGTCATCGGGTCCTCTGCGGTAACTGCACTGATTCCGGTCTTGCTGGTGATCAGATCCTCCAGACCATTGAGAAGGGATCCGCCGCCTGTCAGAACGATTCCACGATCAGCGATATCCGCCGCAAGCTCCGGGGGCGTCTTCTCCAGAACACTGTGAATTGCCTCCACAATCTGATTGGTGGACTCCTTCAGAGCCTCCTCCGTCTCTCCGGAGGACACCTTGATGGTTCTCGGAAGGCCGGTCACAAGATTTCGTCCGCGAACCTCGATGTAATCCTCCTCTGCAGACGGGAAGCAGCTGCCGATCTTGATCTTGATATCCTCTGCCGTACGCTCGCCTACCAGAAGATTGTATTTCTTGCGCATGTAGCGAACCAGGGCATCGTCAAAATCATCTCCCGCAATCTTGATGGACGTACTGACAACAGTTCCCCCGAGGGAAATCACCGCAATATCCGTTGTTCCGCCGCCGATATCCACAACCATGTTTCCACAAGGCTTGGAGATATCAATTCCTGCACCGATCGCCGCCGCAATCGGCTCCTCAATAATGTATACCTCACGGGCTCCCGCCTGGAAGGTTGCATCCTCTACTGCCTTTTTCTCGACCTCTGTCACCTGGCTTGGTACACAGACCGCGATTCTCGGCTTTCGGAAGGTCCGCTTTCCGACGGCCTTCTGGATGAAATACTTCATCATCTTCTCCGTGACGGTATAGTCCGAAATAACTCCCTGGCGGAGCGGGCGGACTGCCACAATGTTGCCGGGCGTACGTCCCAGCATCAGGCGTGCATCTTCGCCAATTGCCTTGATTTTATTTGTGTCGCGGTCGAATGCCACAACCGAAGGCTCCTTCAGAACAACGCCGCGTCCCCGAATGTACACCAGAACGCTCGCGGTGCCCAGATCAATTCCAATATCTGAATGCTGCAGTGCCATGCAATAAACCTCTGTCTGTTTCTTTCCTGTAATCTGTATTATCTCGAAGCTATCGTCCTGCTTCGTCAGTTGTCTTGTCCTGTGCCTTTCTGTCCCGGTCAGCGTGAACCCCTGGGTACAACAAAGGAAGTGCTGTCCGCCAGCACTTCCTAAGTATAGACTACGAACATGCAGTTTTCAAAGCCCTTGTGTGTGTTTTTTCACTTCGAAGCTTCGTTTTCTCCTGTCTCTGCCCTTTTTCCCTGTTCCAGCATCTTGTTGACATAATAGCCGGTATAAGACCAGTGTGCTTCTGCAATTTCCTCCGGAGTCCCGCAGGCAACGACAGTTCCTCCGCCGTCTCCTCCTTCCGGTCCCATATCAATGATATAATCCGCCGTCTTTATAACATCCAGATTATGTTCGATGACCACAACGCTGTTGCCCCCCTCTACCAGCTTCTGAAGGATCTGCGTCAGCTTGCGGACATCCTCAAAATGCAGACCGGTTGTGGGCTCATCCAGGATGTAAATAGTCTTTCCCGTGGATCTTCGGGAAAGCTCCGCCGCCAGCTTGATTCGCTGTGCCTCTCCCCCTGAAAGCTCGGTACTCGGCTGGCCAAGCTTCACGTAACCAAGTCCCACATCGTACAGGGTCTGGATTTTGTCTCTGACAGCAGGCACATTTGCAAAAAAGCCCACTGCCTCCTCAATGGTCATGTCCAGCACATCGTAAATGCTCTTTCCTTTGTACTTCACATCCAGTGTCTCGCGGTTGTACCGCTTTCCGCCGCAAACCTCACACGGAACATAGACATCCGGAAGAAAATGCATCTCAATCTTAATGATTCCGTCGCCGGAGCAGGCTTCGCATCGGCCGCCCTTTACATTGAAGGAAAACCTCCCCTTGGAATAACCCTTTGCCTTTGCATCCGGCGTTCCGGCAAAGAGATCCCGGATGATATCAAAAACGCCGGTATAGGTTGCCGGATTCGA
>HF986585.1:80984-88422 GCA_000431495.1 Firmicutes bacterium CAG:791 | reverse complement strand
GATCACCTTGTCCAGCTGTTCCTCACCATCAATGCCATCATGAGGTCCCGCAATGGTTCTCGCCCGGTTCAGATCTCTTGCCAGCTGATTGTAAAGAATCTCATTGACCAGCGAGCTCTTTCCGGAGCCGGAAACGCCGGTCACAAGGCACAGAACACCCAGCGGAATCTTCACATCAATGTGCTTCAGATTGTTCATGGCTGCGCCGCGCACCGTAAGCCATCCGGAAGGCTTACGTCTCACCGCAGGGACCGGAATATACCGTTTTCCCGCCAGATACTGGCCGGTAAGGGAATCCGGATTGCTCATGATCTCTTCCGCAGTTCCGCAAGCGACCACCTCACCTCCGTGTGATCCCGCCCCCGGACCGATATCCACGATATAATCGGCTGCCCGCATGGTATCCTCATCATGCTCCACGACAATGACGGTATTCCACATATCTCTCAGACTCTTGAGCGTTCTCAGAAGCTTGTCATTGTCGCGCTGATGAAGTCCGATCGACGGCTCATCCAGGATATAGCAGACTCCGACCAGTCCGGACCCGATTTGCGTAGCCAGACGGATTCTCTGCGCTTCTCCTCCGGACAAGGTTGCCGTTGCCCGGGAAAGAGACAGGTAATCCAGACCTACATTGCTCAGGAATGAAACTCTGCTTCGGATTTCCTTCAGAATCTGCTCTCCGATCATCTGCTGCTGCGGCGTAAGCTCAAGATCCTTCACAAAGCTCAGAAGATCCCGCACGGACAGACAGGTCACATCGTAAATATTCCGTCCCCCCACCGTCACAGCCAGAGATTCCTTCTTCAGACGCTTTCCGCCGCAGACCTTACAGGGGCTGATGCGCATAAACTGCTCATATTCCTGACGCATCCGCTCACCTGTCTCCTTGTAACGGCGGTAAGTATTCTCCATCAGTCCCTCAAAGGTGATGCGGTACGCCACCTTGCTGACACTGGACTGGCTCTTATACTGAATTTCGAACTCCTCCGGGGAACCGTTCAGCAGCATGTCTTTTGCCTTTTCCGGGAGAGCAGGATGTCTTTTGCCTTTTCCGGGAGATCCTTCCACGGGGTGTCCAGGCTGAAGCCAAACTTCCTGGCAAGACCCACCAGTGTCGCGTTGGTCCAACTTCCGTCTTTCATACAGCTCTGCCACCCAAGCACCGCAATGGCTCCGTCATTGATTGACTTGCTTTTATCCGGAATCATCAGCTCCGGATCAAATTCCATCTTGTATCCGATTCCGGCACAGCTCGGGCAGGCGCCAAACGGATTATTGAAAGAAAAGCTTCTCGGTTCAATCTCCGGAATACTGATGCCGCAGTCCGGGCATGCAAAATTCTGAGAGAACTGTATCAGTTCTCCTCCCACCACCTGAATCTGTGCCAGCCCTTCCGCAAGCTCCAGCGCATTCTCCAGGGAGTCCGCAAGGCGTCGGTCCATCCCTTCCCGGACCACAAGACGATCTACGATAATCTCAATGCTGTGCTTGATGTTCTTATCAAGCTCAATTTCCTCCTCCGTGAGGTCATACGGATTCCCGTCCACACGAACGCGTACATAACCTGCTCTTCTTGCTCTTTCCAGGACCTTTTCATGACGTCCCTTCTTCCCCCGCACCACCGGGGAGAGCACCAGAATCTTCGTCCCTTCCGGAAGAAGCCGGACACGGTCCACCATCTGATCTACCGTCTGCTTCTCAATCACCCGGCCGCACTCCGGACAATGAGGGATGCCGATTCTCGCATACAGAAGACGAAAATAATCATAGATCTCCGTCACCGTTCCCACGGTTGATCGGGGGTTCCGGTTCGTCGATTTCTGATCAATGGAAATTGCCGGGGAGAGTCCCTCAATCTGATCCACATCCGGCTTCTCCATCTGTCCGAGGAACTGCCTCGCATAAGAAGACAGAGACTCCATATAGCGTCTCTGTCCCTCGGCATAAATGGTATCAAAGGCAAGACTGGACTTTCCGGATCCGGAAAGTCCGGTCAGAACCACCAGCTCGTTTCTCGGAATGGTGACATCGATGTTCTTCAGATTATGCTCCCTGGCCCCCATAATCCGGATGCAGTCTTCCTTATGAATCAGGCTTCGCCGCTTCTCATCCCGCTTCTTCTGTCCCTGCGCAAGAACCTCTGCCTCCTTCAGGGCAGGCCAGTAGTCAGGTTTCTTCATCTTTACTGCCATAGGTCTTATATGTCCTTCCTTATTTACCACCTGTCAGCTCAAGCAAATGCTTCTTAAGCTCTGTCATCTGATCACGGAGCGCTGCAGCTGCCTCGAAGTTCAGATCCGCAGCTGCCTTTCTCATCTGCTTCTCCGTCTTGCGGATCAGCTCCTCCAGCTCCGATGCTGACATCGATTCCGGATCCTTCTGGAATCTCACTTCTTCCTGTGTCACTTCCTTCGAGATCGCAATCAGATCGCGGACCGCTTTTCGGATGGTCTGCGGTGTAATCCCGTGCTCCTTGTTGTAGGCCTCCTGAATTGCCCGCCTTCGTTTCGTCTCGTCGATCGCCTTCTTCATGGAATCTGTGATGGTATCCGCGTACATCACAACATGTCCGTCCGCATTTCTGGCCGCGCGGCCAATCGTCTGAACCAGCGAGGTTTCCGATCGGAGAAAGCCCTCCTTATCCGCATCCAGAATGGCAACCAAAGAGATTTCCGGAATATCCAGACCTTCGCGCAGCAGGTTGATTCCTACCAGAACATCAAACACATCCAGTCTCATATCCCGGATGATCTCCGAGCGTTCCAGTGTGTCGATATCAGAATGCAGATACCTCACCCGGATTCCGGCTTCTGCCAGATAGTCTGTCAGGTCCTCGGCCATCTTCTTGGTCAGGGTGGTCACCAGAACCTTATTCTTCTTCTCGACCTCCCTGCGGATTTCTCCGATCAGATCGTCAATCTGGCCCTCCACCGGCCGCACATCAATCTCCGGATCCAAAAGGCCGGTCGGCCGGATCACCTGCTCTGTGCGAAGGAGTTCATGCTCCTCCTCGTATTTCCCCGGCGTCGCCGAGCAGAACAGCATCTGATCAATCTTCTGCTCAAATTCCTCAAAATTCAACGGCCGGTTATCCAGTGCCGATGGGAGCCGAAACCCGTAATCCACAAGGGTCGTCTTCCGGCTTCGGTCCCCGTGATACATGGCACCGATCTGAGGAATCGTCATATGCGACTCATCCACAATAATCAGATAGTCCTCCGGGAAGAAGTCCATCAGCGTCAGCGGCTCCGCTCCCGGCGGCATGAAATTCAAATGTCTGGAATAGTTCTCAATACCGGAACAGAAGCCGGTCTCCCGCATCATCTCGATGTCGAAATTCGTCCGCTCGGAGATACGCTGCGCCTCAATCAGCTTGTCCTCTCCCTTGAAATAACGAACCCGTTCCTCCAGTTCCTTCTCAATGTTCTCACAGGCAAGATTGATCTTCTCCTGCGGAACGACATAGTGCGAAGCCGGATAGATCATGACGTGCTCCAGACTCGCGTGCACACGCCCGTTTATGAGCTCCACCTCACAGATCCGGTCAATTTCGTCACCGAAAAACTCCACCCGGATCAAATACTCACTTCCCTGCGCCGGATAGATCTCAATGGTATCTCCCCGCACACGGAAATTACATCTCTCCAGGCTCTGATCATTTCGCTTATACTGGATGGCAATCAGATCACGAATCACATCGTCCCGGTCCTTCTGCATGCCCGGTCGAAGCGAAATCGACATTCCTTTAAATTCATCCGGAGAACCCAGGCCGTAAATGCAGGATACGCTGGCAACCACAATAACATCCCGCCGTTCTGAAAGAGAGGCCGTCGCCGAGAGACGCAGCTTGTCAATTTCGTCATTGATGGCAGAATCCTTCGCGATATAGGTATCTGTCTGCGGCACATACGCCTCTGGCTGATAGTAATCATAGTAGGAAACAAAATATTCCACGGCATTTTCCGGGAAAAACTCCTTCATTTCTCCATAGAGCTGTCCTGCCAGAGTCTTATTGTGCGAAATGATCAGGGTGGGCTTATTCAGCGCCTGGATCACATTGGCCATGGTAAAGGTCTTGCCGGATCCCGTAACGCCAAGGAGCGTCTCGAACTGGTTTCCCTCGCGGAATCCCTTCACAAGATCCTGAATCGCCTGCGGCTGATCTCCCATCGGCTGAAATTCTGAATGAAGAACAAAATGATCCATACTACTCCTTCCTTCCAGACCTCCATTCGTTCCCTGCAGGCAGAACGCCGCAGTGAAGCCGCAGCGCACCAAAAAACTGCGGTACCATCACTGTACCGCAGTTTCCCGATTTCGTCCACTTTTTTCGAAAGTATGTTCGGTTCCGGTGTGTTTCCTCTGTTGCCGGACCAGACTCATTTCTTTCCTCCGGAAGCCTCCCCGGGCTCCTCACGCTTCACCGGCGTTCTGGTCTCCACCGTGCGGATATAATCATCCTGCCGCACACGGATTTCCGATTGATCCTGCTTCAGATACTGCGCCGCCCGTGTTGACTGTGCAACCGGCTTCATCTGGCTGTACATAACGCCAAGCGTAATTGCGCCGGCAACCAGTGCCATCACCAGAGAAACCGCCAGGGATCCCGTTGGATTCTCAGAATCCACAAACAGCATCATTACCGCCGCCAGAAAAGCAAAAACCGCTGCACTCACCCCGGCAAACCAGGCCACCGCCTTTCCTGGCGCAACCGGAAGGTTTCCCGTCATCTTCTGTGTCTGTCCATTCATGGCGAACAGAAAATCCTGATCGTTCCATTTCGTATAAAGAAGCCATACCGGCATCAGCGCATAGTCCGTCTTTCCACGACGGATTTTGGCACTTCTCCCCTGCTCTGTCACGCTGTCATAGCCGGAGATACTGTCACGAAGTTCATCACAGGCCGTTGCAACCGCCCGCTCATCTGCCTTCTTCTGCAGCGTCTTCTGCTCCACGTCATATTTGTTCGCAAGATATCCGGGAAGATATTCCAGTTCAAATTTGCGAAGACTGTCGTAATGATACGGCTCAACCGAATCCATCAGATCATCCGGCATGCTGGTCGAAGCGTCGCACGGGATCTTCTCGAATTTCATGGTTCCGGCCCTGCGAACCCGATACAGCTTCGTTCTTGTGACGTCAAAATCCCCCTCACGGGTTGTGGTACTCTTCCCGCACTCAAAGGTCATATCCGCGTCCACGCTTCCGCTGAACAGCCAGTACGGGACATAGACGCCCTTGATCTCCTCCAGATGATTCCCGGAGGTAAAAGATTTCGGCAGAAACTTCTTTCCCTTATAGTAGGACTGAAGCTTCTCCATCGCCTGCTCCTTCTCACAGGCAAATGGAATCACATAATCCGGCTTCCTCCCGGCAGAAAACTGGCCGGGAATAATGGTCGGATTGCCGCAGTACGGGCAAGTGGTCGCCGCGGTGGTTTCATCGGTAATCAGCTGAGCGCCGCAATTTCCGCAGTTGTACACCTTAAGCTTCGACGCGTCGCTTCCCCAGTCCTCTCCGGCCGCCGTCTCCACATTCGGCGCTTCGATCCCGAGCTCTTCTGCCCCGAGTCCTGCCGTACCGCCGGCCGCTTCCTTTGCCGCCTCTCTCGCCTTCTGATTCTTCTCTTCGTAGGATTTCTTGACTTCTTCGATGGTGAAGGTACTGTCACAGTAATCGCACTTTACCTTGCCGGTTGCCGCGTCAAAATGCATCGGTCCTCCGCAATTCGGGCAAATGTAATTTGTTACCTGCTGTGCCATAGTCATTCCCTCCCAGGTCTCTTCTCAGGCTCTTGGCTGTCCGCAGTTGCTGCAGAACTTTCCGGTGTTTCCGGCCTGTCCGCAGGAAGGGCAGGTCCAGGGGCCATTTGCCGCCGGCTTCGCACTTCCGCAGTTGCCGCAGAACTTTCCGGTATTTCCGGCCTGTCCGCAGGAAGGGCAGGTCCATCCTGCAGAAGCTGCCTGCATCTGAGGAGCCTGCTGCGGTGCCTGCTGCGGCTGCTGTGCCCCCATCTGATAGAGCTGTCCTGCATTGATGCCGCCGCTCTGCTGTGCCATGTTCATTCCGGCAAAGCCCATCATTGCGCCGTTCGCATTCTTTGCCGCATCCTGCATCGCCTGTGCCTGTGCCGCCGTAAGCGTTGCCGCTGCCATGTTCGGATTCCGGTAAACCGCGTTCCGCTGCAGCTCCTTGATCATCTTTTCGTCTTCTTCGCTTGCCTTGATGCTGGAAACGCCGAAGGTTGAGATGGTAATTCCGTATGTCTTAACCCAGGAATCTGACAGAACATGATTCAGCGCCTTTCCAAGGTCATCCGCATGTGCAGGAACAGAGCTGTATCGGATTCCCTGCTCGGAAATCTCCGCAAAAGCAGGCTGAAGTGCTGTCAGAAGCTCCGACTTCAGCTGGGAATCGATCTTGTCTCTTGTATAAGCTCCGTCAATATTTCCGCAGATATTCTTATAGAACAGAATCGGATCCTGAATCCGATATGCATATTCACCGAAGCAGGTGATTGAAATGTCGACATCCAGACCAATATTCGCATCGACCACGCGGAACGGTACCGGATTGGCCGTTCCATACTTGTTTCCGATGATTTCCTTTGTGTTGAAGTAATAGATTCTCTGATCCACAGCGGTGTCTCCGCCGAAGCTCACACGCTTACCAAAGGTCTGGAAGGAATTCTGAATTCCCTCCCAAAGTCCGCCGGTAAACAGAGAGGGCGAGGTCTTGCTGTCAAACACAAACTCACCGGGCTCCGCGCAGACTTCTACAATCTTCCCCTGCTCCACAATGATCATGCACTGTCCGTCATTGACCGCTATGATGGAACCATCGGTAATGACATTGTCACTTCCGTTGTTGCGGGAGCGCGCCTGCTTGCGCTTCTCGCCCTTTACAACGAGTGTCTTCTCATTCAGAGAAGTGCAGTAGAAGTACTCTCTCCACTGATCCGAAAGTACCGACGATGCCGCACCGATTCCTACCTGTAAAAGTCCCATTTGTACCCCCTTTTCTGCGGCTGTGCCGCTGGTTCTGTTTGAACGCCGGAATTCTGTCATTCTCCGCACGCAGGTTCTGTTTTTCCCGAAAATCCATCTGGTGCAAAGCCTATAAAGATTATTTCATAAACGCCGGGATCCCGCAACGAATTTACACGCTGCGGGATCCCGGCAAGAGTCAGAGGATGTCTTTATGAATTCTGCCGGAGCTTATCCGGCATCACAAAGTGTTGTCAGGGAAGCGCACTTCCGATCCGGTCGCCAATTATTCCTTGACGCCGCCCATCATGACGCCTCCGACGATGTTCTTCGACAGGAACAGATAAACCAGGATAACCGGGAAAATAGAGAACGCGATCATCGCATAAACCTGGCCCATATCGAACTTCAGCCAGTCCGCTGCACGAAGCTGTGCAATCAGGATCGGA
>HF986585.1:76914-80961 GCA_000431495.1 Firmicutes bacterium CAG:791 | reverse complement strand
CGGAAGAGTCTTCATCTTGTCCTTGTGCAGAATCAGGGCCGGTGTGAAGTAATTGTTCCAGCTCGAAACAAAGGAAAAAATCGCCTGTACCGCAACCGCCGGCTTCATCAGCGGGAGCACAATCGAATTGAACGTATGAAGCTCACCGGAGCCATCGATTCTTGCCGCCTCAATCAAAGATTTCGACAGCACCGAATCCATGTACTGCTTCATATAGAAGAATACCGCCGGAGAAGCCATTGCCGGTACAATCAGCGGGATGAAGTTATCCATCAGATTCATCTTCGTCATCAGCTGAATGAAACCAAGCGCGGTCACCTGTGTCGGAATCATCATAACCGCAAGGATAAAAGTGAACGCCGCCTTACGAAGCTTAAAATCATAGGCATGGATGGCGTATGCCGTCATCGTCGAGAAATAAGTTGCAAGCAATGCCGTAAAGGACGCCACCACCAGGGAATTGCACAGGCCGGAGATAACCGGAAGCGTTCCGCTGAACAGGTTATGCAGATTCGTCCCAAGGTACGTGCTCGGCAATGCCGTAAAGCCTCTTGCCAGCTGAGAGTTGCTTCTCGTTGCGTTGATAAAAAGCACGTAAAACCAGAACAGACAAATAAAGGAAATCAGAACAAGAAGCACGTAGCAGCCGGCTCTTCTTGCCTTCAGAGAAGCGCCCGCCGACTCTTCCTGCTCAGCTGTAATATTCTTCATATTCTTAGCCATCGTCATCTCCCCCTTACTTCACTTCCTTGGCATTGGTGAGCCGGAAAACAATCAGACTCAGGATGCCGGTAATGATAAACATCATGACAGAAAGTGCACCGGCCATACCGTAGTTCTTGCTGTACAGATGCTTGTTCAGATACATAATCAAGGTCATGGAGGAACGCATCGGATCTCCGCTTCCGTTGGTCAGGATCTGCGGAACATCGAACAGCTGCAGTCCGCCGATCAGCGAGGTAATCATCACATAAACCAGAATCGGACGAAGCAGCGGAAGCGTAATCTTAAAGAAAATCTGGTTGGATGTGGCTCCGTCCACCTCTGCGGCTTCGAACAGGCTCTGATCAATTCCCATCATTCCCGCCATCAGAAGGATGGTGGTATTGCCAAACCACATCAGGAAGTTCATGAAGGCTACCAGCGTCCGCACGCTCCAGACATGTGACATGAAGCTGTAAGCTTCCTTCAGAATTCCGGCCTGAACCAGGATTGAGTTTACCGGGCCGGAATCTGCAAACAAGGTGAAGAACAGCATGGCGAAAGCAGATGCCATGATCAGATTCGGAAGATAAATTACGGTTTTAAAAAATCTCTGCCCCTTCAGGCGAAGCTGCGGATTGGTAAACCACGCACCAAGAAGAAGGGAAACAATAATCTGCGGAACAAAGCACATCACCCACATGATCAGTGTGTTGGCCGTATAGGTTCCGAGGTCTCCTGTTTCAAACAGACTGATGTAATTCTGCAGCCCGACAAAATTCGGCCCCACCTTTTTCAATCCTGACATATAGTTCTCAAAAAAGCTGTTATAAATTGTAGACACCAGCGGAATCAGCTGGAAAATAACAAAGATTACGAAAAACGGAATCAGGAAAAAATATCCCCACCGGTTTACCTTTGTCACATTGTTGGATTTCAGAACCACTGTTTTGTTCTCTTTCTGTTCCATCTCTGCCCTCCCTTTCGATTTCAGTACCTGCTCTGTGCTCCTGTCCCCTTGGCACGAGCACAGAGAAGGAACTGAAATTCAGGAAAAACAGCGCCTGCCCGGCCATACCGGACAGGCGCCATGTCGTCGATCTGATTCGTTCTGACTAAATTCTTCCGAATGTTTCCGGATCAGTCTACTGTCAGCTCAGGATACTTCTCTACGATTGCCTTCTTGAACTGAGCAAGAGCCTCGTCATAGGAAGCGTTGCCATCGAAGAAGTTCTTCATAGCCTGCTGATAAGACTCGTTGCAGCCCTGATCGTAGATGGAGATGTTGCTCATATCAACGCTCTCTGCACCTGCTGCAAGCATTTCGTAAGGGTTCTGTCCGCCAAGGACTGCGCTTCCGAAGGAATCATCGCTTGCAAGGTCTGCCAGGACGTCCTTGTTGTTGACACAATCGGAATCCTTCACTGCAATGTCCTTCATAACAGCGTCGTCCGTTGTCATGGTCAGGATAATATCCTTCACCAGAGTCGGGTTATCGGTTCCGGTTGCTGCGCAGATCCATGTGCCGCCCCAGTAGAAGCCCTGAGGTCCTTCTACCAGTCCCCAGCCGCCTTCGTTTGCGATAGAACCTTCCTCATCAGCGTGCATGGAGAAGTTGATCAGCCATGCAGGTCCAAAATAAGCAAATACCGGAGAATCTGTGAAGAAGCCCTTGCTCCAGTCATCGCTCCACAGCTCAGCTGTGCTGGTTTCCTTCTTGTCTACGAGTGCCTTGGAATCATCTGCCCATTTCTTGATGTTATCGTCGATCTGAACCTTTCCGTCCTCAACCCACTTCTTGGATACATTGTTGGAATATACACGGTAGGTATCATTTACGGTTGCGGTGATGTTGTATCCAGCCTTCTTCAGAGTGTCTGCCGTTGCGTTGAAGGTATCCCAATCCTTCACAGCTGCCTGAACGTCAGCCGGATCATCGGATCCGAGAACTTCCTTGGCAATTGCGCGATCATAGATCAGTCCTGCAGAGCAAGCCTGCCAGGAAGCACCGCGAAGGTCGCCGTTTGCATCGGTAACAACGTCCTTGGTGTACTGATACTGCTTGGAAAGATCTGCATCTGTGATGCCAAGATCAGAAAGCTTCATGGCTACGTTTACATCTGCATCGGTATACTTGAGTGCGTAGTCAGCCTCGATCAGGAAAAGATCCGTCTTGTCATCTGCTGCTGCATCTGCATTGCCGGGAAGAACGCTGTCCAGATTGTTCTGATATGCATTGTCATCCGAAGGAGTGATGTGGAACTTTACCGTTACATCGCCAATCTTACCGGTGGTGTCATCTACCTTCTCATATCCCGGATAGTGATCCTCAAGGCGGCTCTTGAACTCCTCGTTCCAGCACTGGATGTTCAGGACCTTTCCTTCATCTGCTGCCGCTTCGGTCTCCTCTGCTGCATCTGCAGTCTCTGCCTCCGCTACATCATCCGTAGCTTCCGTCTCAGCAGCTGCCTCGGTTGCTGCTTCTGTTGCCGCCGTCTCGGTGCTCGAAGAAGAGCTTCCACAGCCTGCTACCATGCCTGCTACCATTGTGGAAGCGAGTAATACGCTGACAAACCTTTTTTTCATAACGTTCTTTCCCTCCGTTAGTGGTTTCTAAGGAACCGCATGTCCCTTAAACGTTTTCGTAATTATGTTATAGATCTTTTTACACATGATTTCAAGTGGCATTTTCGTTTTTTTGTGCATTGAATACATCTTTGTGCGGTCTGTCCAGAATATGCGTCTTTGTTTTGTCTATTTTCCCCACCACCTTCGTTCCTTTTCTGCACGAAACAGTGCTGTTAACATAAATCGTTTACGTTAAATAGTATTCGGTGCATTCCATTTACCTCAGGCAGGAACCGCCTTCCTGTTTTTTCTCCATGCATGGAAAAGCCGGCAAAATGCACTGGATACAGCGCATCTTGTCGGCTTTTCCATCTCCTGTTTTCAGAGAAATATGCTTCTTTATTTAATTGCTTTTGTTTAAATTTAGCCCAATTTTCTCCGAAATCGTTTTAATTGCAGTTTCCAACTGATTATCCGTACCCGAGTTCCTGTATTCCCCGGAATCAAACTCCACCTCCTGGTCCGGTGTTACGCCGATCTGATGGATCTCGTTCCCGTTTCTCGTGAAATACTCACAGATCGTCAGCTTCACTTCCGTGCCATCCTGCAGCGAATAGACCGTCTGCACCACACCCTTCCCATAGGTCTGGGTTCCGACGACAGTTCCTGCTCCGGAGTCCTGAATTGCACTGGAGAGAATTTCCGAGGCGCTTGCCGAATTTCCGTTGACGAGGACCGCGATCGGAAGATTAATATACTCTGTGCCCTCTGCCTTGT